>JBNKGC010000310.1:0-5480 GCA_050289625.1 Polyangiaceae bacterium | reverse complement strand
GTCGGGTTGTCTCCCCGGCTCGGGAGGGCGACTCCCCGGTTCCGCGGACGGCTTTCCCAGCTCCGGCAGCGATTCGACGCTGGGGAGTCGTGCTGCCGATCGAGAGACGCGCGGGGTCGACCCAGGAGCGGCTCGTTGGATGCCTCCGTTGATAGCCGAGCGCTCGACTCTACGCTCGCACTGACCGCGGCACTGACCGCGGCACTCGCGGCGGCACTCGCGGCGGCACTCGCGGGTTCGTGGTCAGTGCAAATGAAAATCACAACTGTGAGCGAGCTGTGACTTGACGAAGCCTCGAGAGCTGGTCATGGTGAACGCTCATTTCGAAGGGGGCCGCGGTTGGTTCTCCGAACTCGGGGTCGCACGGCCTCGGATCACCTAGTGGGCCAAGCAGGCCCCGAACGACGAGGGGCCTTACGGGCCCTGAACCACTGAGACCGAGCGGTCTCGAAACAATGGGGAGGGAAACATGGCAAGACTGACGATCGGTCAGAAGTGTGAACGTGTGCTTCGTTTTCTGCGTGGGCTGTCCGAGCCACGCGTGGCGGCAGCGCTTCTGCCGTTTGGATTTTCGCAGGCAGACTGGGACGAAGGGTGGGAACTCCTCCTCTCGGCGACAGGCAGTCGCCTTTCGGTTCCGAGCGCCTCGCCGCCGGATCCGAGCGTGCTCGAGCGGCTCGACGCCTGGGAAAATCAGTGGTTTCCCGTCATCGGGGCCAGCCTCCGTCGGCGGCATCCCGCGGTCTACGAACAGCTCTTTCTGAATCTGTCGCAGGCCGAAGGGCTCGAGGTCACCGTGACGGTGAGCACGCTCCTCAGCCGCCTGAGCGAGCTCGACCGGGCCCCCGAAGGCGCGGCGGCACTCGCTTTGCTCCAGAAGCGCGGCTTCGGTGCGGCTCAGCGAAACGAAGCGGCGGAGCTCCTCGACCAGTTCGGTGAGATCACGCCCGAAAGTCCGACCGTCGAGCAGTCCGCCCAAGAGCGCGAAGCCGCCGAAGCTGCGCTGTGGGACTGGTACCTCGAATGGAGCACGATCGCCCGCTCCGTCGTCAAAGGCCGCCGCCAACTGCGCCAACTCGGCTTCCTCGCTTCCTCCGGAAGCTCCGACGAACCGGAGGCTCCCCCAATCTCCGGCATCGTCGACGAAGAGGAGGACGAGCGCATCGTCGCTGCTGGTTAGGGCATCAGCATGGAGCTCAGCGCGCGACGAAGTCGCGCGCTGGGGCTCTTCCCATCGCGTGGGATGCGGCGGGTCCCCCCGCGCAGGAGCTTTGCGACAGCTGTTCCCGGGGGCGAGAGCTCCCTGTTGAAAAGCGTGTAACTCTCGAAACTCATGTCATTTACACGTCGTTCTGCCCTCTTGCGCAGGTTGCGTTTAGGTCGAATGTGATCCACGCTCCGAGCATGCCTGAAGCAACCCACCGGTCCCTGGAGGAGCAGATCCGCCGCATGACCCCGGTGGCCGCTCCGCAGAGTCAGCGCGCGGCTTTCGAGGCGCTTTCCCGTCTGCTCGACCAGGCAGCTCCGGTGCGTAAGCGACGGCGCGCCTGCAAGTTGCTCGGTCCGTCGGGCGAAGAAGTTCCGATCCCGGAGAGTCTCTTCTACGTCCTCGAGCGCGTTGCGGAGGTAATGGCACGAGGTGACTCGATCACGGTCGTACCAGTGGGCAAGGAGATGACGACCCAACAGGCGGCTGACCTCCTCAACGTGTCGCGGCAGTACCTCGTCCGTCTGCTGGACGATGGACGCATCCCCTTCACCAAGACCGGACGCCACCGCCGTGTGCGCATCGAAGACGCCCTAGCCTTCAAAGAGCAGCGTGATCGAAGCCGCAAGGCAAAGCTCGACGAGCTCACGCAGATGAGTCAAGCGCTGGCCGACTACGACAGCGCCAAGTAGTGACGCCGTGCTCATCGCCCCATTCAGGGTCGTCTTGGATGCAAACGTCCTCTTCGCAATCCGCCGCGAACCTTCGACGAGGTGCTCCACGGCTTGGCCAAGACGGTTCCCTCATTCGCCAAAGGTGTTGCAGAGCATGCTGGCGTTCGGATCGAGTGAGACTCCCATGATCACCACCACCTCCCCCCGCCACCCGCTTCCCGACGGACAGCTCGAGCTGCTCGGCGCCGTCGACACCGTCACCGGTGCGATGACTCGCATCGAATCCGGCGGCGCCGCGCTCTTGGTCGACTGCGGCATCGCCCAAGGGCGCGAGGCAGCACGCTGGGTGTTTCCCGAAGCGGCGCGCGACGTGGACGCGGTGCTCCTCACCCACGGTCACAACGATCACGTCGGCAGCCTGCCGATGCTGCTCGACGGCGGTTTCGACCGCCCCATCTACGGCACCCGCGCCACCCTGGAAGTCGCCGAGCTCGTGCTGCGTGATGGTCTGTCCTTGAACGGCGCCTCCGAGCGCGACATCCGCACCTTTCGGCAGCGGTTTCAAAAGCTCGTCCGCGCGGTGCCGTACGACCACGCCGCATCCATCCCCGGCTTTTCTGGCGCGGTGACGTTTCGCGAGGCGGGGCACATCCTTGGTTCGGCGAGTGTGGATGTGCAGAGTGACGGCGCTCGCGTGATCGTCAGTGGCGATCTGGGGCGGCCCGACTCACCGATTCTCCGCGACTACTGCGAGAGCTGGGGACAGCGCCCGGTGGACTTGGTGGTGATGGAGAGCACCTACGGCGATCGGGAGCACCGGTGCAGTCACGACGACGTCGAGCGGGAGCTCGAGCGCATCGTGCGGAGCGCCGCGGAGCGGCGCGGTCACATCCTCGTGCCGGCCTTCGCCATCGGGCGCACGCAAACGCTGCTCTATCACCTGAACACGTTGATCGAGGCGCGCCGCGTGCCGAACATCCCGGTGGCCGTCGACACGCCGATGGGCCTGCGCGTGACGGAGACGTACTCCGAAAGCCGCCGCCTCTTCGATGCCGAGGCTCTCGAAAAGATCGCGCACGGCGACGACCCCCTCGACTTCGAAGGTCTCTACGCCGTTTGGAAGGGCCGCGACTCCGCTCGCCTGCGCGACGTGCCCGGCCCGATGCTCATCATCGCCGGAAGCGGCATGTGCACCGGCGGTCGCATCGTCGGCCACCTCCAGGAGCTCTTGCCCCTCGACTCGACCACGGTGCTCTTCGTTGGCTTCCAAGCGCCGGGCACCCCCGGCCGCGCGATCCAAGAAGCCGCGCAGGAGCGCAGCCGCGGTGCGGGTGCGAGCACAAGCTCGGGCAGCGCGCGTTCCGGCACCATGCGTTGCGGGGCCGTGCGCCTCGCCCACGAAAGCGTCCCCGTCCGCGCAACCATCGAAACCCTGAGCGGCCTGTCCGCCCACGCCGATCGCGGCGAGCTCCTGCGCTGGCTCCGGGCGATCCCGTCACCCGGGCGGGTGGCGCTGCATCACGGCGAGGTGGAGGCGCAGGAGGGGTTTCGCAGGTGGGCGGGCGAGATCCTCCGCTCGCCAGCTTCGCCGGCGTGATGCACCGGAGACTCGTGGGAGCGCGATGAAGTGAGAGCCTTTCGCTCACTTCACTGAGGGCGATTGGGCCTCGTGCGCCTGCGCGCGGAGCTTTCGAATGAGCTCCGATGTTCCCGCGATGTCTCGGCAGCCGCGTTCGACGACACGCCAACCTCCGGGGCGTCGCCCCGCCACGACGAACGGACCGCCATCGCGACAACTCTCAGCGATCTCCGTCGGAAGGGTCCAGAAGGCTCCATCGAGCCGTAACTTGAACTCCCGGTGCATGGACTCCTCGAGAGCTTGCCAGGGCTGGATTTTCCCCGGCGGTGCCAACTTCCAGGCCCCGCGTCTCTTGGAAAGGCGAACGCGTATCTGCGGCCTGACGAACCAGCTCCACTGGGTCACCCGATAACGCGTGTCCTGGACCTCTCCGCGGGAGCACCAGTCTGAAGGTCGAACTCCAAGCCACGTGCTCACGCCTTGGCAACTGTCAGCGCTTGCGGGCGGCAGATCGAGTTCGAGTTTCTTGGGGTCCGTCACAATGGCTCCCTCGCAGGCGGGGATGGGCGCCACAGAGACGGAAAGTCCCGGAGGGAGCTTGCTCTGCGCTTCGCAGTCGCTCTCCTCGGGGCAGGGCCATTCGAACAGCAGGGGGTCGATCGAACTGGCGACGAGCGATCGGTCGTCATTCTGCTCGTCGAGCGTCACCACTGCCGAGTACACGAAACCGGGCACCTCTTTCGAGCGCCAGGTCAAGCGAGCGAAATGCTGGTACCCGACAGACAACCCTACGCTGCATCCGCTCGGCTGAAGTCCGACGGCGCCATCGTGAAATCCATGGAGGACCGCCCGTCCCAACTCCTGGCAGGCCAGGAGCTCGCGCTCCTGGCGGCTGCAGCTCGGTTGGAGGAGTAGTGAAGGGGCCTCCATGTGACGGGGGGTCGAACCTGCCCCTCCTCCACAACCCACGGCTGAAACCAGGAGCAACCCGCGGGCAAGAGCGCTGCCTCCAAAGATGCGACCCGTCGCTGCCATCTCCGGCGCTAGACACCGCGTGGCATTCGAAGTTCCGCGAGACCTCTGCATCACTGTGGTGCGCGCAGCTTCCGCCACTGGACGGACCGAGTGCCGACGACCACAGGTTCCTCCACGGACTCTTGAACCGGTTGTCGGAGCGGGAAGGCGCTGGAAAGGATCACAAGCACTGCAACCTATTCCGATTCCAGTTTTCTCAACGCCTCTAGCTCGAGGACTGCGGCCAGATCGCGTGGGCGGCCCAGTTCGCGCTTGATCTCGATGAGCTTGCTGAGCGAGATGCACAGCACTTCGACTCCGAAGACCATCAAGACCACCGCGTCGGCAGCAATGTCTTCATAATAGACGTCACCGCGGATTCCGATCGCGCCCAGTGCGTCGATGCGGCCCGCGTTGGTTTCAGCGAGGTGGTGACCATGATTGTTGAGGTGGTCGAATCCGAATCGCAGCTTTCTGGGATCGTTGAACACATAGGCATCGAGTTCCTCGAAAGCTGCGAGAAGCCGCTCGACGTTCTCCGGCTCGACTCGGTAGAGGATGTCGAGGTCCTGCGTCATCAGCGTCGAGCCATGCGCGACCACGGCGGCACCACCCACGAGAACATACTGCACGCGGTGCTTGGCCAGCGTCGTCAGGGCTAGTCTGAAGTCCATCGCCTGGCGGAGCCGAGCAATTCACGAGCGGAAGCAAGCTGCTTCTCTAAGTTGAGAAGGCGCTCCTCAACGGAGAGCTGAAGCTGCTTCTTGAGAAGAAGCAAATCGACCCCCGCCTCGTCCTGGACGCGGTCGAGGTCGTGACCATAGCGCACATCCGTCGGCTCTTCGCTCACGCAGTGAGCCTAGCACACGGCTCGTGCTTCCGAATCATGCCCCTTGCGGGCCTGATTGGCCTCTCCGCCCACGCCGATCGCGGCGAGCTCCTGCGCTGGCTCCGGGCCATCCCGTCACCGCGGCGCGTGGCGCTGCACCATGGGGAGGTGGAGGCG
>JBNKGC010000309.1:0-5571 GCA_050289625.1 Polyangiaceae bacterium | reverse complement strand
CTGTGCCATTGGCTCGGCACCGGGGGATCGGTCCAGCCGAAGAGCCAGCGCGCGTCGAGGGGAGACAGGTTCACGCAGCCGTGGCTTCGCGGCGTCCCGAAGGAGTCGTGCCAGAAGGCCGCATGCAGCGCGAATCCCTTGTGGAAGTACTGGACGTACGGCACGTCACGAAGATCGAACTCGTCCTCCGCCAACGAACCGCTCATCGTCGCGCTCACGTGCTTCGTGTGAACGAGGAACGTGCCTCGGATCGTGGAGTGTGTGGTCTCCGGATCACCCAGGCCATCACGACCGGAGGACACCAACGTCGCAAAGACGGGACGGTCCCCTTCGTAGGCAACTAGGGTCTGGCGAAGAATCGAAATGTCGAGCCACGTTCGGCGGTCTTTCGCCCAGCGCGGCAAGCTGTCTCTCCGATCGATGCGCACCAGATGCTGGTCACGGATCCAATCGCCCGCGCTCGTCTCGAGATAGGTGACGTTTCCGGCGCGCACCTGCCGCCCTGTGATGGGCACGGCTTCGCGAAAGGCGAGTCGGCGCGAAGCACGGAGCCCTGATCCTTCGGGATCACCCGCGTAGAGGTGGGCCGATCGCGAGCGCACGAACACCAACGGGAGCTCCACACCCCTTCCGAGAGTCACCCCGGCGAACTCGCTGGCTTCGACGGGGGTCACTCGGTCGAGCGGCACGATGGACAGATCCGTCGTGAGGGCCCAACGCCTTCCGTCGGCTTCGAACAAATCGAGAAAGGCGAATGCGCTGTCGGCGAGCGCACGTCCGGTCATGAACTTTCGCTCGAGAACGGGATACCCGTAAGGCCGCGGGACCATTTCGCCCCCGGCGAGAAGCGACGGTGGAGGACCGGAAGCCAGCTCGCCCCAGACGACACCGAAGTTCTTGGGGAGGTGCCGCTGCAGATCTCGTTCGGCAATCCCTTGCTGCTCGCGTGTCGGGATCTGCGTGTACAGGGGCGGCGTCGGATAGCGCGAGCGACCGTATGCGTAGGGCAATCCGGCTGTCCGATCCGGCCTCACCGAGGCCAGCTTGATGATGGGATGGTTCGGATCCGTCGTCGCCGTCCGTCCCGCGCAGACATAGCCCTGGGGCGCGATGCGATACCAACCGTCGTCGCAGCCGACCCGAGTCACGGGTTCGACTCCCCGGTTGACGAGCGCTCCCGTGCGCAAGAAACCGATCTTGGTAGCGTCCCACTTCGGCTTTGCGAAGACGATCGTCTCTTTGGAAAGCGCCCCGAGCAGGTGTTGAGGAGAGAGCAGGTCGGGATCCGTCGGTAGGTCCGCGTCTCCCTCGATGCCCAGGGCGTTGGGATCAGCGGACGCCAGCCGCTGAGGGCGCCCGCCAACGTCCCAATCGTCTGGAGCTGGGTCGGTTTCATCGCCGAGCGGCTCGACCTGGGTCGCGCCGGCTGGGGTGGACTTGGGCGCCTCGGAACCCGCAGCCTCTCCGGGAGCCTCGACGGATTCGTCGCTCGGGTTTCCAGGCCGCGAGCCCGCCGGCGCCTCGTCGAGCGTTCCCCTTGCGCCTTCGTGGTGGTCGAACCAGCCCACGAGCCAGTGCTGTTGGGACAGGTCCCCTTCGAGTGCGAGAAGGGCCAGCAACGACCCCGTCGCGAGACCACCGAGAACGACGCGCATCACCATGGGCGAGTCCTCCGCCTACACGGCGACCGGCCCGATGGAAAAGTTTCCTGCGGTGAGCTCGGGAACTCGCCTACTCAGTCCTCGCTCGGCTCCGAGGTGCTCGGCTCCGAGGCCCTCGGCTCCGAGGCGCTCGGCTCGTCGACACGAAGGCCAGTGCCGACCACGAAGACCTCCTTGCTCTGTTGCCGAGTGCCCGACGGCCGAATCACTCGTGTCTTGCCGTAGTGCTGCTTCGTCGCCTTCATGGCCGCATCGAAATCGGGTCCCATGAACAGCTTGGCGACGAAGCTCGAGCCAGGTTTGCCCAGGGCCGCGGCTACCTCGAGAGCGCGCAGGAACAGCTCGAAGCTCGCAGCCTGATCGCGCAGCTTCACGCCACTCGTCTTGGGCGCCATGTCGCTCATCACCACGTCGTAGGGGGCGAATCGCGCCAACGTAGCGTCCTCGACGTCGAACGCGTCTCCTTGCACGACTTCGACGTTGGTATCGAACTTCTGCTCGATCTCCTGCAGATCGATCGCCAGTACTCGCCCGGAGGGGCCCACCTTCTGGCTGGCATAAAGGCTCCACGAGCCAGGTGCTGCACCCAGGTCGACGACGCGCATGCCGCTCTTGAAGAGCTGCGTGCGCTTGTCGATCTCCTGGAGCTTGAAGACACTGCGCGCCGGATAGCCGCGGGCACGCGCCGCCCGGGTTGCCTTGTCTTGCCCCGCATACGGATTTCTGCGCTTGCTCATGCGACCCTCGACACCACGCTCTTGCTCGGCCACGGACCCTCGGGAAACGCGGGACAATCCAAAGAGCTCGGAAGATCTTTCATGGTTCGCACCTCGCGACCCGCGCCGCGCGCCGCCTCGTGGAGGATCCGCCGCAGTGCGGCAGTCGACGTTTTCGTGTGGTTCGTCACGGCGAGCAGGCGCCCTCCGGGTTCGAGAAGCTGAAATGCCAGGTTCGCAGCCTCACCATAGCGCTTCGCCACGCTGAAGGTTCCCTTGCCCACGGTGGAAAAAGTGGGCGGATCGAGCACGATGGTGCGAAAGCGATCGCCTCGGCGTACCGCCCGGCGAAGCCATTTGAAGGCATCTTCCTTGAAAAAGCGATGCTCGGTGCCTTCCAGACCGTTCAGGGCGAAGTTGCGCCGAGCCCGCTCGAGCGCCTTTCCGGAGAGATCCACGCTGACCGTTCCGGTGGCTCCCCCGAGAGCGGCGTACACGCTGAAGGACCCCGTGTAGCAGAACAGGTTGAGCATCGGCCCACCCGCCGCCCACTTCGCGAGTCGCGACCGATTCTCACGCTGATCGACGAAGAGCCCCGTCGAGAGGCCGTCCCCCAGAGCAAGAGCGAAGCGGACTCCTTCTTCGCACACGATCACTTCGTCGGGCGCTTCGTCGCCCACCAGAGGACGATTCGGCGCAAGCTCATCGGCGTCTTCACGCCGCAGATCGGCTCGCACCCGCGTCTTGAGATAGACACCTCGCAGTCCGAAGCTTCGGGTTTGCTCCGCGATCGACTCCGCGCGATCGACCAGGCTGGCGTCGTAGATGGACAGCACCGCCCACTCCGCGCACACGTCGACGGTAAGACCAGGCAGTCCGTCCCCGATGCCGTTGACGAGCCGATATACGTCCGTTTTGTCCCGCAGCGAAACCCGCCGCGCCCCGGCGTCACCGAGCAAGCCGGAAAGATCCTCGGGCACGTCGATCCGAGCGCGTTCGAGCCAGGCCTGGAACTGCTCGGGCACCGGCGCCTCGCTGACCGAACCCACAGGCCCCCCTCCGAGAGAGCGAGCATGGAGGAAGACGCGCGGCGCGGGTTCGCCCCCGTAGAGAGTGTCGCCGCAGATCGGTGCCCCTGCCGCCGCCAGCTGCACCCGCAGCTGATGAGTGCGTCCGGTCTGGGGCCTGAGCTCCACGAGAGCTCGCTCTCCCACGCGCCCGAGCACCCGATACTGGGTCACGGCGCGCTTGCCCCCAGAGCGCACGATTTTCGTCATGCCCCTTTCGTGATTCAAACGGTGTTCGAGGCGTCCTTCCTTCTTCAGTCGGCGCGAGCCTGCTTCGCGCACGACCGCAACGTACGTCCGCTCGACGCGGTGCCGCTCCATCGCCTCCGCGACGACGGCATTGTCCGCGTCGTCCAGAGTGAAGAAGAGCGCTCCGCTCGTCGTCTGGTCGAGGCGCTGATGCACGCCGAGGTACGGCGACCGTCCCTGGGCGCGCAGCCATTCCCCGAGACGGGACACGACGTCGTCGCGACGCGCCTCATCGCCACCGTGAACCGGCACCCCCACCGGCTTGTCCACGATCAAGAGGCGAGGCATGCCAGCTCGACGCGTGGTGTCGCCCCCGTCAGCAGCTGGCGCAGCTCCGTCGTCGCGCAAAATGCGTGCGACGCGCCACGGAGTCAGCAGCTGAGCTGCTCCGGGCGCGTCGTTCATGGCTCGATGCTACCTGCGGCGTTCGATCGAAGATCGCTTGCCGCGGCTCAGGCCTGCTTGCCGCCGTTCTTCTTCTTCACGGCGCCGCGCACGAGCACGAGACCGTTCGCAGAGCCGGGGATCCCGCCGCGCACGAGGATCAGGTTGTCCTCAGCGAGGACCTTCACCACGCGCTGATTCAGAACGCTGACGCGCTTGTTACCCATCTGGCCCGGCATCTTCTTGCCCGGCATGACACGACCAGGCGTCATGTTGGCGCCGATCGAACCACCGTGACGCTTGTACTCGTGACCACCGTGGCTGGCGTTGCCACCGCGGAAGTTGTGGCGACGCATCACACCGGTGAAACCACGGCCCTTCGAGATCCCTTGGACGTCGACCATCTGGCCTTCCTCGAAAACGTCGTCGAGCTTGAGGAACGCGCCCACCTCGAACCCGGCAGCGTACTCCGCCGAGCAGCGAAGCTCCTTGAGCACCCGACGCGGGTCGACGCCCTGCTTCTTGTAGAAGCCGGCGAGGGGCTTGTTGGTGTGCTTCTCCTTGCGGGACTCGATGCCGACGATGAGAGCATCGTAGCCGTCCTTCTCCTGGGTCCGCTTGCCAACGACCTGCACGGCCGCATAGACCACCGAGCACGGGAGCACGGTGCCGTCTTCTTGGATGACCTGGGTCATACCGACCTTGCGGCCAATCACGCCGGGATTCGAATTCATCTTGCTGACTCTTTCCTCTGATTGGCTGACCCGGCAGGGAGGGTGGAGTGGACCGGGATTGGGCTCTCCACCGAATGCCTCCGAGACAGCGTCTAGGGCCCCTTCAGGAGGGCACGCGGATTAGCCTCCGTGCTGACTTCCGTCAAGGATGGCTGCTGATTTGCAGGGGGGCGGCCCCGCCCCCCTCGTCGGCCGAAGTGAATTCGGCCTCCTCACCCCACAGTCCCGCTGCGCTCCGGCGCCTCGCTAGTCGCTCGGCGGCGGTGCTGCGGCGCCTCGTCACTCTTCAGGCTGCGCCCTGCGGGCTTCGCCTTCGCGTGCCTCGGGTGGTTCCGAGCTGTGAGGTCTGTTGTGACTTAGGGGGCGGCCCTGCCCCCCGGCTCAAGACAGTTGCTCACCCCACAGTCCGCCGGAAAATCCGGCAGCTCGCAAAGGGACTTGCTCGCCGACGGCTTTCCGCGCCTCGTCACTCCTCAGGCTTCGCCTTCGCGTGCCTCGGGTGGTTCCAAGCGTTGGACTCACTTCCCGGCGGTGCTGCGGCGGCCTCGCGTGCTTTGGTTTGTTCCGGGTGCCAGAGCGGCGCCTCCCCGCTGCGCGTTTTTGGGGTGGGACCCTGCCGCGGAGCGGTAGGGCGGGGTCTTTTCAAAGACCCCGAAAAACAACTGCTAGCCGGCGACAGTGGGGGCTCCGGAGGACGTCGCGGGCCCTCGCCCCGTCAGGGGCTCGCGACGTCCGGAGCACTCTGCACGCGCCGGGAACT
>JBNKGC010000308.1:0-5575 GCA_050289625.1 Polyangiaceae bacterium | reverse complement strand
CCGGCCACGAAACCCGCCAGACCCCGCGGTGAGTTGAACGGCTGCTCGCGGCGCATGAGAGCTCCGCAATAGACCTCGACCGGGATGCCGTTCGGATCTCGAGTGGCAAACAGGGCGCTGACCTTTCGGTCGCGCGTCACCGCCGGGTTGGCCCAAGAGATGTCGGCGCCCAGGCACTCGAGTCGTTGGGCAACGTCCCGGAGCTCATCGACGTCGGCCACCTGCCAGCCCGAGTACGCGATGTCGTCGCGGCCGTCGGGATGGACGGCAAGCCGATGATGGTAGTCGTCGATACGGTAAAAGTAAGCTCCATCGCTGCCCCGTTCGACAGCCTCCATACCCAGGATGTCCCGGGCGAACCCATCCCACCGACGCATGTCGGAAACGCCAATTCCTAGATATCCGAGCTGTGAGATCGCTGTTTTCATGGGTTTCGATGTTGCCTGTCTCGGTCTGGTCTGACGAGGTAGATCTCAACCTGAAAATGATACAAAGTGGACAAGTGCCAGGCCGCTCCGACGAGCATCCCGCCCACGCGGTCCACTACGAGCCCCCCGCTGGCTACGGTCTCGACGTCGAGCTGTATCGCGACCCGGAGCTGCGCAAGCGGGCCAGGGACATCCGCGGCCGGCTCGAACGAATCGACTTTCACGTGCTGCTCTACACCACCCAGGGACGCTATGAACACATGGTCGATTTCGAGCCGTTCGAATGTCGCGCCGGATCGCTGCTGCTGCTGCGGCCGGGACAAATCCACCGCTTCGGCGATATCGAGAAGTTTCGCGGCTGGCTTCTGATATTTCGAGCCGAGCTGTTGCCTCCCAACGCGGCGAGCCTCGACTTCAATCTCGCATCCCTGCTAGAGAGCCTTCCAACCCACGTCGCGATTGCACGTCGCACGCGCGAGGCCATCGAGCAGACGCTGCAACGCATGGCCGTCGACGCCGAGGGGCCCGCGAGCGCCGCCCGCAACGCCCTGCTCCTCAGTCAGATGCAGAGCGTAATCACTCGCGTCTGCCTCGAGTCCGAGACGTTGGCATCGCCGCCCGGCGACAAGATCACGATCGAGCGCTTCCAGCGGTTTCGCGCCGCCGTCGAGCGCGAGCATCACCGCTGGCACTCGGTTCGCTCTTACGCGCGCCACCTGGGGTGCTCCGAGCGAAGCCTCACACGGGCGGCGCGTGCGATCACCGCGAAGACCGCCAAAGCGTATCTGAGCGAGCGCATCGTGCTCGAGGCCAAGCGGTTGTTGGCACACACCACCTCGCCCGTGGCCCACATCTCGGATCAACTCGGGTTCGACGAGCCCACCAACTTCACCAAGTTCTTTCGCAATACAGCCGGGGTCACACCGGGCGCCTTCCGCCGCCAGCAGCCCAGCCTGGCCGCCGAAACGGGACCGAAACGACGACCGCCGGCTCGGTGAAGCCGGCGGTATCGCTACCAAAGTAGAAGTGGAGGCGCCGGGAGTCGAACCTTCCGGCTAACCAAAGCACCGCGCGGGCTTGCGCGATACCGATGGCCCATGACCAGTGCTCCCGCGTAACCGGCGGAAGAGTGCCTTCCGCCACCGCCAGAGACGCAGAAAGGGACGCGGCGTCAGTTGACGTCTTTTCTCGACGCGACCAGGCGCAGGCAAAAAAGAGCGCTACACCTGCGCCGGCCCGCGTCCGCGAAGTCCTCCACGATTCTCGCCGCCTCGGTCCGCTCTGACGGCGTCGCCGGGGCGACACACACAACTTGCGCGTCGCTAGAGCGAAAACGCGTAGCCCACGCCGAGGATGTACACCGTCGCCTCGTCGGAGGTGCGAGTAGCCAGGTGCGCCGCACGTCCCGACTCGCCTCCGAGCTCGAGCTCCGTCGGCTCGCGCGTTGATCTAAAGCCGGATGGTAGCGGTTACGGGCTCGTGGTCCGAGCCGCTACCAGGCGGAATGCTCGTGCGATCGATCGAGGCTCCCAGCACTTCGACCGCCGGCGTGGCGAACACGTAATCGATCTTTCCGGCGTCACCAAACGTCGAGCCATTTGCGTCAGGGTGGGCGATTCGGAACGTGTCGTCCAGCGCAATCGGCGACCCGAGCTCGCCCTTTAGGTAGCGAATCGCGGCGCTGTCCTCGAATCCTTCGAACACGTTGAGGTCGCCCGTGAACACCACAGGCTCGTTGGCGTGTTCTCGGGTCGCGATGGACGCGGCGACGGTCATCGCCGAGCCGAGCAGCTGCGACTCGGAGCAGACGCACCAATGACTCGTATAGATGTAGAGTCCGCGCCCGCTCTCGCGATGAGTAAACCGTCCCCAGCGCAGGATACGCTGGCCCCACTCGTCCATCTCATCGAGCAACACGACACCGCTGTCCGCGAGATCCCATCGATCCGCGCGGTAGAAGATCGCAACGCCGTGCTGTTCGGGGCCGGAGAGAGCGTAGTCGCCGGTGAGGCGCTCGCGCACCCACTCGCTGCGACCCTCGCACTCCTGGGCGGTCAAGAAATCGGGGCCGACGGTGTTGATCAGCGCTACCATGTTCTCGCCTTTCCACGGGTTCTGTACGAGGGCGTTCCAGCCGTATAGGTTGTACTGGAGGACCGTGATTTCGGGCCCTTCAGTGGTGCCGGCGTCCGGCGCAGCGGCGACAGCTGCATCGACGTGTCCCGCGTTCGGGCGGGCATCGGCGCGGGCCGCTCCACTATCGGGGCCAGCAGCGTCTCGTCTCGCAGACGAACAGCCGCAGACAGCAACAACGGTCATCCACGCCCCGACCGCACAGAGCAACAGGCTCGAGGCAGTGCCAATGGGTGCGGCGCTGCGCACCGCACCTGCGGCGCTGCACACCGCACCTGCGACGTGGCGCTGGTGTTCCTGGCCGTGTGGTTTCGGCCGCGAATGGCTGCGGGCGAGAGTCGCGTTTTGCATGAAGCCTTTCCATTGCAAGCGAGGCGCCATCGCTTGTAGCGCTCGCGGGTGCAGCCGCTGCGCTCCGCGGAGTACCACGTCGGGTAGGTGCGGAAGCCCAAGCACCCGGCGAAGCCCCGACCTGAAAGCCGATGTACATCGTTGTCAAGGTGCGCCGCCGCTCCAGCGCGGAGTCCAGCCGATGGCGTCGGCGAGCTCTTGCCCCCGTGAACGGGCTAAGGATCGCTCGATGGCGAGCCATGCCGCGCTCGGAGTCGCCGCGTCGCCTCCTCGAGACCTCGCTTCGCTTGTTGAAGCGCTTCTTCTAGCTCACCGAGATCGTCAGTAGACAAGGTGGGGGGCTCTACTTGATCCGGGTTTTCCAGTATCCGGGGCGACGACGCTCGTGCATGAACGCGACGACCCGAATCGTACGTGGCAGCTCGACGAAACACGACTGCGTACGGAAACCGCTTCGCTCGAACGCGTCGAACACGAAGGTCTGGATCGACGCCGTAGACTGGCTAGCGCGGCGCGGGCGCGGCGCTCGAGCTCGGCCGCCCAAGCAGCCTCGACGTTCGCCTCGCCTTCCAGGCTTGCCAGCAGCTCGGCGATGATGTCGGCCCTGTCCTGGACCGGCAAGCCGAGCGCGTCCAGGCTGAGCAGATCTCGGTTCTCAGCGATGTCATCGTTTCTCGGACCGCCTGCTCGAACTCGCACCAACCAGCGGTCGCGTTCTGCCAGGCCGCATCCCCACTGGCGCCGGACAGCGGCGAGGCGACGATCGAGAAGCGGACCCGGTCCTGTTCACGGCTGAAGCGAAAGGCCGGTTGCCCTTGCTCGCCTTCGTTGAAGGTGTACTCCGTCGGAGACGCGCGCACCCAAGCAGGCGAGCGCTACCACCGATTGCGTTGGATCGTTTCCGGGAGCGGTCTTCGCTGGCGGCGGGTACGTTTGGGACACAGTCCTCGAGTACCGGGTTTGGTGTCATCCGGAGAGGGGAGCGCCGGATGTCGAAGACGGCAGCGACTACTTCTACTCGTTCGCTTCTTACGAAGAGGCGCTTCACTACTCGCAGAGCAACCCGGGTACCACGGAGCCGCTCGCCCTGGTCCTGCAGCGCGAGTACATCGACGAGCCCGAGCCCGGTGAGTACAGGCATGTTCGGGAGGAGCGAATGACCGAGTGGCCCGTGGAGTTCCTCCATCGGCCCCCACGCGACGAGGCGACGTTGCTGAGATTCTTCGCGCCGAATGCCCCGGCGAACCGCCTCGACATCATTCGTGGTCTTGCCGAGTGGCCGGACTGATCAAGAACGCTGCGTAGCCCCGCCGAGTTCCGCCTAGCGCTGCAACACGAGCCGGGCTAGGCGCTGGAGTGCTTCGTCGAAACTGGTGTCGACAACCTCAATGCTCCAAGTGGCGGCGATGCACTCGAACAGCTCGTCGTGAAACGCGAGCAGGTAGTGGTGGAGTCCGTTCCAATAGTCCGAAGAGCCGTCGTGGTGCTTCTCAGAGGCAAGCCAATGAGAGCTTTCGATTCTGTACGCGCCGTACCCGGCGAAGCCCCGACCTGAAAGCCGATGAACATCGTCGTCTCGGTTTGGGGCGCCAAAGGTGTGCGCGTGGCACCGTTCGAACGTCACCAGGGCAAGCTTCTCGCGACGCAGCGCAGCCGGATTTACCACCCGGACGGTCGCGCCCTCCCAGCTTGGCTCGGTTGTGTCGACCAAATACAGCAAGTACGTCTTCCGCCCGCTCGCGACAACGTGTGGGCACGGTGCGCCGCCGCTCCAGCGGGGAGTCCAGTCGATGGCATCGGCAAACTCTTGCCCCCGCGAACGGGCCAAGGACCGCTCGAGCGCGAGTTTCGCATCGAACGCGGCGTGGAATTCGTCCCACTCCCCACCGACATGCCGCGCTTGGAGTCGCCGCGTTGCCTCCTCGAGTCTTCGCTTCGCCTGCTGAAGCGCTTTCTCTAGCTCACTGACTTCGTCGGTAGACAACGTGGATCTCTCTACTTGATCCGGGCTTTCCAGTATCCGGGGCGGCGACGCTCGTGCATGAACGCGACGACCCGAATCGCACGCGGCAGCTCGACGAAACACCACGGCGTAGGGAAACCGCTTCGCGCGCACGCGTCGTACGTCATACCAGTGCGCGGCCGCTCGCAACTCTGGTTGGCGGCGGCGTCGACCCGGATCGGTTTCGTCATTTGCCGTCGAGGTCGGCTCTGAGCTCGTCGCGAACTGCTCCCCAGGGCTCGCCACCGCGGGGATCGGCGAGTGTAGCGCGTGCACGGCGCTCGATCTCGGCAGCCCAGGCCGCCTCGACGTCCTCGTCCGCCTCGCCTTCGAGGCTGGCCAGCAACTCGGCGATGAGGTCGGCCCTGTCTTTGACCGGCAGGCCGAGTGCGTCCTCGAGGATCTTGTGAGCGCCTTCACTCATCGATCCGAAGCGTACCTCGATGAGATGACGCTTGCACTGACGCGGCGGTGCCGGGAATCGAACTCGTTGCGAGATCCCGAACGATATCGATGCCTACGGCAATCGCGGCATCGGGAATGTTGCCCAATGCGCGCCAACGTTCCGGCATCGTTGTGTAGTGGAGGCGCCGGGAGTCGAAACTGCTGCGCGGCCTTGTCGCCCTGCGCTGGTCGATCCAGGCGGTCTATCCGCGCCGCC
>JBNKGC010000307.1:0-5652 GCA_050289625.1 Polyangiaceae bacterium | reverse complement strand
CCCGCTGCGCGGGGAGTCGGACCACTTCGCCGTGTACTACCCCGACGGCACGAACATCACGAGTCAGGGCGTGCAAAACGCCCTCTCCTCCCTCGAATCGATCTGGGATCAGATGTTCGGAAGCCCGATGTTCATTCCGGAGCCCTATTGCAACTAGTCGACGAAGTACAAGGCAAGCGTTCACTTCGACAACGACTTCCCACTCTGGGGCGGGGCCTGGGGCAACGGCTACATGGGCATGTGGGTGGGCCCCGGCGCAGCGAATGACGTCTGGGGACTGGCCCACGAGTTCACGCACGGCGTGCAGTCGATCAGCGGCGGACTTTCCTGCGGCGGCCCCCAAACCTCGAACACCGGCGACCGGATCTTCGAAAGCCACGCCAACTTCGTTCCCCACCAGCTTTCCACCTACGACGACGACGTGCACTGCTCGGAGATGCTGGTCAACGCGCCGCACCTCTACCTCGGCTCGACGCGCGACCGCTACTGCAACTGGCAGTTCATGGAGTACCTGAAAGACAAGCACTGTTACGTTCCTGAGCTGGATGCGGGGCCACACCGGCGTCCGTGACGGGCGTCGGTGTGGCCGCATTCCTTCGTCGGTGCGGTGCCAGGCGGGTCAGCGAACGACGACGCGGCGGCAGCCCGCAGGGCAGGCGCCGGATTTGCCGTTGTTCGGGCCTTCGTCGCAGTCTTCGCCGTCCTGGACGACGCCGTCGCCGCAGTACTGGGTCAGCTTGCATTCGGGGCCGCACTTGCCGTAGCCGCCCGTGTTGTTGGCGGCGCCGTCGTCGCACTCCTCGCCGAGGCCGATGATGCCATCGCCGCAGGTCGCCTCGCAGTCGCTGGGAGACGGGTTGAAGCCGCTGAGCTCGAGGCGGTAGCTCGACCCGGTCGGGTTGCGCTCGGCGTGGAAGACGGAGACTTCGTAGACGCGGCCCACTTCCAGCTCCAGGTTGGTACCGGTCTCTTCGTCCAGAATGAAGGAGCCCGTTGCGGGTGTGTGTGTGCCCCCGAGGTCGACCGCGAGTCGGCCGCCGACGAAGACCCACACGTCGTCGTCGCCGCGGAAGAATAGCTCCGCGTTGAGCTTCGGATTGTACTCGAACCAGTATTTCACCTCGCTCGTGAAGAGGTAGTTGTGGGGCTCGCCATCGGGTCCGTTGTAGGTTGGCTCGGGATCCGTTGCCTCCGCGACCCAGCCGCGTCCGTCCACGGGGAAGAAATACTCTGGATCGAAGCCGTACTTCTCCCCGTCCCGTGTCAGCTCGAGGAACTCGGAGAACGTCTTGCTTTTGTCGCTGTCGCGGAACCAGGTCGAAAATGTCGTCTGACTCTGAATGAAGCAGCTGCCGTCTGAAACGGCAAAGGTGGGCTTGCGGTCCGCGTCAAGGGTCGAATTCACGATACCGAGATAGGGGGCTGTATAGTCACCCATACATGACCCGCCCGTGTGAAAGTCTTCGTGCCCACCCGTCAAACTCTTGCTCTTCATATCCCGATACACGATCGGCACCCGCATCGTGTCCCCGAGCTCGCTGAGCAGGCTGCACTCGTAGCCGTCTTCCTCTGTGCACTTCGATGAGCAGCCGTCGCCGGTCGTGGTGTTGCCGTCGTCGCACTCCTCGTTGCCCATCACGATGCCGTCGCCGCACTCCGCTTCGCAGGGGCCGACGTTGGGACACTGCGGTTCCCTCTGACAGGTGGGCGAGCAGCCGTCGAAGGGCATCACGTTGCCGTCATCGCAGGCTTCGGCTCCTTCCTTCTTGTTGTCGCCACACGTGGTCTCCGTGCAGGTGCTCGGTTCGCCGGAGCACTTGTAGCCGAGCTCGAGCTTGCAGTTCGGCGAGCAGCCGTCGCCGCTGTCCGTGTCGCCGTCGTCGCATAGTTCGGGGAAGGACACGATGCCGTCGCCGCAGATGGCAATCCGAATGCAGGCTTCTCCTGGAGTCGGGCAGGACCAGCCGGCTTCGACGCTCAGGCAGTCTCCGGCGCAGCCATCCCCGTCCTCGCGATTGCCGTCATCGCAGACCTTGTCCTCCGTGAGGACTCCGTCGCCGCAGGGGGGAGGAGTCCCGGGGTCCGGCTTTTGGCAGTCGCCGTCCGTGCAGATGAGGCCGCCGCCGCTGCCGGAACTCGACCCGGAACCAGCCGATCCTCCGGTGCCATCACCCTCGACCTTCCTGTCGGAGCTGCCGGAACCGCAGGCGCTCGCGAGGCCCACGGCGCCGAAGAGGAAGAAAAAGGAGGCCCAAAGCTGAGTCGAACGCATGGCTAGTTCAATGTACGGGTCGCCCCCGGTTGTTCAGAAGGAAATTGAAAACGCTGCCGTAAGAACGTGCGACTCAGTGGGCCCGGTTCCTACATCGCACGGGGCTCGAGGGGACGGTCCCAGGTCACGCGGTAGCCGTAGGCCCGGTCAGTGTTCCAGCTGGGTCGGGATGTCCGCGGTCTCGACGTGCGGTCTTCGAATCCTGGATCACGTCGGGGTTGCGGCGATTGAGGAGCAGAAGAGGGCGGCTGTCGTGAAGCTCGACGCCGCGCGACTACGGAGTCTTTTGGGAGACACGGCGAGGACCCGGGCGCGCGCTCCTTCCGCGCAGTGATCGCCAGTTGCCCCATTTCAGAGCCACCGAGGGGCGCAGCACGTCGAGCCCCACTCGGCAAGGCGCGCTGCGGCGGACGTGCGTCTCGGGGGTGCGGAGCAGGACGCTGGGGCACAGGTCGGGGCGCGGTCGGTGTCTTGGGACGGGTTCACTCGGGGACGACGTGGAGTGCGACCGGGATCGCCATCGCCGCTACCCTGGGTGAGGGCTGGATTGCACGTTTATTTTTCCTAGCCTCAGCGAGAGATCGACGGTTCGTGACAATCTCCATTCGCAGAACACCTCACCCGTTGGTGGGACCCTAAGGGAACGCCGCTTGCCGCCTGCGAAATCGATTTGCCTCCGCAAGGTGAGTTACGCTGGGTCCATCGCGCTCCGGGCGGAGGCGAAGGACATATCGACCGCGCCGTGGACGCTTTCGACGAATCCCTGACGGCCACGGCGTTGCGACGTGCAAACGCAAAAATGGCAGACGCCATCTCAGCGAACGCGAGCGCTCCCGGCGCTTGCTCTTCTCCGAGCTCGGGGCCTCGGCATCATCGTTGGAGAGCCCGCCGGAGCGCAGCAACTGACGTCAGCTGCCCGTCGAAACCAGCCACAAAAATGGCTGGGAATCACCGTGGGCTTGACAGAGGACCCCGTACTCCCCAACCATACCGACCAGTTGGTATGTTCCTCCCCGACGCGACGAGCCGCGAAAGCGGAAGGACCATGACCGCGCGCGAGACACATCACTGGCCCCAAAGATGAGCCGGCGCTGGTTGCGGCATCCACGCCCACCCGGCACCCGTAGGCAACTCCCCTGAGACTCAAAACAAGAGAGGCGAAGAGCATGACCACGCAAGCGAAGAACCGCCCTTCTGAATCCAGGCCTGGAAAGTTCGTCTGGTTCGAGCACTCGTCCCGCGACGCCATGAAGGCACAGGCATTTTACGGCGAGGTGCTGGGATGGAAGGCCGAATCCTGGAACGGCGGCTACGACATGATCCTGGCCGGCGATACTATCGACACGATGATTGGCGGATACACGTCGCCGAGAACCGACGACGAAGGGTCGCACTGGATCTCGTATGTTTCCGTCGAAGATGTCGATGTGGCGGCTAGCGCCGCCGCCAACAACGGCGGCAGGGTGATCGAGGCGCCACACGATGTGCCGGGGGCCGGCCGCATGGCGTGCATCTCCGACCCGCAAGGGGCCCAACTCTGCTTGTTCAAGAAGGACAGCGGCGACCCGCCTGACTCGCCTGCCATGGCGCCGCCTCCTTCACGCTACTTCTTCTGGGACGAGCTACGTACGACCGCTCCCGCCGAGGCGCTCTCATTCTACGAGAAAGTGCTCGGCTTTACCCATGAGACGATGAATAGGGCACCCGCGGGCTCCTACCACATCCTATCCAGGGGTGGAGTCGCGCGAGGTGGCGTAACCGATCACTTGAATGGTGCCCCACCGCACTGGCTGCCCTACGTCGCCGTCGATGATCCCGACGCGACACTCGAACGCGCGAAGAAGCTCGGCGGTAAGATCCACCTGGGGCCGGAGGACATCCCGGGCGTCGGTCGCTTTGGTGTACTTGAGGATCCCACCGGCGCGGTGCTCGCAGTCATGAAGGCGCTCCCGCCAACACAAAAGCGCTCACAGCGCATCGCAATTTCCAAGCGCCCAGGCAGTATCGAATGACCGGGCGCGTCGCCTTTGGCCCAGCGGAGTAGAGACAACCTATGGGCAGTATTGAAACTCAAGAACGCGATCGCTCGCAGTACAGCGGTGCTCAGTTGCGCTGATTGCCCTTCGCCGTTTCTGCCCACAGCGGGTGAGGGCCAAAGCGGCTACGGGAGGCTGATCTTGTGCACCTGCCGCTCCTGCTTTCTGCGGTCACCGCAAGCGGTCATCGCTATAGAACCGAGGGTAAACCAATGATTGAAGAGACGATCGACGGCGTCAAGCGCCGCATTGCTTCCAGGGAAGAATGGCAGCGCGCACTCCAGGATCTGCGCGCAAAGGAAAAGGAGCTAACGCGCGCCCACGATCAGCTAGCAGCAGAGCGGCGGCGTGGCCCCTGGATACGTGTCGTCAATGATTACCTCTTCGAGGGTCCCACCGGCACGATCCACCTCGGCGATCTCTTCGACGGGAGGCGCCAGCTCATCGTCTATCACCACATGCTCAAGCCCGCCGATCCCTCGCCGTGCTCGGGATGCGGCATGGTCGGCGACCAGATCCCCCACCTTGCCCATCTGCACCAGCGAGACACCTCACTTGTCTTCGTCTCGCGTGCGCCGCTCGCCGAGATCGAGGCGTTTAAAGAACGTATGGACTGGACGATACCGTGGTTCGCCACAGCCGACACCTTCAACGCCGACTTCAACGTGACCGGAGGATTCGGTCTTAACGTATTCTATCGCGACGGCGGCGAGATCTACCGCACGTATTTCACCACCGGACGCGGCGTAGAAACACTCGGCACGATTTGGTCGTTTCTGGATCTTACCCCGTTTGGGAGGCAGGAGACCTGGGAGCAAGCACCCGAGGGAACCCCCCAGACCGCCCCCTATACTTGGTGGCGTCTTCACGACGAGTACGATGCAGAGTAGGCGCGCCAGGCGGTTTGGATAGCTCGGCCACTCGCCTTGCCATGCGCCCGGGCCACATCAAACCATCATCTCGGGAGAAGGCTCGGGCAGCTCCTGGAAGTCGAGCGTGCCGGCGTCGAGCCGCTCAGTAATTGCACCCAATGCGCTCGCCATCGAGCGCCACTTCGTCCACCCAGGCGCGCAGGGCGCCGGTCGGCTGAAACTTCTGCATCCCGACGGCCAGGCTCGTCAGGAAAGGTTCAACATGATCCGCTACCACGGTGTGCTCGCTCCGGACGCACGCCTTCGGTCTCAGGTCGTACCGAGCCACGAGCCGAGGTCCCTCGCCGACGCGTCCCCGGCCGAGCTCGGCGACGCCAACCAGCTCGGGATGTTCGGAGACGACCCGCCCAATCCGCGGAGGCATTCCTGGGCCTTCCTTCTGCGCCACGTGTTCCTCGTCGATGTCACCACC
>JBNKGC010000306.1:0-5661 GCA_050289625.1 Polyangiaceae bacterium | reverse complement strand
ACGACCAGCGTGAACGCGCCGAGCAGTGTGATCAGTACGCCTTCCGGTCGCATCAGCGGCGCCAGAAAACCCAGGGCCCAGAGCTCCTTCCAGCTGCGGGAGCTCGGGGCTTCCCACTGCTCGGCTGCTCGGCGCGCTCCCCGCGCGAGAACCCACGCGAACGGCACGACCTCCATGCCGCTTCCGGCACACCAAACGTGACCACCGAAAACGAGCGTGCAGCCGGCTGCGCCGAAGGCGCAGCCTCGGTCTGAAAGCGGCTCGGCGAGGCGGCGCACCTCGTAGGCGAGCAGGCCAAGCGCGGCGAAGCCGAGGGCCCAGGCAGCACCGATCAAGAACGACCCGTCCGAGGCGAAGAGGCGGTCGAGAGCCGCGAAGGGGCCGAGCAGGGCCGGCCAAGCCCAACTCGTGGCGCCGGCGACGGGGTCCTGACCGGGCACATAGACAAGGGGCTCGAGGCGTGCAAAAGCCCGCGCGTACTGAAAATGAATGTAGGCGTCATCGAGCGGAACGGCGGGCTCGCCTGTCCGCGCGACGATGCCTCCAAGGGTCCACCAGGCGATAGCCACGGTGGCCAACGCGATCGCGAGGTCCTCCGCGCGCCACGAACCGATGAGGAGTGTGGGGCGGATCTCCGAAGCCGAGTGGTTGGACTCGACCGACGTTGTCATGCGCCAGAACCCATACGCTGATGCGCCGCGCCTTCCCGAGGGCGACGGCATCGATCCCCGAGAAGTTTTCCTGCCCTCCCTGCCGGCGACGGGTGCCGAAGGAGACGGCGCGACCGCCGGTGAGGATGCCGGGGCCGGGTCCGTGGCGCCAGCCGCGCGCGTCGATGCCCCCATCGAGCTCGAGATCGGTCCGGGGCGTGGCTGGTTTCTGATCGAACGTCTCGAGGCCGATCCGGCGGTCCGAATGATCGGCCTCGAGATCAAGCGGAAGTGGGCGCAGATCGTCGACGAACGTCTGCAGAAGCGCGGCCTGGGGTCCCGGGGTCGGGTGTTCGCCGAAGATGCTCGGCTCACGCTTCCCCGGCTCTCGGATGGGTGCCTGTCGGTGGCCTACGTCCATTTTCCCGACCCGTGGTGGAAAAAGCGCCACAACAAGCGTCTGGTCGTGACGAGCGAGCTCCTCGATCAATTGAGTCGCCTCTTGGTTCCGGGGGGCGAGCTTCTGATCCAGACCGACGTGGCCGATCGCGCCGACCAGTACGAGGCGACCGTCGCGGCCCACGCCGCCTTCGAGCCCCTGGAGGCTACCGCGCGGGTGGCCGACCACCCCTACGTCGCTCGAAGTCCGCGTGAGCGCCGCGCCATGGAAGATGGCCTGCCCGTCTACCGCCTCCGCTACCGCAACGTGCCCCCCGCATCGCGCTGAGGCACCGGAGCGACCCCGCGCAGCACGAAAAAACCGAGGCACGTTAGACCGTGGGGCGAGCCCGGCCCCACTTTGGGCGACGAGCGGGGCGGGGTCTGCCCCCTGACAAGCTACCGGGCGGGGTCCGCCCCCTGACAAGCTACCGGGCGGGGTTCGCCCCCCTGTATGCCCGGCAAAGGCCCGGGCATTGATCAGTGCGCGATCCGGGCGGTAGTCTCGCGCCGTGATTCGCGTCGGTGCCGTTTTGCTCCTGGTGTCCCTCACCGCGGCCGCTTTGGGAGGTTGCGCCACCTACCGCGACCAGCTGCATCGCGGCCAGCGGTACTACGACGAAAACCGCTACGAGACGGCGCTTGCGCTGTGGCGGGACCTCGAGGGGAATCAAGACTCCCTCGAGAAGAACGAGCGGGTCCAGTACGCGTACTTCCGGGGCATGACCGACTACCGCCTCGGGTACCGCGCGGACGCTCGCTATTGGCTCGGTCTGGCCAGCGCCGGGGAGAAGCTCACCCCCGATTCGCTTCAATCGGACGAAAAAGCACGGCTCGCCGAAACGCTGGAGGAGCTGAACACGGACGTCTACGGCACGGGCGGCGACATACCTGCCGCACCGGAGGCGACGGAGACGCCCGCAGCGGTGGCACCGACGGACTCCGTCGGCGCCTCCTGCAAGTGGAGCTCGGACTGCGCCGCCGGTCAGACCTGCCAAGACGGCGTGTGCGTGGAGCTCTGAGCAATTCGGTTTTTTTGATCTGTCCGAGGCGCTCGGGCACCCGAGGGATGCCAGACGCTCCCGTCTTCCCGGAGGGGCCACCTACGGCGGTGGTCATTTCTCGTTGATTGCCCTTCGCCGTTTCGGCCCCGAGCGAGGACCGAAACGGCTACCGGAGGCCACTCTTGTGCACCTGCCGCTGATGTTCTCAGCGATCACCGCGAGCGGTCACCGCTATGACTCCGCGGATAGTCGGTAGGTTCGAGGTGTCCGGGTGCTTGGGCGGCGGTTAGATAGCTCGCCTCAGTTCGAAGATTCGATCCTTCGCCGCGAGCTTCCTCTTCTTCAGGGTCGACATGACGCGCTGTTCGTCTGGCGTCAGGTAGGCGCGGCGTTCGAGCTGGTCTACCCGAACGGAAAGGTTGTGGTGTTCGTCCTCCCAGCTTGCGAGATCTTTCTTCGAGTTCATGACGCCCATGCTTGCGGACTCCCTTCTTGCGTTTGCTACTTGAAGCGGTAGCCACGTGCGATTCGCGCCCTTCGCGGAAGGCTGCGTCCTGCACGTCCCGCTTTCGTTTTCAACAACCACCCGAAGTGGAGGTTGCTTCCAGGACCTGGCGAACGAGGATGTACGTCGCGAAAAATCGACGTGGGAAAGCTCGGGCCGAACTCGACCTCCACCTTTGAAACCTTTCTCGCCCCGAGCCGATCGCTTGACCCATCTGCACCAATCCATCTCGGTCGATCCGACGGGATCGGAGGTTCGGTGGTTGGATCGCCGTTCACCACTAACTCAACAAGTTAAGCCGCGTGCTCCCGAGATCAACCATGCAGGGGAGCGCGTTGCGCGGTTATTTCCAGCACGCTTCTTGCTCGCTGAACGTTTTGGTTCGCGCTCGAAAATCAGCGTTCCTTCTGCCACGAGGACCTACCCGTTGGCCGGGGTTGCTGTTGTTGGGGGGCGTCCGACGTCGCGAACCGAGGCACGCACGGGGCTGGTGCGCAGAGGCGGAAACGTGACAGAGTTTGAGGAGTGATCCGGGTCATGCGTTCCGTGCTTCGTCCGTCGACGAATTCCCCCACGACGTGCATCTTCCGAGGAGCGCAGAGCCGTGGAGGCATGCGTCGAGGCCTTCGCCTGGCGCTTTTGGGTGTGACGAGCGGGCTCGTGTTGGTCGGTTGTGCGAGCGCGTCGCCGGGCCTGGGGTCCGAAAATGAGGGTGCGGGTCTGAAGTACCCACCGGGTGCTCACGCACCGACGGTCGACGTGCCCCATACCGTCGTCACGCCCGGCGAAGCGGTGGGCGTGGAGGAGTTGATCGCGGATGGGGAATCCGCGCTCGAGCGGAGGGAGCCAAGAAGGGCTCTCGCGTCTTTCGCGCGGGTGATCGCGGTCGGTCCCGACGAACCTTGGCTCGAGAGGGCGCACTTCGGCGCGGCCACGGCGCACGATCTTCTCGGCAATCATCGAGAGGCCCTGAGTGGTTACCAGCGCGTCGCGTCTTCGGGTCGAAGCGACGCGCGAGTGCGAATCGCCGCGGTGCGCGCCGTGAGGCTGCGCGTTCACCTGGAGCAGTACTCCGAAGCGGGAGAAGCAGCGGGGCAGGTGCTCTCGCGTTTCGACGACCTTCGGCCTCTCGAAAACGTTGCGCTCTACGGAGCAAAGGCACTCGAGCTTACCGCGCGAGGCGAAGACGATGGGGCGATGCGCTGGGTGGCGCGCGGGCAGAACCTCGTCGACGCCCATGGCTTCGACGCCCCAGGTCCCATTCCCCGCGACCTCTCGCAGCTCTACTTCGCGCTCGGAGAAGTGAGACGTTTGAGAGCGGAGCGCATCGACTTCGATCCGGTGCCGAGCGACTTCCCGCAGGTGCTCGAACAGCGGTGTCAGCTCTTGCTCGACGCCCAGAGCGCGTACTCCGACGCGATGCGCGCCTACGACGCCCACTGGTCGGCGATGGCGGGCTTCCGCATCGGGGAGCTGTACCAAAGGCTCCACGAAGATCTGATGCGGGTGCCGGCGCCGGAGGTCGCTTCGAAGCAGGAGCAGCGGGACCTCTTCGAGGGAGCCATGCGCCTTCGCTATTCGATCCTCCTTTCCAAGGCGGCGACGATGATGAAGCACACGCGCGTCATGGTGGAGCGAACCGGGGAAAAGTCGCGCTGGGCCGAGAAGGCGACTCGCGCGCAGCAAGCGATCGAGGATGCGCTGCGGCGGGAAGAGGAAGCGCTCGAGCGGCTCCCCTACACTCGGCACCAGCTTCAGGACGCTCTGGATCGGCTGGAGGACCGGTACGCGGACGGAGCCCCGCCGGGTCGCTCGCCAGAGGCTTCGTCTGGTCCCGCGGGGACTTTTGAGCCGGTCATTCTGGACCGTTAGGGCGGAAATCGGGTAGAAATTCGACGGGAGCAGACGCCGGCCCCGCACTCGGCCCTCGTGAGCCTCCCGAAGGATTTAGCTCTAAGTGACCGAAAATACAGGAGCGAGTCCCGGTAAGCGGACCCCGGTATGAATTGTGCTTGACTCACCCCATCCCGGGCGGTACCTGACCGCGGTCGCTCCGGGTGCCCCACTGTTTGTTCCCTCCGAGGGAACTTCCTTCGGGAAGCGGTGAGGTGCCCTCGCTGGCAGTGGTGCTGGCAGCGACGGTCACCCTTCCTGACTCAGTCCTCGAACAAGTCTCCGAAGGGATGGCTTTCTGCCCCCCCAGGGTTATGCGTCCCGGGGGTTTCGCCCCGCCTTCCACCTCGACGCCTTCTCTCACCGTGCAGCTTCACGCCCCACAGAATCGGACGCATGAAGCCTCGATCGTCCTCGCCGGACGAACGGGCGCGGTGAACTTTGTTTTGAGCGATGCTGGTGTAGCTCAATTGGCAGAGCACCGGTTTTGTAAACCGAAGGTTAGGGGTTCGATTCCCCTCGCCAGCTCTGATCCAGTGCGGGGGCAGACGAATGATTCGGAGGGTTGCCCGAGTGGCCAAAGGGAGCAGGCTGTAAACCTGCCGGCTTACGCCTACGTTGGTTCGAATCCAACACCCTCCACCGATCGCCAGATTCAGGCTGCGCGATCGAACGGGTTCATCGAGCCCAGGGCGCATGGCGCCAACTACTTCGCGGGAGTAGCTCAGTTGGTAGAGCGTCAGCCTTCCAAGCTGAATGTCGCGAGTTCGAACCTCGTCTCCCGCTCTCAGAGGGCTCTCCACAGGCGTTCCGAGCGGAGTGGTGCTAGGGAGAAGGCGCAGAGCGTACACGCGGTACGTGAGCACCAACGACCGACGCAGCGCTTCGCGCAGTCGACTGTGGAGTGCCCTCCGCACGCCTCCTTCGGAGGTTTGCCCACATAGCTCAGTAGGTAGAGCGCGTCCTTGGTAAGGACGAGGTCACCAGTTCAAATCTGGTTGTGGGCTCACAAGAACCGAGAACGCCCTTCGAAGAACACAGCCCTTCCGGCTCACAAGCGAAAAGTATCAGAGAGAGAGTCAGTCATGGCCAAGGAGAAGTTCGTACGCAGCAAGCCTCACCTGAACGTGGGGACGATCGGTCACATCGACCACGGCAAGACGACGCTGAC
>JBNKGC010000305.1:0-5767 GCA_050289625.1 Polyangiaceae bacterium | reverse complement strand
CGCGACCACCCCACGGTCCCCCTGCGCTCCGGCGGGTCGCGAGGGGGGTCGCTCCCCGGCGGGGACGGGTGGCCGAGTTCGCCGAAAACTCGCCGGGACCTTCCGCTTTGCCCGTGGTATTCGCGGTTGCGCTCATGATCGTCGCTGAGCATCTCACGAAAGACTACGGAACCGTCGTCGCTCTCCGCGACGTGAGCTTTCGTGTCGCTCGAGGCGAGGTCGTCGGGTTCTTGGGACCAAACGGCGCCGGGAAAACGACGACCCTACGTATCTTGGCGGGGTCGCTCGGACCGACGTCGGGACGAGTCCTCGTGAACGGGCACGACATCGCCGAACACCCAGTCCGCGCTCGCCGCTCGATGGGATACATGCCCGAGGCTGCACCTCTCTATCCGGAGATGCGCGTCGACGAGTACCTCGCCTTCCGCGCACGCCTCAAGGGTCTCCCACGCAAAGACCAGCGGGAGGCTGTCGCCCGCGCGGCTCAGAAGGCCCGCGTCGACGACGTGAGGCAAACCCTGATTGGGCATCTCTCGAAGGGTTACCGACAGCGCGTGGGCCTGGCGGACGCCCTTCTTGGACAGCCGCCCCTTCTCATTCTCGACGAACCCACCGCTGGCCTCGATCCGAACCAGATCAAGGACGTTCGCGATCTGATACGCGAGCTGGGCGAAGGTCATACGGTGCTCCTGTCCACCCACATCCTCTCCGAGGTGGAGCAGACCTGCGATCGCGCCATCGTGATCGACCGGGGGCGCCTGGTAGCGGAAGGCACCCTCGATGAGCTCCGCGCTCTGAGGTGCGGTCGGGAGCTTCGGTTGACCGTGCGCGGCGCCGGGGCGAAAGCCAGGGCCCTGCTCCAGGAGGTAGCCGAGGTGAGCGAAGTCGTCGCGACGCCCCACGGCGAAACGACTTCGCTCGAGATCTCCCTTGTTCCCGGCTCCGAGCGAGCTCCCGAGGAGGTACTCGAACAGTTGGTCTCCACCCTAAACCAGCGTGGCTTCGGCATTCGAGAAGCCGTGTGCCCGACGGCCGCCCTGGACGAGGTGTTTCAAAGCCTCACCCGTCCGGAGCGACTCCAGGCATCAGTCGAAGAAGGCGGAGCGTGAGCGGACTTTTCGCGATCTACCGCCGCGAGATGTTGAGCCTCTGGGTGACCCCGTTGGCTTGGGTGCTTCTCAGCGCTTTCTTGGTGCTCCAAGGCGGCATCTTCTACAGCATCGTCACCCACTTCGCGCAGATGACCGAGCTGTCGCTCGATGCCGGACCGCTCGAGGCGTACTTCGGACAGCACTCGATTCTGATTTCGATGACGCTCTTGCTTCTGTGCCCGGCGCTCACCATGCGCACCTTCGCCGAAGAGCGCCGCAGCGGCACGATCGAGCCGCTGTTGACAGCACCCGTAGTCCCTACGGAAGTCGTCCTCGGCAAGTACTTCGCCAGCCTCTCGACCTACATTCTGATCTGGCTTCCCACGGTGCTCTACGCCGTCGTCCTGCGAAACACCGGAAGCGTCGACTTTCAGGTCGTGGGCACCAGCTATCTCGGGCTCATCGCGATCGGCGGGAGCTATCTGGCGCTCGGCACCCTGATGAGCGCTCTCACTCGAAGCCAGCTCATCGCCCTGATGCTTACGATCATGCTCCAGTTCGGCCTGTTCGTGCTAGGGATCGGCGAGTACGTCTTCGACGACGGCCCGCTCAGGGAACTGTGCGCCCACGTATCTCTGTCCACCCAGCTGGAAGAGATGTCCAAGGGGGTCGTCGATCTCCGGCGGTTGGTCTTCGACCTCTCGCTCACCGTCTGGGCCCTCTTCGTCACCACGCGAGTGGTCGACTCCTGGAGGTCGGGTTGAACGGTGCTCCACAGAGCTTGCGAGAGCACCTCGGCACGTGGTGGAAAAGGGCCGTTCGCTCGCCGAGCTGGCTGTCAGCGGTCGGCGTGATCGCTGCCGGCGTCCTCGTCGTCGAAGTCAACATCCTGGTCGCTCGCCACTACAGCCGGTGGGATTTCACGACCCGAGGGATGTACACGTTGTCCCAGCCCACCCTCGACACCCTCGGGGCCCTGAGCGCCCCGGTCGAGATCACCGTACTCATCAGCAAGAGCGATCGCCTGCTCATCGACGCACGGCACATGCTCGACGCCTACCGGGCCGAGTCGCCACGCCTCCAAATCCGCTACGTCGACCCGGACACGGACGCCGCGGAGTTTCTCGCTTTGCAGAAAAGGCACGGGATCGCGGCCGGTCAGACCCAGGACGGCCGAGTGGTGACCGACGCCAGCTTCATCATCAGTCAGGGCGATCATCATTGGTTCGTCACCCCCAACGAGCTCATCGCCTACGACGACGAGGGAAACGCGCGACCGCGCCTCGAAGCCGTCCTCACGGAAGGAATCGCCCGGGTCACCTCCCCCGAGCAGACCATGGTCTGCTTCACGGAAGGCCACGGCGAGCTCTCCATCGATGATGTGGGTCCGAACGGCTTGGCTGAACTACGCCGGCGGCTTCTGCGCAGCAACTTCACCGTCGAACCGCGCGTCCTCGACGGGCCTCAGCTCGATCCGAACCTCTTGTCCTCGTGCGCGCTCGTGATCGTCGCGGGACCCGAGCGACCTTTTGGCAGCGCGGCTGCCTCTCTGCTCCGAAGTCACGTCGAACGGGGGCGGAACGCGCTCCTCCTACTCGATCCGGTCGTCGACGACGAGGGGCGTCTCCAGCCGTCGGGTCTCGGCCCGCTGCTGGAAGCCGTAGGGGTCACGGTGACACCTCAGTTCGTCATCGAAGAAGATCCTTCGAGTCGCCTGCCCCGGGGGGTCGGGGAGGCGTTCTTCGCCGAGCCCAAGACTCATCCCATCACCCGCGGCCTCGCACGCGGTGAAGATCAGGTACAGGCTCGCCCGCTCGTCGTGGCAACCCAGCCACTCGGCACCACGGACGACTCGAACGCGCAGCCGCTCCTCGAGAGCAGTCCCTCCTCCTTCGCCGTACGCGATCTTCGCCCTCTCGAAGAAGCGGGCGGCGCCTTCGAGAAGCGGCCCAACGACGACACCGGGCCGTTCTATCTCGCCGTGGCAAACCAGCTCGCGCCGACGACTCTCGGGGATGAGACCGCGAAAGAAAGCGCCCCGACGAGTGGCACTTCCGATGAGCACCCTCCGGCCCGGGGTGCCCGCGCGGTAGTCGTCGGAACATCCAACGTTGCCTGGGCGCAAAACTGGGCCGATCCCACGCTCTTCGGCACTCGCTTGTTCGCTGAAAACGCAATCGCCTGGCTCACCGATCGTCCTGCGCTCGTCAGCGTGCCGGAGAAGGCGGCGCAACCCGCCGGGCTCGCCCTCACCGAAGCCTCTCTCGGGGAGGTACGCCGCTACGTACTCGTGTACATGCCCCTGACGGCAGCACTGGCAGGCCTTTTGATCCTCCTGCGCCGCCGGCGCCAGGAGCGCGTCTCGCGGAGACCTGCGTCATGAGGCTCGCGCGTGCTCGGATCGTCAATGGCCTCCTCGTCGCCGTCGCTGTCGCCCTCGGTGTGGCTCTGTTCATCACTCGGCACACGGCAACGACCTCCGAGCGATCGGCGCGGGAGGACAACGTCTTTCGCGTGTGGCGACCCACCGAGCTCGACCGGGTGAAGATCACACGGGACGGTCGCACTCTCGAGCTCACGAGGAACCGTGCGACCGAAGATCCGAACGCTTACTTCCTGGGAGGTGCCGAGGGGCCCGTGGCCGACCCGGCGACGGTGAGCGAACTCCTCAGTGCCCTAGAATTCGCGGTTTGGAAACGCCGCGTGGCCGAAGCGCAGGTGGATCCCGAGCGGTTCGGCCTCGGAAAGGCGAAGCTCGAGGTTCGCGTCACCATGGGTGGCCGAGACTACCGGCTTCGCATCGGTGGCCAGGCCCCCGCCCCGCACGACGCCTACTATGCGGAGCTGTCGGGAGAAGGCGTGATCGATCCCGGGGTGGGCCTGATCGCTGGCGAGTTGGTCGAACGCCTGAGCTCCGACTTCCGCTCGTTCCGAGGGAAGAACCTCCTTCCCTACGCCAAGAGCGAGCTACGACAGCTGCGCCTCGAGGGAGCAGGGGGTACGCGTCTCTTGGTGGCCGACGGTCGAGGTTTCCGCCTCGGCTCACCTGATGGACCTCGAGCGGACTCGGAGGCGGTCGATCGGATCTTGTTTCAGCTGGCGCGGCTCGGGCTCGAGACATTCCTCGACGTACCCGAGGCCGAACAGGCGCTTTTCGCCCAGCCGAAACCCAACGCGGGTTCGGATTCGACCGAAACCGAGCCTTCGAAGCCCATCACCGTCGTCCAGGTGCCCAAGCAGGGGGAGCCCATCGAAGTCCGCGTGGGCGGCGTGTGTCCCCAAGACTCCCGTGAGGTCGTGGCGCTCCGCGTAGGAACCGATGCGCTGGCGGGATGCGTCCCGCGAAACGTCCTGCCGGCACTCAGCATGACAGCCGACGAGATCGAAGACCGCACGCCGTTTCCTCTGGGCTACGACGAGATCGACCACGTCGCGATTCGAGAAGGCTCCCGCGAGCTGGAGCTGATCCGTTCGGGCGCCCAATTCAAGCTCCTCGAGCCCGAAGACCGACCCCTGGAACTCGACGCCGGCAACGATTTCGTTCGAGCTCTCGTCGAGACGCGGGGAGACCGTCTGGTCGGGGTCGATGACCAAAAGCTCGAAGAACTCGGACTCACCGATCCCGCGGGAACCGTGACGGTGCGCGGCGTCCTCCCCGGGGAGGGAGATCCCGTGGAGTTCACGGTGGCTTTCAGCGCGCCGCGAGACGGCATGGTGTACTTGCGGCGCGAGGACGACGGCGTCGTTCTTTCCCTGGGGGAGCGCCGCGCCTGGGTGTTCACGGCAGATCCCGGCTGGGCGCGGTCGCGCGCCCTCGTCGACGTGAAGCCCGAAGACGTGTCGAGGGTCGAGGTCGACGCGACTGACCTCGACCAGACCGTGATCCGCGGCGAAGCCAATCTCCTCGAACTGACGAAGCCGGCCGGCTTCGAGATCGACGGCGGACTCGCGAGCGACTGGGTATCCGCTCTCGCGTCCCTGCGAGCAGTTCGGTGGCTCACTCCCGAGGAGACCGGATCCTTCGGAACACCGCGACTTCGGGTGCGCATGGAGTACGAGCGCGACCGCGAAAAACGGACGCTCGCCTTTGCGATCGGTCCGCGCACGCGCGGTGGCTTCGTTGCGCGGCTGCTCGACGGCTCGGACGATGCGCCCTACTTCGTGGTTCAGCCGGGGCTGGTGCGCGCCCTCGAGACCCCCGTGGTCACCCGACAGCCCATGACGCCCGACGTGGACGGCCTCGAAAAACTCGTGATCACTGCCGGGCCCGTGCGCCAAACGCTGGAAAAGCGCGGCGGGGTGTTCATATCAGCCGAGGGAGACCTCGACCAAGCAGCGATCGAGTCGCTGCTCAATGCACTCCGGGAGGTGCGACCGATCGCAGCGGTCCACATCGGTCCACCCCGTCCCAGTGAGGACCTCGCTTCACCCGTTCTGAAGCTCGAAGGGACCGTTCAGCACCCGGGCAGACCGGCGAGCGCCTTCGAGTATCGCTTCGGCGGAACCGGAACGTTCTCCGACCTCACCGTGCAATTCGGGCGGGCCCGCGACGTGGACGCTACCTACGCATTCGAGCGCCGGGTGGTGCAGGCGCTGCTGGATTTGTTTTAGGGGGGCGGACCCGCCCCCCTCGTCGCCCGAAGTGAATTCGGGCTCCTCACCCCACGGTCCCGCTG
>JBNKGC010000304.1:0-5804 GCA_050289625.1 Polyangiaceae bacterium | reverse complement strand
TACCCCCGTGTGCAACGCCAAGACCCAAGCGTGCGTCGAGTGCACCGACGAAAGCCACTGCAACGGTAAAGTCTGCGACCCCGCCGCCGGTACCTGCACCACGCTCACCGCGCACGAGGTTCGCGACTGCGGCGCCTGCGAGTACGACGCTCAGTGCCAACCAAACCAGCTCTGCGTGAAGCATCACCCGGACCCCGGCGATGGCGTGGAAGGCACCTACTGCAGCTGGAAAAAAGACGCGTCACCGGGGCCGGCAGGCACTTGCCCTTCGTCTTCTTCCAGGGAGGCCGAAGTCACGAGCGTCGACGGTGTCGAGGCGACGATCTGTGAGCCCAAGACCACTTCGTGTGTCGCGATTCTCGTGCCGGTTGATCCGTCAACTCCTGACTGAAGGCGGGGCTTGCGCGGCTCCTGTAGCTCTTGCAGCAGCCAAGGCCTCGCAACTCGACAGCAGGAGGAAAACTGGGGGCAGCGTCTCTTGAGGCGACGAGCGGTTCGCTCTTCGGCGCTCCCGCTCGTCGCTCGCTGAACCAGGATCGGTGCGGGGCCATTGACTCCTTGCGAACTTGGCCCGTACCCGCTACGCGGAGCCGCATGAGTGTGGCTGCCATCGAGGAGCGCATCGACCGATTGACGGAAACGTTCATCCTCGAGCTTGGATCCCTGATCGACAAGCTCGCGAGCGACGTAGCGCGCTCGGCCGTCGAGAATCTGCAGCAGGAAACGGCTGCTCCACCCGAGTCGGCACCGCGGGTTCCGCGGGCGGCGGAGCAAGCTTCTGAGGCTCCCGCACGGCAGCGAGCAACCGAACGACCTCGGAAGGTACGACGTTCCGCTCGCTCGAAGACCTCCGGACGGAAGACTTCCTGGGTCAAAGAAGCGCTCTCGAGCGAGCCGAGCGCGGAGCCGGAAGCGAAACCGACCCCGGTCGAGCTGAGTCCGGAGGCCAAGGAACGCGCCGCCAAGGTGCTCAACTGGGTGCGCCGCAATCCAGGCTCGAAGTTGGGTGACGTGAGCACGGGCACCGAGCTCGATCCCCGCCTCGCACGCCTCGCACTGGTCTCTCTCCGCGAAGCTGGCTCCGTCTCCATGCGCGGCGCCCGCGCCACCGCCCGTTACTATCCCGAAGGCGTCGTGATTCGCCGGCGAGCCTGATTCGTAGGCCCCTCCGGCGCCCGCGTTTTCAGCCTGACGACAGCGCTCGTTGCGCCAATAGTTTCCGACCGCGCCTGGTCGCGCCCGCCGCACCGGATGCCTGACAGGCGATGCGCAGGGCGCCTCGGATCGGGAGCCGATTCGGCCCTCACATCGAGGGGGCGAATCGGCGGAGCGCAGGTTCAAGGCGATTGGAAACCGCTCTGAGTCAGGCACCGCACACGGTGCCTGGGAAATATGGGAGGAGCAGTCGGGGCGGGTCATCCTCCTCTCAAGCCACTTCGACCCGCATCCGCTGGGGCCGAAACGGCTCGGGGAGAGACCTAGTCGCGAAGAACCACGAACATCGTCGCGCCACCGCGCTGCACGAGGAGCAGCTTGTTGCCCTTCGCCCCTGCGTAAAGCTTCTTCAGCTCGGCGACCGAATCGACCTTCGTGCGATTGACTTCGAGGATCACGTCGCCGGGGCGGAGGCCAGCTTCTGCCGCAGGTGAGCCAGGATTGATCCGTGTGATGACCACACCCGATTGACCCTTGCCTAGATCGAGCTTCTCGCGCATGCGGTCGTCGAGGGGAGCGACCGAAAGGCCGTCCAGATCGCCGCTGGACGAACCGCCCGCTCGTGCTGTCGCCTCCTTTTCGTCGGAGGGGAGCTCGCCCAGCTTGATGGTGAGCGATTTGGATTTTCCGTCGCGGAGCACTTCGAGCTTCACTTTCGTGCCGGAACCTGCGGCAGCGATCATGTTGCGGAAACGCCCGGTCGACTCGGCAGCTTTACCGTCGACCTTCACGACCACGTCACCTCGCTTCAAACCGCCGCGAGCCGCCGGGGTGCCCAACTGAACGTCGCCGATGAGCACGCCCTTCGTCGAGGGCAGCTTCATGGCTTTCTGGATGTCGCGATCGACGTCCTGAATCGCAACGCCGAGCCAGCCACGCTTGACTTGGCCGTCTTTCTCGAGCGCGTTCACAATCGGGCGAGCCATGTCCGTTGGGATGGCGAAGCCGATGCCCATGTAGCCACCGCTACGTGAAAGGATGGCCGTGTTGATACCGACGAGCTCCCCGCGCATGTTGACCAGCGCGCCCCCGGAATTGCCGGGGTTGATGGCTGCGTCGGTCTGGATGAAATCTTCGTAGTCGACGATGCCCATGTTCGCGCGGCCCTTGGCAGACACGATGCCCATGGTCACCGTCTGTCCGACCCCGAACGGGTTGCCGATGGCGAGCACGACGTCGCCGAGGCGGAGCTCGGAGGAGTCGCCGAACTTCACCGGCTGAAGCTCTTTGACGTCTCCCTCCAGCTGAAGCACCGCCAGATCGCTCTTCGGATCGGTGCCGAGCACCTTGGCGTCGAACTCGCGCTTGTCGCTGGTGATGACCTTTATTTCTTGGGCGTCAGCGACGACGTGATTGTTCGTCACCACGATGCCCTTTTCCGACAAGATTACGCCAGAGCCGAGACCCTGCTGTTTCCGCTCGGTCGGCGGGACGCCGAAGAATTGATGCATCGGCGACATTACCGTTGAGGTGCGGGTCGACGAAACGCTCACGACCGAAGGCAGCGTCTTGTCGACGACGTCCGCAATCGGCACGCCGCCGAGGCTCGCCAGTGCTGGCGACGCCTGGGCCGCGACCTGCCTTTCCGGCGTCAGCTCATGGGGACCAGGAGGGGGGCTCTGGCGACTGCAGCCAGCGCCCAGCGCCAGGACCAAAGCCCCGACCGTCAATGATTTCGATGGGTTGAGGATGGCATTTGCAGCGTTCATCGTTCTGATCCGCCAGAACCAGCAGACTGCCAAAACCATTCCCGCCTCGGCCCGCTCATTTTCGCACCGGGTGGTCTCGCGTCAGCTTCGGAGCCCTCGACGGTCCTCGCCAGGGTCGTCCGGCGCCGCCCGGACGCGCCCGCCGGCGCTGGTCAGCCCAAGGTGGCAAGGAAGTCGGCGATCGACCGAAGTGGCAGCGACTGAGACACCGCCCCGGTGCGCACTGCTGCCCGAGGCATACCATAAACGACGGCCGAGGCCTCGCTCTCGGCGATCACCCGGCCACCGCCCTTCTTCACCTCGACGGCACCTTGCGCTCCGTCCTCACCCATTCCGGTGAGGACGATGCCGACCGTGTTTTTGCCCGTGGCGATCGCCGCCGAGCGAAACAGCCGATCCGCGCTCGGGATATAGCGATCGTCGGGCGCCGGAGGACCGATCCGGATGCTGAGCCGATCGTCCACTCGAACGACCTCCATGCACTGCCGCCCAGGGCAGACGTGGACCGAACCCGCGGTGACCATGTCGTCGTGCTGAGCCTCGGTCACCCGCACCTGACAACGGCGATCGAGCCGCTCCGCGAAAGTCCTGGTGAACTTGTCCGGCATGTGCTGCGCGACGAGAACCGCAATACGCGAATCCTTGGGAATGGCCGATAGCACCTCCATCAGCGCGCTCGGGCCCCCAGTCGAGGAACCGATCGCCACCAGTCGGCTCGGCTGCACGCCTGGCCGCGCCCGAGGTCGCTTGGCCAATTGAACGGACGGAACGATCCGAGGAGCCGCCTTCTGAAGGACACGCAGGTGTCGCGCCAGGCGGATTTTCGCCAGGAGCTCCTCGCGAACACTGGCGACGTCGGTCGTCATGGTGTCCGGCTTGGCGACGAAGTCGAGCGCGCCTAGTTCGAGCGCCTTGAAGACGTTTTCTTTTTGGGAGTAGCTCGACACCACGATGACCGGCATGGGCCTTTTGGTCATCAAAATGCGCAGGAACGTGAAGCCGTCCATCCGCGGCATCTCGAGGTCGAGGGTGACGACGTCGGGCTCCATCACCCCCACCAAACGAAGAGCCTCTTCGCCATCGGCCGCCTTGCCGACCACGCGGACGCCGGGGCACCCCGACAACATCTCGCTGATGCTCCGGCGGTTGTACGCCGAGTCGTCGACGACCAGAACGCGAAGCTCGGAAGACTGGTTCGAGGGAGAATTCACGATGGCCCTCCCGAGGGCGACCCAGAGCCACCCGTCCGATGCGAACCACCTCGCGAAGTTCCACCCTGTGATCCGCCCGACCTGATGTCCTGCGCAAAGGGCGTCGGTTTTCGATACACTAGATCTTCCGTCAGATGAACGAGCTCGAACGCGGTAGAGAGGTGCAGAAGCGACTCGGAGTGCCCGAGCAATAAGTATCCACCCGGAACAAGGCGTTCGTACAGGGTATCAATCACTCGTCGTTTGGATTGCTCGTCGAAATAGATGAGCACGTTCCTACAGAACACCGCGTCCACCCTCCCGACCGTTCGGGCCCACTCGGCATCCAGCAAATTGAGCTGACCGAAATGGCACAGCCGCTTGATCTCGTCCACCACGTAGGTGCCGTCGGCTCGACTCAAGAAATATCTGCGCCGAATGTCTTCGGGGATCGCGCGGAACGAGCCTTCTCGATAGGCGGCCCGGCGCGCCGTTGCCACGTTGCTTCGGCAGAGGTCGCTCCCGATCACGTTGACGTCCCACTGCTCGAAAAGCCGGGACTCCTTGATCAGAATCGCCAAGGTGTAGGCTTCTTCCCCAGTCGAACACCCTGCGCTCCACACCGTGAGCCGACGCTGCTCTCGGTTCGTCTCGAATAGACGAGGGAGGAGCTCCTGCTGAAAGGCTCGAAGCTGGTACTCCTGTCGGAAGAAGTAGGTCTCCTTCGTGGTCAGGGCTTCAAGGGCAGCCTCGAGCTCGGCTCCGCCACCCGGATCAAAGCGCAGGTACTTGTAATACGAATGGAAGCCGTCGAGTCCGAGTGCGGCTACACGTTCGCCCAGACGCCGCTCGAACAGGAACATCGAGTCGTCGTCGAAGAACAGGCCCGCGTGGTCGTTGATCAGGTCCCGGAGAAGGCGAAACTCCTCCGGATCGACTCGCGGCCGGGACGAGAGACCCCCGAGCCGTCTCATCTCGGGCGGTAACTCCCGTGTTTGGGCGGAATCGGAGTGCGCCGGAGTGCTCCCAACTCCTCGAGGGCACGCTGGAGCGCATCTCGGACCAAGGGTTCCGCCTCGGACGCGAGCTTGGCTCGAAGCAGTCGCACCTCGGCTTCCCCGCCGAGGCGCCCAATCACGTCGGCCGCCATGCGTCTCACGTCCCAAGCCCGGTGGTCGAGGCACCCTCCCACGGCCTGCAAGACCTCGGGGCTTCGTGTCACTCCGATGGCTCGGAGCGTCGCTTTCACGACCTCCCCGCTGGAGTGGGAAAGGCCCGGTCGGAGGGCGCTCAAGCGACCTGGGGCATCGATGCGCCCAACCGCCTCGGTCGCGGCAACGGCCACTCGGGCGTCCGGTGATGCGACCAAAGGAGCGAGGGCCTCGAGAGTACTGGCATCGCCAGCATCCCCCAAAGCTACGGCGGCGGCAGCGAGCAATTCCGGGTCGCGCCCTCGTTCGAGCAAAGCCAGCAGGTGACCGAGGCCCACCGCTTCACCGGACTCCGAGCGGAGTGCACCGAGGGCTTGCACTGCCGCGAGGCGAACCCCCGGCTCCTCGTCGGTCAGCGCGAAGGCGACCTCGTCAATGTGGCGCGCATCGCCGGTCATTCCGAGAGCTTCTAGCGACGCACGGCGCACACCCGAGCGCTGGTGAGAGAGAGCACCCATCACCAGCGCGAGGGGTCCCTC
>JBNKGC010000303.1:0-5805 GCA_050289625.1 Polyangiaceae bacterium | reverse complement strand
GCGAGGCCAGAAGCGTGACTCACCACCACGACGACTGCGCCGCGGTCGCGTTCCTCGGACACGATCCGTTCGAGCTGCGCGCTGCTGCTCGCATCGAGGCCAGTCCACGGTTCGTCGAGCAAAAGCAGCGAGGGCTGATGAACCAGGGCACGCGCCAGGGCCACGCGCTGGCGTTGCCCGCGTGAGAACGTGCTCACGGCGCGCTCGGCATACCTTCCGAGACCCACGCGCTCGGAAACCTCGGTCCACGCCTTTTCTGGATCGACTCCGTACAATCGGGCGGCAAGCTCCACGTTCTGACGCCCGCTGAGCTCTCGGTAGCAGTGCGACTCGTGGGAGACCCAACCGAGCTGAGCGCGTACGGTCCCGAGGGAGAGGCGTTCACTTGCGCCGGACGAATAGATGACCTCGCCTCGGCTCGGCGACAGCTGAGTACCCACGATCGAAAGGAGGGTGCTCTTGCCGGCTCCATTGGGACCCGCCAGAAGCGTCACCGTGCCCGCCTGAAAGGCGAGATGGATCCCTCGCAGCGCCGGAGTAGCGCCGAACAATCGAGAGACACCGCACACACGAACGCCTGTCAGCCGCTCAGCCTCTCCGCCACTCACGACCCCGCGCATACCATGCGAGTCGCCCGACCGTCCCCCGGCCCCGGACCGGTGGCCCGCTCCTTGGCCCTCACCCGCTGGCGACCAAGCGGGTGGAGCGTCGGTCACGCAGTGGTTTCCGCTGCAGTTGGAGCGCCAGTTGGTGCCAAGCGGAACATGAGCCAGGTCGTCCAGGAATGAGTCGAGCCCTGCACCCTGACGCCGATCGGCCGTTCAGTACGAGTAGCGTCGGACACTCGTCCGCCGTCGTTTCCTGGCTCCCACCGAAGCACACACACGAACCGTGAGCCCACCGCCGATCGCGCCCGAGAGAAATCGCCCCCCCCGGCCGGTCCGCGGGCTTGACCGTGATTCGGAGGACGCCAATGCTACCATGCTGCCGATGACGTCGTCTGCCCTTGCCCTGGAATCCGAGCGCTTGGAACGTCTCGCGCGGGTCCGTGAGGCCATCGAAAGCGCCCTCGAGGGAAAGAGCGACGTGGTCGAGCTGGCGTTGATCGCCCTCTTGGCCCGCGGCCACGTTCTGCTGGAGGACGTACCGGGCGTCGGCAAGACGACTTTGGCTCGCGCGCTGGCGCGCGCAGTCGGCGGAGAGATGCGCCGCGTTCAGTTCACGAGCGATCTCCTTCCGAGCGACGTCCTCGGGGTTTCCGTCTACGACCAGCGACGCTCCGACTTCGTGCTCCGCAAGGGACCGGTGTTTTCGAACATCCTCCTCGCCGACGAAATCAATCGAGCGAGCCCGCGCACGCAGTCGGCGTTGCTCGAGGCGATGAACGAAGGCCAGGTGTCCCTCGACGGCGCGAGTGTTCCCCTGCCCCAGCCCTTTTTCGTCGTCGCGACGCAGAATCCTCAGGACTTCACGGGCACCTTCCCGCTGCCGGAATCGCAGCTCGATCGGTTCATGGTGCGCATTCGCATCGGTTATCCACCACCGCAGGTGGAAACCCGGCTGATGCTCGATCCCGACGCGGATCGCGTCGGCACCGTGCCTACTCTGCTCGATCCCGAATCCCTGATCGAGCTCCAGCGTGATGTGGACCAGGTGCGCATCGAGCACGCGCTCGGCACCTATCTCCAGGCCCTGATCTCGGCGACCCGCACCAGCCCCGCTCTGTCCATCGGGGCTTCGACCCGGGCGGGCATGAGCCTGTCGCGAGCCGCGCGCGCCCGCGCGCTGCTCGACGGTCGCGACCACTGCATCGCCGACGACATCCATCAGCTCGCCGTGCCGCTCTTGGCTCATCGCGTGCGACTGGCTGCCCACGCTGAGGGCTACGTCCCCTCGCGGGAGGAAGCGGAGAACGCCGTGCAGGACGTACTCAACCGCGTTCCGGTACCGCTCTGAAACGTCTCCTCTCCACGACTCCGAGCCCCGCCGTGAAGCGCACGTCACCGCCACCGCCTCCACCGGTTCGGGATTCGCCGAAGCGAGGGGCGCTTCGCCGGGTACTTGCTCGCTTCCGCCCACCTCGCCGTCTGAAGCTCACCCGCGAGGGTAAATACTTCATCGGCATCACCTTCGGCGTCGGGTTCGTGGCGGTGGCCACGGCGAACAACCTTCTCTACCTGATGCTGGGCATGCTGCTCTCGCTCATCGTCGTCTCTGGCGTCCTGAGCGAAACCAGCTTGCGACATCTTCGAGTCAGCCGGCGCCTGCCGACCCGAGCCCAGGTAGGCCGCGCGCATCTCGTAGAAATCGAGGTCCACAACGACAAGAAGCGGATGCCGTCCTACGCCATCGAGGTCGAGGATCTGCGTGCGGGGCAGCCGGCGGACAAGCGCTGCTTCTTTCTGAAGATCAGCCCCCGGTCGGCGCAGATCGCCGCATACAGGCGGACACCCGCTCGGCGAGGGCTCGATCGCCATATCGGGTTCCGGGTCGCGACCCGATTCCCTTTCGGCTTTTTCGAAAAATCGCGGGAGGTCCGCTCCGACGGTGAGCTGATCATCTACCCGGCGGTCGACCCCGTGCGGCTGCCTGCCGACGCTCCAGGCAACCACCTCGGCAGCGGTGCCGCGCGCGGACGAGGCTCGGGAGACGAAGTCATCGGTATCCGCCCGATGCGCGAAGGCGACGACCCGCGCGACATCTACTGGCGCAAGAGCACGGGCGTCGGGCAGATGGTGCTCATGGAGCGCGCCCGAGAAGCGCGCCGCGACGTCAAGCTGCACATCGACAACGTCTTCGCGGGACCCGAACCCAGCGCCACCTGGGACGAACGCTTCGAGCGCCGCTTGCGGGAAGTGGCTTCGCTGGCGGTAGCTCATCTTCGTCGAGGCGAAACCGTGCACCTCTCCGCGACTTTCGGGGAGCGCGCCACAGCCGCTCCCTCGACGGGCGCCGACCCGGCGCTCCGTTTCCTCGCGCTTCTCGAAGCCCATTCGGCGGACGCGCCCGAAGGCGGAAGGGCGAGCACCGGTCGCAGCAGAACGCCGAAGGACTCTTCAAGCGAGGCGACGGAAGCACCGGGTCGGCCTCCCTCCACGAGCCGACGGGGCGCGGCATGAGATTCGGGCTGATCCACCGGATCATGACCGACGCCCTGGCCGTGCTCGGTCTCCTCGCGCTGGTGACGAGCAATCAGCTGAACCCGTGGATGACGGGACTGGTGCTGATTGGCCTCGTCGTCGCCCTGTTCCTTCCTGCCCGATACCGGCAGCGGATCTTCTTGCGCTCGGCGGGGGTGGTCGCGCCTCTCGTCCTTCTGGCCACCCAGCTTTGCCGATTGGCGCTCGGAGGAGATCCGATCCCGATCATCATCGAGTTCGCAGCCGCTCTGCAGGTCATTCGCCTCGCCACGCGCCGCGGCGCCGCGCATGACCATCAGGTCGTGATTCTCGCGCTGCTCCACCTGATCGCCGGCACGGTGCTCGGCGGCGGATTGGCCTACGCGTTTTCCTTCATCGGGTTTCTCGTGCTCACGCCCGGTGCGCTCGTGCTCAGCCATCTCCGCCGCGAGGTGGAAGGCAACTATCGCCAGGGCGCTCGCGACCGCACGGGGTTGCCGGTCGACGTCCCCCGCATCTTGCGCAGCCGACGCGTCATCGGGCGCCCCTTTCTGCTCTTTACCTGCTTGCTCTCGATCCCGGTGTTCGTGTTCACCGCGATCCTCTTCCTCGCCTTCCCCCGCGTCGGCATCTCGCTCCTCATGGTGCAGCCCATTCGCCCTACCCGGGTCGTGGGCTTCTCGGAGAAGGTCGACCTGGGCGGAGTCGGCACTTTGAGGTCGGATCCGAGCCTGGCGATGCGGGTCCACATCCCCGATCTGCCCGAGGAGCCCCCGGAGCGGCTGAACCTCTACCTGCGCGGCGCCACCTTCGACCGGTACGATGGGCGTGCTTGGAGCCGCTCGACGGTGATCGGGCCCGGGCCGCGACAGCACGGCGATTTGGTGGCCATCGAACGCCTGCCGGACCTCAAGCGCGATCGACGGATGCGGATCGAACTTTCGCCGATCGATCCCCCGGTCGTCTTCCTGCCCAGCAAGGCCGTCGGACTGCGCCTCCTGTCGCGCAAAGGTGAACTTGCACCGCGACCGCCTCAGGTGGTGGGCGGCCTGCACGGTGAGCTTCGCTACACCAACGGAGAGCGCCGCGGCCTCGACTACGAGGTCTTCTATCCACCCGCCGACGCGACCTTTCGCGAGCAGATCTCGCCGAACCACCTGAGGCGCTACCTCGAGACGCCGTCGAACCTGTCTCCCGACGTCCGGGACCTGGCAGTTCGCTTTGCGGGCGCGAATCGCTCTCCCGAAGGTGCAGCCACAGCCATCGAGGCGGCACTTCGCCGCGACTACCGCTATGACCTGGGTTCACCTTCGGGCGCCGCGTCCGATCCGCTGCACCACTTTCTGTTCGTATCGAAGCGAGGTCATTGCGAGTTCTACTCCACCGCGATGGTGATGATGCTCCGCACGCTCGGCGTGCCTTCCCGCAACGTCACCGGCTTCGTAGGCGGGACGTACAATCGCTTCGGCGAGTTCTACACGGTGCGACAGGGCGACGCTCACTCGTGGGTGGAAGCGTACCTGCCGAATCGAGGTTGGACTCGATTCGACCCCACTCCGCCCGCCAATGCTCAACCGCAGAGCGACGTCTCGGGGGCGATCGCCTTCGCTCGCGACATGCTCGAAGCGGCTGCACAGCGCTGGAGTGAGCACGTGGTGGGCTATGACCTCGAGACCCAGCTCTCGTTCGTGCGGGCCTTCCGCGAGCAGTGGCAAAGCATCGCGCCCGAAGGGGGCTCGAACACCCGAACTCGGGTGCGGCGGGGACGAGTGCTCCTCACCCTCGGGATCTTCGTCGCTATGGTGGTGCTTTTTTGGGTGCTGCGTCGCCGGCGACGTCCACCGGGCACCGACGGTTCCGAGCCACGGATCGACCCCAAGGCGCTTCGTCCCATCGAACTTTATCGCAGGCTCGAAGCCGCGCTCGGGGCGCGGGGGGTCCCGCGGCCCCCGACCACCCCACCGCTGCTCCACGCCCGGGCGCTCGTCGGGGCCGGTCATCCCACCGGCCCTGAAGCGCTCGCCCTCACGGAGTTTTACTTGCGCGCCCGTTTCGGCGGAGAGCCGCTTTCGCGCGACGAAGAGAACGACTTCGTGCGGCGCGCCAAGGCTCTGCGCAGCGAACGCTCCGACCGTCGGGGCCCCCCATCGAGCGGTCGACGCACCCTGGAGCGAGTCGACGAAGCGGGCTGAGACACACGGGGAGAGAAGAGCCCCCGCGCCGTCAAAGGGGCCGCGACCGCCCGACGAGGCTGTCGCGGGCCGTCGCCCCGTCAGGGGCCCGCGACAGCCGGACCCCCCACACGTGCCGGCATCCAGCGCGAGTTTCGGGTGAAAATGCGCCCCCGCGAAGCCGTTTTGGGCTGGCGAAAATGCGCCCCCGCGAAGCGGTTTTGGGGTGGGGCCCCGCTGCGAAGCAGTTCTCCCGAGCGCTTCCTACAAGGTGAACGATACGCTAACTGCCCGCGATTCCAGCCGACTTTTCAGCAACCGCCCATGCAAGAAAGGAGGACATTGGCTGCCTGTCCCGCAGCGCTACTTTGCTCGAACCCGGTCAGCTCGTGACACGACATGTCTTGAACACACTGCTCGTGCGGGAAAGTGCAGGAGTACTCCTTGGTGCAATGGACCACGGCCAAGCATCCATCGGTTTGTTCGCATGCACTCAGTTGAGCGGAACAGTCGCC
>JBNKGC010000302.1:0-5829 GCA_050289625.1 Polyangiaceae bacterium | reverse complement strand
CGAATGCGTTCAGGGCACCCAAAATGGCTGCGGGTTTGCGAAAGGCCGCGCGGGGGTGCTTCCCCCTCACGGTGTTCCCAGCTCGCGCCGAGGGAGGTCCGACGGTGCGCCACAGAGGGCGCCCGGCTGCATGGGCGAAGCGACAATTGCTTCCCTGAGGTCGAGTCCACAGTACGATGCTCACGATGGCCACGGAGGCGAACAGCTCCGTGCCGCGGGCGTCAACCCCAGGTGGTGCGACGAGCCCGGCGGCGAAAGCAGGGTCCGCCCGAGAAGCGGCTCTCCCTCTGCGCCTCGCCGTCGCCCGTGGTTCGCTTGGAATCGAGCTTAACCAGCCCAAGCAGCTCGGGCCCATCCGGGTGACTGAGTTGTCTTTCGCCTTACCGGGGCTTCGCTACCCCGTCGATCTGTCGAAGGGCGTGAAGCAGTTTCGGAACCGGCGGGGAAGCTTGCAGCGCGTCGTTCTTCGGTTGCACCCCGAAGCCCTCGCCGCGTGGATCGCGGAGCGTTTGGGAGAGTCTCTGGGCGCGCCGGTTCTCGGAGTTCGCGTGTGGAGTCTCGCGGCTCCCGGAGCGCCTCCGACAGGGCTCGGAGTCGGAGTGTTCGGCGACTCCTGGGCGTTGGCATTCGATCTCGAGTGGTACCCGCAGCGATCACCGCGGCTTCTGCTCTCCGACGCTCGCGGAGCCGGTTTGCCAGTTTCGGCCGAACAACTTGCGCTCCAGATGCTCGATGCGGCCGTGCGTGCGGCAGGGACGCGCGTTTTTCGACGCGAAGGTCGTGCGTTGGAAATCGTCGACCCGGCGGGGGTCGTCGCGCTTTCGATTCTTCCCGATCTTGGTTACCGAGTTCCGGCCTCGGATGCGGTCCTTTGGGGAGCTCTGGACGTCAAGGACGGGGAACTGGTTGCGGAGCTCGACGCCGATGCTGAGCCAGCGACGCCCGAGCGCGGCGCCATCCTGGCCATGGAGCTGACTTCGAGCTGTCGTGCCGCGGACGATTTGCTGGCCGAAGGGAGAGTCGACGAGGCACGGGAGGCCTACCTCGAGGTGCTCTCGGCGGCACCCGGTCACCCCGCTCCGGCCCGTGCCGTTGCGAGCATCGACGCGCGAGAAAGCGATCGCGCCGAAGGCGCCTGGGCTCTCCTCTCGGAGTACGGCGGCGCCGAAATCGCTGCAGCGCTCGCGGCGACGATTCTCGTTCGCGCCGGGCAGCGCGAGCAGGCCTCGGAGGTGTTCGTTCAGGCCGCGAGTCAGGAGCCGTTCGGTCCCTTGGCGGCACTCTTGCTCCGCCAGGCGTCGGAGCTGGAAGGTGACGCTCGCGCGAGCTCTGCGCACCTCGATTCCGCAGTAGCTCGGGCGCCTGGCCTTGCTTCCGTGCGGTGGGCGCGATTCGAAACCCGATTGCGCCGAGGAGACTACGAAGGTGCGGTGGCCGACGCTCAGTTCCTCGAGGCGAGCGCGCGAGGAGCGCGAGCTCGACACGACGTGTGTCTCCGGGTGGGTCGGGCGCTTGCCGCCGCTGGCCAGGCGCCGCGAGCCAGACGCTTTTTGGAGCGCGCCCTCAGGTACGCGCCTGACGACGGCGCGTCCTGCGCTGCGCTCGGTCGAGTTTTCATCTCGCTCGACATGCACGCGCGCGGTGCGGCGCTCTTGCAGGCTGCGCTTCGCCGTTCCTCGGACGAGCCCGCGGATGCGGAGTTGCTCATCGACCTCGCCCATCTGTTGGTCGACCCGTTCGGTGACGTTCCGGGCGCTATAGCGCGATTGCGCCAAGTCTCATCGCGGTCGCCACTCGCAGCTCGCGCCCGAGCACTCGAAGGAAAGCTCTGTGCGCGCATCGGCGACTTCACCGGGGCATCCCGTGCCTATGCTTCGCTTCGCGAGGCAGTGGAGCTGTCGTGGTTGAGCGGTGAGGAGGCTGCCCGGGGTCTGATGGAGGGTGCGGCGTTCGAGGAGGCGCGAGGCGAACACGCGAGCGCCGAGCGTCATCTTTACGCGGCTCTCAGCCTGCGACCCCACGAGGTCGAGCTGCAGCAGGAGTTTGCGCGAGTGGCGGCTCTTGCTCGCGGTGCGGCGTCTTCAGAGGGTTAGCTGCACGAGGCGAACGGTGCGGTGGAGGTCGTTCGACTCCGGCGCGGTGGCAATGACGGCCCAAGGCTCGAAGGCCAGCCTTGCGGCCTGGAGGCGGATCGCGCCCCCGAGTGCCAGGAGCTCGAAACCCTCGCGGATGAGATCTCGGAGGGTTTCGATGGCGCCGGGACAGTCGCCGTCCCCCAAGGGGATCGAAGTGCGACCCGAAAGGAACAGTTCGGCCTTTCCTTCCTCGAGAAGACCGGCGTTCAAGAACACGGGGCGAGGTGCCGCCGCCAACTCCAACGCCTCGTCTTCGCGAATTTCAAAATCCCGGAGGGCGAGCTCCGCCAGGTGGCGAAGCTGATTCTCTTGGGGTGCGGGATCGTACTCGTAGTGCTGAATTTCCAAACGTACCGGCACGAGGCCGGAAAGCTTCTTTCCGAGGGTGACGGTCAGATGCCTACCGACGGGACCGCGTGACAGGCGTGCCGAGCCGGGGGGGCCCTCCTCGCGGTACGGCGTTCCGTCGACCAGATCCACCAAGAGCCGCGTCTCCCAGGCGACAGCGCCTCGCTCTCGCCGACGGGCGATCTCGATGAACTGAGATGCGTCTACGGGCGCAGCCACCGCCGGTGGAAATCCCTCGTGGAGCAGCGGATCGGTGGCGTCGCGCAGTCTTTTGGCCATGTGATCGAGAGCGGTCAGATAGAACGCGGTCATCTGTGCCGTTGCTTCGGGTTCGAGACTGTCTTCGAGACCGGCGACGAGTCGGAGGAGCGGAGCGCGGCCTTCGGCGAGGAGACGAGCCGACTCGATGGCTTCGTCTACGGTGCTGGTGAGCCCCGTGCGCCCGACTCGCAGCACGGAGGCGACCAGCTCGTCGAGGCTTTCTGCCATGCGCTCCGGCCGTGGCGTGCCCGAGGAAACGATCGCGACGTCGACGGAACTCAGGGACGTCGGGCTCGAGTCGACCCGACTGAGCGCGTTCCTGGTTCCCCCTGCCAACGCGACTGCGCTCGTCGTGCACAGGCCGAGACTCTGGATGATCTCCTCGGCGCGTTCGATGGACAGCGCGCCAGCAACGTAGACTCGACGGTTTTCACCGAGAGGATCCCGAATCACGAGCGTCGAGGAGGCGCCGTCGCTTTGCACCTCGATGGAGACTCCGAGCACTCGATCCTTCATGGTTCGGATTCCTCTCGGGATTCGAGCTGAGGCGGGTCGGACGAACTGGGGGGGCCGAGCGATTGGTTCGATTCGTCGAGCACGGCAAGCTGCTGACGCAAGCGACGAACCGCGAGGCGCACTGGAGACGCCGTTCGCGACAAGTCGTAGGGCCATAGTTCGTCGAGCAGTCGGCGCGCCCTGGTGTGGTGTCCTTGGTGGATGAGCTGTTCTGCTCGTGTGACGAAGACCTGGGCGATTGGGGTGAGCCAACGCGAGCGGCTCAAGAGACGTCTTGGAGCCACGGGCAGGCAGCGCCGATAGCCTGTCACCGCTCGCGGCAGGTCGCCTGCCTGATGCCATAGTCGCCCCTGAAACCACCCTGGAAAGAACCAGCCCGGATCAGCTTGGTGGGCGCGTTCGCAGGCTTCCGTCGCGGCCTCGCGCTGTACGAACCACGAGGCCAGTCTGGCTCGAACCATGAGGACCCAAGCCAGAGCCCGGTGACGCTTCGTCGGCGGGACGTCGAGCCCGCGAGAGAACTTGCGCTCGAGCGCCTTCTCTCGAGCGGCGCGTCTCTCTTGGTCGAGCAAGACGTCGGACGCTTCCCCCCGCAGCTCCACCCGGGCCAAGACTGCGCGGCGAGCCATGTCCAGCTCGGAATGGAGGCCTGCGGGGACGCCGTCGGCTTCGATGCGATCGAGCCACGCGAGGGCCGTGTCGTCACCGGCTCGACCGATGGCACGGATCGCCGCACGGCGTACTTCGCCCAGGGGGTGTGATGCATGGCGCACGGCGGTCTCGACCTGCTCCGAGTCGAAGATGGCGTCCAGCGCAGCGATCAAGTGTCGCGCCATGCCCGGATCGCTGCCCAGCTGTGCCGCTTGGTCGGGCGCGCGATTGTACTCGCGCAGAACTTCGCGCACGAAGTCCGAATCGCGAGCGGCCCCTTGGAGCCCCAGGGCCTCGATCAATGCGAGTCGCTCCCCCATTTCCGAGGCAGTCTGCAAGGCAACGTGGAGAACGGGAGCAACGCGCGCATCGTCGATGCGTGCGATAGCCCGTGCGGCGTCCGCTCGAACTTCGCTGTAGGGGCTCTCGAGCAGTGCCTCGGTGAGGGGGCCGAGGGTTCGAGGGTCGGCCGCTGCTCGAAGTGCACTGAGGTGAGCGACGGCGCTCCTGGAGTCGCTGGAGCGAAGCTCGCCAGCGAGGTGGTCGAGCAGGTACCCGATGACGAAGTCGCTCGCGCCCCGGAGGTGGATCATGAGTTGAGCACGGGCGTGCGGCTCGAGGGCATCAACCGGTGCTCCCGTTCGTTCCCCTCGCACCACGGCTCGCAGTGCCTCCTCCACGGTGGCGAGATGGATCTCGACCTCCATCAGGAGGGTTTTGGCATCGCGTCCGCGTCCACCACCTCGGGCTGCGAGGAACGTCAGTACGTCGCGCTCGAGCTCGGGATCGACCCGCTCCAGCGTGACGTCCACGCCGCTCACCCTCCCTGCGCTCTGCTTCGCGAGCTGGGTGAGCCGAGCGAGTGCGCGGCGCTGATCGAGAAGGGATCCGGCGTGCACGACCGCCGCCAGGGTGATCACGTCGTCCGACACACCCATGGCGCGCCGTCTGTCCCGAGCCGCCTGGATGTCCTTCAGTTCCGTAGGCTGGGTGGGTCCATTTTCCGTCGTACTGAACCAGCGAGTCTCCGCGGAAAGCCACGACACCCGGCGCGCAGCGCGGAGCCATTCCTGGGGGCTCTCAGGATAGTGTGTTTCTGCTTCTCCGCCCATTCGACCCGACGAGGGCACACCGGGTGAGCCGAGTCCCTCGTTCACGCACTCGAGAAGCGCGGAGCGAGAATAGGTCAACTCGGCCAAAGCTCCTCGCTGTCGTCCAATTCGGGAGGGTTCTGATCGCCGGGATCTGCCTCAGCGAGAGGAGGCAGCTCGAAGGTATCGAGCGGCTCTTCGATGCCCTCGGCGTCGTCAGTCGAATCGCGCAAACTCGACTCCAACTCGGAAACTTCGTCCTCGAGACCCTCCGATTCGTCCCCTTGGAAGGGCGGGGGCTCGTGGAACTGCGTTTCCGCGAACGAATCCTCGAACGGCGCGGCGGGATCGCCTATGCCGCGCTGCAGTGCGATTTCAATCTCGAACTCCTCGGTATCGAGTTCCGGCGCCAGGTCCGACGCTTGATCCAGATCGACCGACAACCGCCCGTCGATGAGATCCAACTCTTCGCCCTCGAACTCGTCGGTCTCGTCGTCACTGATTCGAGCCGAAGGCGAGGGGAAGGTAACGTGCAGCTCGGCGAGCGAAGGGCAGGATTTGGAAGTCGGACGGCGCATCATTTCATTCGGTTCATCGAGGTGCGGAAGCTTCTGCGGAGCGTCGCTTGGCTACCGCGATTTATCGAGAAATCTTAGCAGACAGTTCGGCGAACGCGTCGTTCGGGGGGGATCACTCTCGTTGGGACAGCTCTGCTCGTTGGGACACCGGCACCGTGAACCACGGCGCCTGTTGGACCCGCGGCGCCTATCGGCACCGCAGGAGGCCGGGGGCCCGTTCTCGCTCGCGCCGCTCATTCCTGGGGCGGT
>JBNKGC010000301.1:0-5859 GCA_050289625.1 Polyangiaceae bacterium | reverse complement strand
CGGTGCGCTTTTGGAGGCGCTCGAGCGCCTGAAGCGGAAGCTCACCGAGGAAGGCCTGTTCGATCCCGCTCGCAAGCGCCCGCTCCCCGAGGAGCCGCGCATCGTCGGTGTGGTCACGAGTCGGTCCGGCGCTGCCATCCACGACATTTGCACGGTGGCATTTCGACGCGGTTCGGTGCGCCTCGTTTTGAGCAACGCACTGGTCCAGGGCGATGGTGCGGCGGCCAGCATCATTTTGGCCCTCGACCGCCTCGAGGGCTATCCAGGATTGGACGCCATCATCGTCGGTCGGGGTGGAGGGTCCGTTGAAGATCTGATGGTCTTCAACGACGAGAGGGTGGTTCGACGCGTCGCCCGCGTCACGGTTCCGGTGGTGAGTGCGGTGGGGCACGAGGTCGACACGACGCTCACCGACCTGGTGGCAGACGTTCGAGCAGCCACTCCGTCACAAGCGGCGGAGCTCGTCGTGCCGAGCGCACGAGAGCGCGAGGCGATACTGCGCCGTCACGAACGAAACCTCGGGCGGGCTCTGCGCTTCGCCCTGGCTGAGGCTCGAGCCCGGGTGGACCGGCTCGAGCGCGACCTCGGGGACCCCCGTTTTCTGATCGCCGACCGCCAGCAACAGCTCGATGAGCTTTCGGCCCGCATCGAGCGGGTGATGCGACGCCAGCAAACCGAGCGGCGGGGGCGACTCGACGGCGCGCATCGCCGGCTCCTCAGTCGCCATCCGCGAACGGTCTTGGCGAATGCCCGAGCGGAGCTCGCGCCGATGCGCGGGCGGCTCGATGCAGCACTCCGCCGCCGTTTGGATCACGCCGCGGGGCAGCTGGCTGCCCGAGCGTCTTCCCTGAACGCCCTCTCGCCGCTGGGGATCCTGGGTCGCGGCTACGCTCTTGCTCTCGGGCCGGATGGGCGCGCAGTGCGTGACGCGACGCGCCTCCGGGCGGGGGATCGAGTCTCGGTCCGCGTGAAGCGGGGCGCATTTGTCGCGCAAGTGCGCGAAGTTACGTCGACGGTTGAAAACGCGCCGGACTTCGACCAAGAGTCCCCACCCGACCGGGTGCACCGAACCCGGACGCGGGAGAAGTGATGAGTCAGCGTTTCGTTCTGATCGGGCACCCCGTGGGCCATTCGCTCTCTCCCGTGATCCATGCGGTGGCCTATCGAGAGCTGGGCCGAACGGCCCGCTACGATCTCGTCGACTGCCCGGACGAAGCTGCCGTCGCTGCCGAGGTCGACCGAGTCCGGGAGGGGCAGGTCGTCGGCGCCAACGTGACCGTCCCGCACAAGCGCCTTGCACTGGCCTTGGCCGATCGGGTGGACGAAAGCGCCGAAGTCGTGGGGGCCGCCAACGTGCTGTCCCGATCCCCAGAGGGTGAAGTCGTCGCGCACAACACCGATGCTCGAGGGCTCGCCGATGACCTGCGCAGGCTCTTCGCCGAGGGGGACTCCACTGATCCGGATGGCACCGCGGCGATCATCGGGAACGGCGGTGCCGCTCTCGGGGCCGTCGTGGCATGTCAGCTCGTGGGGATGAAGCGGGTCGTCGTCGTGGCGCGACGGTTCGCGGCCGAGCTGCCCCGAACCGAGTGGCCCCGTGCGGACGCCTTCACGCGCCTCGGCGCCGAGGTGGTCGCCTGGCCCTCCGCTGCCGATGACGCGTGGGATCGAGCCATTCGGAGCTCCGACTTGGTGATTCAGGCCACCAGTGCGGGCATGCACGGGGCGGACTCCGGCGCTGGTGTGGCGGACCTGGTTCCCTGGAAGGATCTGTCCCGAATCTATGCCTACGACCTAGTCTACGTCCCTCGGGAGACGCCCTTTCTCGCCGCGGCGAGTCAGACGGGACATCCTCATCGAGGGGGCCTCGGCATGCTCGTCGGACAGGCGGCCCGTGCAATCGAGATCTGGTGGGGAGAGCTGCCGCCCGTGGCTCCGCTCCTGCAAGCTGCCAACGAGGCTCTTCAGCGATGAAGCCCCAAGCTGTGCAAGATTGGCGCGGATTCCGCGACGGCCCCTGGCCGGCGGTGCGGGTGCGCGGCCAGATCGAGAACGCCGAGCAGGAGTGGGTGCACACGAACGGCACCGGCGCCTATGCGATGAGCACCATCGCGCTGATGCACACGCGGCGCGAACACGGGCTCCTGGTCGCTTCCCTGGGCGAACACCTCGAGCGCTACGTCGTCTTGAGTCACGTCGAGGCGACCCTCGAGGTCGGTGACAGGACATTTCGCCTGTCGACCCATCAGTTTCCCAACGTGGCACCGACCCCGGGCTACCGGCTTCTCGAGAGTTTCGCGCAAGATCCGCTCCCCCGGTGGGTTTATCGAATCGGCAAGGGGAGCCTGGAGCGCACCGTTAGCTTGGTGCGCGGCTCGAACACCGTGGTGCTGGGCTTCACCTGGACGGGCAAGCATCCTGCACGGATCACCCTCAGGCCGCTCATGCCGATGCGTCGCTCGGGGGAGCTGATGCGTGAACACGGGGCGATGCTCCAGAAGGTGACGCTGCGCTCCGGTGAGGTCGAGGTGCAGCCGGTACGCGGACTGCCCAGCGTGACATTTCGCCACTTCGGCGTCTTCATGGGTTCGCCCGACTGGTGGCGCCGTTTCGAGTACCTCGATGATCGAGGCCGCTTCGAGACCTTCCAGGAAGACATGTGGTGCCCCGGGATCTTCGAGATCCAGATCGAGCCGCGGCAAACGGCGTATCTGGTCGCTGGAGTTGGCGCCATGCCCGATGCCGAACCGGCTGAGCTCGTCATGAACGTCGCTCAGCACTGGCTTTCGCAAGATCCCGGTGAGCAGCTGTCGCCCGAGGTGCGGGCCTTGAGCGTGGCAGCCGAGGACTTCATCGTGGAGGAATCGGGATCGATCCTCGCGGGGTTGCCGTGGCTCGACGTTTGGTCCCGCGACGTGCTGCTCTCTCTGCCGGGCATCCACCTTTCGCGCGGGCGGAAGGACCTGGCTCAACGTTGCCTCGAGTGCTTTGCGAGAAAGCTCCGCGGGGGTCTTCTGCCGCAGCGGCTCAGCGGGGAGAACGTCGACCGAGTCCCGGCGGTCGACTCCACGTTGTGGTTTTTCGAAGCCGCGCGCATCTTCGCCGAGCGGTGTCCGGAGGAATGGGACTTCGTCCGGCGCGTGCTCTACCCCGCACTGCGGCGAATTTTCGTGCGCGTGAGCTCGAAGCGACGCGACCACGTGTGGCTCGCCGAGGATGGCCTGGTCGAAAACGGGACCGAAGGTGCGGCGCTCACCTGGATGGACTCGCGCACCGGGACCCACCTCTTCACGCCTCGACGCGGTCTCGCTGTCGAGCTGCAGGCTCTGTGGTCACGAGGCTGCGAAACTCTCGCCCGAATGGCTCATCGCTTCGGCGATACGGCCACCGAGTCGGCGGCGCGACGCGCCCGGGAGGCAGTCCAGCACAATTTCCGCGACCGGTTTTGGTGCAACGAGACAGGGTATCCCTTCGATTGCGTCAGCGCGGAGCGCGACGCGGGGGACGCATGGGCCGATCCATCGATTCGTCCCAACGCGCTGATTGCGCTCGCCGTCGACCGGAGCTTGTTCGAAGACTGGCAGGCCCGCGCCATTGTCGAACGCGCCGAGCGGGATCTAGTGATCGAGCGGGGGGTGCGCAGTCTGTCGCCCCACGACGCCGCGTACGTGGGGCACATCGGCGGCACCATTCCGGAACGCCAGGCGGCCTACCACCAGGGTACGTCCTGGCCGTATCTCTTCGCCTTCTACGCGCGTGCCTCGCTCGAACTGCGCGGGGATTCCCCTGACGAGCGGGAGCGCCTGAAGGGCATGCTGTCAGGCGTTCTCGATGCCGGACCGGCGCTCGGGCAGGTGGCTCAAACGGCGGACGGAGACGCTCCCCACGCGTTCCGAGGGTGCCCCGCCCAGGCCTTCAGCGTGGGCATCGCCCTCGACCTACTGCAGAACGAGCTCAGCCAGCCGCGGCAGCTGCCCGAAGCCTTCCACGTTCCGAACCGCCTTCACGGAGAAGGAATGCCCGGAGGGGCCCTCGACGAGGGAGCGCTCGAAGAGGCGACCAACGCCTCGGAATGAGACGAACGACCGCACCGCGCGCTTTTCGAAGCGCCGCGGGGCGACAAGCACTGCCGGGACCCCCGCGCGGCAGTTTTTGGGGAGGGACCCCGCCGCGAAGCGGTGGGCGGGGTCTTTGAATCCAGCTTTAGCGCGAGTTCCCCAAGAACTTCAGGAAGTCCGATTCGGTCGACAGCACGACCTGGGTCTTTTCGTCGATCGAATTCTCGTATGCTTCGAGGCTCCGGGTGAACGCGTAGAACTCCGGATCCTTGCCGTAGGCCTCGGCGTAAATCTTGGTGCTCTTTGCGTCGCCTTCGCCGCGCTCTTTCTGAGCGGTTTGGTAGGCCTTCGCTAGAATGATCGCTTTGTCCTTGTCGGTTTGGGCGCGGATCTTGGCTGATTCTTCGTGCCCCTGCGAGCGATAGCGTTTGGCGATTCGATCGCGCTCGGCACGCATGCGCTGGAAGACGCTTTCCTGCACCTCACGTGGTAAGTCTGCACGTTTGATCCTCACGTCCACGAGCTCGATCCCGAAGGTACGAACCTGGGCGGATGCGGCGTGCGCCACGCTCACCATCAGCGGATCCCGCGCGTTGCCGATGATGTCGCCGAAGTTGTGGCTGGCGATTTCCCTGCGGAGCTCGCTGTTGACGATGTCATCGAGTCGCGCCTTGGCCCCCGTTTCGTCGCGAACCCGTTCGAAAAACAGCAGCGGTTCCACGATGTGCCAGCGGCTGATGGGGTCCGCGACGAGCTTCTTCTTGTCCAGAGTCAGGTACTCGGCGGGCGGAGTGTCGCTCCCGAGGATCCGCTTCTCCATGCGGTGCACGCTGTCGGAGATGGGGCGCTTCGGGTAGAGACCCGGCTCTCGAACCGTGTATTGAGGCTCGCCGAACCGCGTGACGATGGCCTGTTCGCCTTCCTGCAGGACGTAGAACGAATCCCAGCCGACCCAGATGGCGATGATGGCCAGGACGATCAGAACGGAACGACTCATGATCCACCTGCCTTGGGAGCCGTGGTCCCCATCTGCTGGGCGGCCGCTCCCTGAAGCGGAAGGATCGGAAGCGTGGAGCTCCCGACCTCACCTTCGAGGATCGTCTTGTTTTCGATCCTCTTCAAAATGCGCTCCATTGCTTCCAGGTGAAGGCGCTGGCGAGTGACGCGCTCGGCCTTCTTGTACTCCGCATAGATCTCGTCGAACTTTTCGGCATCACCGGTTGCTCGGAGGACCCGCTGTTCCTTGTAGGCCTCCGCGCCGCGGAGGGCCTTTTCAGCTTCGCCGCGAGCCCGAGGAATGATGTCTTCCTGGTAGCCTTTGGCTTGGTTGATGAGCTTTTCCTTTTCTTCGCGTGCCCGCACGACCTCGTGAAACGCTTCTTTCACTTCGTCGGGGGGATCGACGGACTGCAGCTTCACTTCGGTGATCGCCAGGCCACTGTTGTACGCGTCCATCAAGCGCTGGAGAAGCTCGCGCGTTTGCGTCTGTACGAGGCCGCGCCCCTTCGTGATGACGTCGTCGATCGTCGTCCGGCCGACCACGCTGCGTAGAGCGACTTCGGCCGTGGCCCGGAGCGCGTCTTCGGGGTTCACCAGCTGGAACAGGTACTTGCTCGGATCGGCGACCTGGTACTGCACGATCATTTGCGCTTCGACGATGTTTTCGTCTCCGGTCAGCATTTGAGATTCCGCGTGCTTGGCTTGGTCGCCACGAAAGCCGACCTCGAGTCGTCGAATCTGTGCGGTGTTCACGATGTCGTACTGCTCGACGATCGGAATGCGGAAACGCAAACCCGGCTGT
>JBNKGC010000300.1:0-5924 GCA_050289625.1 Polyangiaceae bacterium | reverse complement strand
AAATCAGCGTCTCATGTACGACCGGGCAGCAGTGGTGACGAACTCACCGCGAGGCCAGTGACGGTAGTAGCTAGCGTGGAGCACGGCGCTCCCGTCCTGTTCGTGGACAGTATCCTCGAGCTGGCCGATGACCCGCACGAGGGAGCCGACCTCGACGGCCTTCCTTCCGACGTCGTCGCCCCCGTCCAAGCGCACGCGTGCGTGGAGGCGCGCGTGCTCGCGGTCGCTCACGGTCACGCGACACGTCACCTCGCCCCCCTCGTCGCACAGATTGCGCGGCGCGAGACTGCGCACGCTGAGCAGCAGATCGGCCGAGCCGCTCGAGCCCGGTGCACGCCCCTCGACGACGCCGAAGGCGCTCACGGGTTTACCGTGCCACTCCTCGGGGAACCGAGAGGCCATGACCGGGTCGTACTCGAGGGCATTTTCGGCCGCATCCTCTTCATCGCCGTGAGGTTCGTAGTTCACCGCGTGCCCATAAGTTCCGGCGGAATGACAACCGGGCCCAACGATCAAGCTGGCCAGGCCGAGACTCGCGGCAAAGAGCCCCGAGCGAATCCCTTGTTCAGAGACGAATTGCTTCAAGCGGAGCCGCATGAGGGATCGCTAACACGCGGGCGCTTGCGTCGAAACGCCGCCGCTCAATCTCCGTTGCGACCGAAATCTTTCACGTGTGGCAATGGGGGTCCATCGCCTCAAGCGCTCGCCGACCGGGCGGCAGGCGTTCGACTACGACGCTTCAGCCATGCTCTCCCCACGAGCTCCAGGCCTGTGAGCAGGAGAAGGAGGGATGCCACCTCGCGGGAAATGTCCACTTGGGACACCGCCGCCTGCTGGGTCTCGGCGCGCATCTGCTCGGGAGCGGGGCGAGGCTGCCGAACGATTTCGGCCGGATCGAGCGTGGCGAACCGTTCCTCGCGCCCGTCGCCATGGCTGAATTCGTAGCGCCCGCGCACCGGGGGTTGCACGTAGAGGCTCTCTTCTTCACCGAGCTCGCGGCGCACTTCGACGGGACCATCGGGGCCCTCGACTCCGGTTCCTGGTGTCACGTCCCAGGCCGTTCCCACCAGACCACTCAATCCGCCGCGGCGGCTGCGGGCCTTCTGGATCGCCAGTTCGAGCACCGCGAGGAATCCCGGGCGCAGCGCGAAGTCGCTTTGGCTCACCGAAGCGGGAAGCCCGACGCTCAGAGCGAGGCCGCGCCCGACGGGGCGCTCGACGAGCCACGGCTCTCCGTCACTCCAACGGACGAGCACACGAGAGTCCTTGTCGATGGCACCAGCGAGGCGGATCCGCCCGTGCGGGGCGAGTTCCAGCAAGCTCTTTCCGGGTTCGCCCAGAAGACCTGCGCTCTTTTCGTCGATGCCCGGAGCTTCGGTGGGTTCCCACACGGGAGCACCGGGTAGGAACGGATCGAATGCGGATCCGAGAGGTGTTCGCTCCACGCCAGGACCCCAGAGCGCGAGGGCCACGCCGCCTCGCTTCACCCAGGTGCCGAGGGCCTCTCGAACCTCAGGGGTGAGACCCGCAGGATCGTCGAGGATCAGTGCACCGAGGTGCTCCAGAGCTTCGTCGTCTTCCGAGACGATGCCGAGGGGCTCGAGACGGGCCCCCGTGTCGAGAGCGCGCAGGGCCATCTCCACGACCGTCGGCCCCCCCGTTTGAACGGAGGCCTTGGCGGGATCCGCGACGACTCCGACGACTAGACCATGTCCTGCCGGAATCACCGGTGCGGTATCGTCTTCGGCGATGGCATCGCTGCCCGTCAGCCGCACCTGCATCGGTTGGTAGAGCGGGTCGGCGTGGAGGGTGAGGAGCCCGTGCAGGGAACTTCCCTCGAGCTTCACGTCGGCGAGAACGCGTTCGGCGTCGAGGCGCGCGCCCGACTTTTCGGCGGTCTTCTTGTCGTTCCCCTTGCGGCTGGCCTTGCGCGGTTCACTGCCCGCGGGTGCCACGAGTTCGAGGCGTCGATCGGCGAGGGGGGCGTTGGGCGAGCAGGCCAGCGCTACTTCCACCTCACGTGTTCGGATCCGAGCTTCGGCGATGCCGCAGTTGTCGAACGGCTCTCTGAGCTCGGGGAGAGGAACCAAGGTTCCACCCGCCGCCGCAGCGTCGAGCGGTTTCTCTAGGGCGAGATCGCTGAGCAGCACGATCCGCTTTTCCACGTGGGGCAGGGCGTCCAGCGTCGTGCGCGCGAGGCGCAGCGCGCTCGCGACGTCAGTGGAGCGATCGCTCGGTGTGAGCTCGTCGAGAGCCGCCGATACCGCGCCGAGATCGGTGGTGGCCGAGAGGGTGAGCCGACTGGGCTGCCCCGCGAGCACGAGGGCCACCGCGTCGCCTTCGCGCGCGGACGCGAGAAGCTCCCGCGCGCCCTCCAAGGCGATCTCCCAGCGCGTCTTTCCACCCTGGGTCTGGGCTCGCATGCTGAGGGAGTCGTCCACCACGATCGCCAGCGCCAGAGATGCCCCGCCGGGACGTGCCACCGAGAGGCGCGAGCACTGCATCAGAGGCGAGGCGCCGAGCACCGCGAGCGCGAGGATCATCAGGGCCCGCAGGGCCAAGAGCCAGCGGTCTTCGAGGCGAGCCCGCTGCCTGGCCACCGAGCGCGCTTGCGGCACGAGCACCGCCGCAGCGAACGGGATCTCCCGAGCCCGACCGCGGCGCAGGAAATGGGCGATGATGGGCGCGGCGACGAACAGACCCACCGCGAGGGCCGCGGGCAGCAGGAACGTCATGCCCTTTGCCCCGCGACGGCTCCGAGAATCGCTCGAACCGAGGCAACCGGATCGTCGCTCGTCACGACCGTGAGCACGTCGCCCCCGCGGTCGACCAAACGACTCCGCCACTGCACCTCGATTTGCTCGAGGGCCTCCAGGTACCCGCGGCGAGCGCGCGCGCCATCGGTCTCGATGACATTTTCCGACTCCAGGCTGCGCAGGCGCAGGGGGCCATCGAAGGGAAACTCGACTTCCGCCGGATCGAGCACGCGCGCCACCACCACCCGACGCGAACGACCCGCGACTCGCGCCACCTCGAGGGCCGCCTCGAGGGGAACCTCGAGTAGATCGCTGAAGATGACCACTACCGACCCGCGAGGCGCTTTGCCGCCGATGGGCGCGACGGCGCGACCCCAGGCGCGCGTGCTGGAGGCGGCGTTGCCCGCCACTCGGGCGTCCTCCAGGGTAGTCAGAACGCGTTCGAACGCGTCGGAGCCGACGCCCGGAGTCACGGTGTGCACGTGCTCGCCCCCGAGCCAGGAGAGCCCAACCGGATCTCTCTCACGGACCGCGATGTAGCTGAGCGCCGCGGCGAGCAACGCCGCGTAGGCGAGCTTGGCGCCGGGGGCGCCTTCGCTCCGGTAGCCCATCGACTCGCTCGCATCGAGCAGCAGATAGACCGCGCGCTCCGTCTCCGTCTCGAACTCGCGGATCATGAGGCGGGCGTGCCGCATCAGGGCGTGGCGATCGAGCCAACGGAGATCGTCGCCCGGCACGTAGTTGCGGTGTCCGCCGAATTCGACGCCTGCTCCTCGCCGTGCGGAACGATGCGCGCCGGTGAACACACCGCCGGCAACGGCGCGAGCTCGCAGGCGAAGGGGCGCGATACGCCCCCAATCGAGCTCGCTCCGCAGGGTGGGGCTTTGGTGCGTCACTTCAGGCCGGCTGCGCTCATCACCAGGCCTGCGGCCAGGCCGAGCGCCACCGCAATGAGGCTTGCGGTGAACCAGAAGGGAGTGAGCCTGAACTCACCAGCCGAGTTCTCCGCCGAGGACGGGGGCGCATCGTGTTGGCTTTGGAGAGCTTCCGGTGAAGCGTTCGAATCGCTCATGACTTGATCAGGGTGCGGGCTGGATCACAGATTCGTCCGACTCTTCGGCGTCTTCGGTGGATGCTTCGTCCTCGTCGGTGTCCTTGACGGGCTCGGGTGCTCGTTCGCAGGCCGCCAGGATCTTCGGGCTGAGGAGCACTGGGTCGAGTTTGGCGTTTGCGTCGTGCTTTCGCCAGTTTGTACACGCAGCCACGGCCTGTCCAATCGAGTCGAGAGCCACGTAGGCTTCCAGCAGCTGCCGATGGATGCGGCCAAGTTGTGGCTCCGAAAGGCGCGTGATCGAAAGCAGCCGGGTGCCCCGCGTCACCGCTTCGACGTATCGGCCCGAGCGCACGTCCGCAGCCAGTGCGGGGAGCTCGCCTTCGACTTTGAGCTGGCGCTCGCGGAGCGCTGCGTCGGCCTGGGTGCCCAAGCGTCGAGCGGCGAGCTCGGCGGCCTGCTTGCCTTCCTCGGTGAGCGCGAGCTCCGTGAGCGGAACGAGGAGCACATCCCCTCGCTCGAGCTCGCGCTCGTCGAGGCGGTTGTACTGACTGATGTGCCACGCCTTCTTCGTGCTGCCGAGGTACCGGTAGGCGATGGTCGCCAGGCTGTCTTGGCCCGTCGATAAAAGCGTGAGGTTGTAGGGGACCACAATCAAAGTCCCGACCTCCGGCTCGATCCAGGGCTTTTGATCGTTCGACAGCGCGAGGATGTCCCCACGATGCGAAGCTCCGAGGAGCTCGGCCGCGAGCCCTTTCCACGTATCGCCGTTCTGGATGCGGTAATGGTTCACCGCGGGCACTTCGAGCAACATGCCTGGCGCGAGCGCCGTTCCGCCCCCTCGGTCGAGACCGTTGGCTGCGACGAGAATGCGCTCGTTTTGGATCTTGCCGTAGTAGCGTTCGGCGATCTGCGCGAGGCTCTCGCCTTCTTGGACCACGTGCGGGAATGCGCCCGCCTCCCGCACCGATGGCAGGCCGAGCGCCGCCCCCGCCAGGGCGGCTATCCCGAGCAGGCGAGCCGCAGTACGACGTGACCGGCCGAAGGAGGGACGCTGCAATCTCTGTGGGGACGGTGCGACTCGCCGGGCTTTTTCGAAGCGCTGTGCCTTCACGTACTGAAGCTCCAAGACGGGGTGCGACCGCGCGAGCGTTCGCTCGGGCGACGCGGGGTGTGGGGAGGATACTCGTACACCAGGCCTTGGGGAGGGACGGAAGCGAGAAGTCGCTCCAATTGTTGGGCGGTCGCGGGTCGTTCGGCGCCGCGCTTTTTGAGGCAAGCCATGACGATCCGGTCGAGCTCGTTCGGAATGCCGAGATCCGGACGGCGATCGCCCATCGGTCGAGGCACCGTTCGCTGATGGAGCTCGAGCAGCTCCCGGCGGTTTCTGCCTCGCAGGGGGATTTCGCCCGTCAGCGCTTCGTACATCACGACGCCGAACGCGTAGATGTCGCTGCGGGGATCGACGGGAGCGCCCACGCATTGTTCGGGGCTCATGTACTCGGGAGTGCCGAGCGTGTAGCCATCCTGAGTGAGCGCATCGGCCTCGGTGAGCTTGCTCATCCCAAAGTCGAGCACTTTGACGACCTGATCGTCGCAGATGAAGATGTTTCCCGGCTTCAGATCGCGATGCACGATACCGAGGCGGTGCGCGGCCGAGAGCGCTCGGCACACCTGCATGAACAGGGGGATCGCAAAGCCCGGCGCGATGGGGCCCCGCGCAGCGAGCTGCTCCTGGAGACTCATGCCTTTGAGGCGCTCCATCACCACGTAAATGGACCCATCGGGCATCTGATCGAGGTCGATGGTGCGGACGACGTTCGGATGCTCGATGGAGACCTGCACCCGCGCCTCGCGGCGGAGCCGTGCGATCTCCGAAGCGTCGGCTGCCGCGGCACCGCGAAGCACTTTGACGGCGACTTCGTACCCGCCGAGTCCGAGGTGCTCGGCCGCGTACACCGCCCCGATGCCCCCGGAACCAATTTTGCTCTCGATGCGGTACTTGCCTCCGAGCACGGAGCCTGACAGCTCGCCTCGAGTCTCTCGAAGGTGCCCGCGCTGCTCGAGCCCATGCTCGAGAGCGGCGATTCGGTGTCGCTCGAAGATGCGCGCCTGGC
>JBNKGC010000299.1:0-5972 GCA_050289625.1 Polyangiaceae bacterium | reverse complement strand
CTCCTCGGTGTTGGCCAGACCCGGGTTGATGAATTTGACGGCAACGGGGGAGCGAAGCGTGACGTGCTCTGCACACCACACCGCACCCATGCCTCCCTCGCCGAGCTTCGACTCGAGACGATAGCGGTCACCGATGACCTGCCCAGATTCGAAGGAAAGTTCAGCCATGTCTCTGCCCTCGCACCGTCACGAAACTCGACCGCTCCTGCCGAAGTCGTTGCCCAGAGCCCGCGTCAGCGCGCCGCTCTGCGCCCCCGGGCCACTGGCTTTTTCTCGACCCCCTTCTTGCCGGGAGGCTTTCTGCCCGTTGGCACGAGATGGAAGGTGAAGCGACCGAGCTCGACGCCATTTTGAAGCTGACGCACGTACACTTCGTACTCACCCTTGCGGTATTTTTCGGGGATGTAGGCATTCAAGCGAAGCCTCTCCCGGAAGCCGGCATTCAGAGGCACGCCCTTGAACGTGGTCCGGCCCCGCCGCACGGAAAACTCGAGTGATTTCCGCTTGGTGTTCTTGACAGCGAATGGTGGAGTGCCACGAAAGAGCGCTCGCACGAGCCCAGCAGGTGCCTCGGCGACGAGCTTCGCGTCGGGCGGCAGCTTCGCGAACACCTCGACGTCGAACACCCCGTCTTCTTCGGGAAAACCACCCACGTCGACGTCGAGGGGAATGGCTCCGGGAGGCGGCGCGATGTCACCCGGCGCCGAGACGAAGTTCGCCGGATCCGTGTCGACGACGTTGAAGTTCCGCCACACGATGTTGTTGTTCTCCCGCACCAGCTTCACGAAGGTCGCGGAGTTCATCAGGACGGGGAGCGGCGCCGCGCACGGACCCCCATGCGGACCAGGATCGGAGTCGGACGCTGCGATCGCGACGAAGCAATAGTGACTCACCGGTGGCAGCTCGTTCGCCGGCCACTTGATGCCCGGCGTGATGCGCCACGGATCCGGTGATCCGGTCGAGGCGGGGATGTTCGTCGACGTCACCGCTTGCTCTCCGAGGAAAACCCACTGGTCGGGCGTCGGCAGAGCGCTCGACTTCGTCCAATACAACTTCACCCGTGCGTTGTTCGCCGGCTGCCCACCGCGGTTCCACAGGCGACAGTAGATGAAGTTGTCTTGGCCAAACTCGATCTGTTGGTGGAACGTGGTGTCAGACGGAGAGGCGAACGCGGTCGCTGGATCGAGCGATTCGCTTTGCCGAGGAATGATGTCCGGACTTTGGGACACCGTGCCCGCCGTCCCTGGAGCACCTACGTCGGTCAGGGTGTCTCGCATGTAGACGTCAGCAACCAACCCGAGGTCGACGAGCGCATCGACGATGTCCGGGATGCGGCCGAGGTTTGCAACCACCACCCCACCTTGTTCGCTGAGCAGCTGGCGCATGGGCCCCGGTCCCAGGCGGTAACCGGGGGTGGCGTCCTCGACCAAGCTCTGCACTGCGCTCACGGCGCCGGCAATGCTCGCCGCGGCCCACGACGTCCCCTCGATGCCCCCATCACCATTCAGGGGGCCGTGGGCGCTCGTGGCCGCGCCGTCGTAGAGGACCTTGAGGGCCCCGTTGCCCGGTGCGCAGAGATCCACACGACCGCCGTAGTTGCCCGTCCCAAGCACGTCCGTGGTCGCGCCTTCGGTCGCGCCAACGACAATCGCTCCGGAGTCGCGCACCGTCCGATCGAAGACGAACTGCCCCTCGTCGTCGGTGACCCCATCGAGGTTCAGATTGCCCCCGAGTGGGTTGGTCCCGGAAGGTTCGACGACGATGACGCCCAACGCGGTGGCCAGGCGAATCGCGTCGAACACGTCCGCCCGAATCTCGATTGGGACGTTCTTGGTCGGGTCGAGGTGGTAGACCGCCTGCACCTCGAGGAGCATCACGTCCCCGTAGGAGAGTCCGATGGTCGAACTCGTCAGGGCACCATAAATCGCGCTCGCGACGCTGTAGTCGGTCCCGTTCAAGGGGGAGACGCCAAACGCCGTGGTCGCAGGAGCGATGCCTCGATAGTCCACGCCGCCCGACGACAGAATCAACCCGAGCACCCTCCTGCCGTGCAGGGCATCGGCCGGAACCCCGGAGAGGGTGCCCTCGGTGGCCGTCAGCGGTGCGAGATACGCGTGGTTGGTGTCCCAGTCGTTCTCGATGTCCACCAACTTGATGCCTTGGCCGAGGTTGTCGGCCGACCCACCCGGGCCGAGGGCCACGCTGCTCTCGAGGCTCGTGCTCGAATAAAGACCGACACCGCGGTTGTCGGGTCGGAGGTAACGTTGCTCCCCCACCCCGGGCAGGGGCGCGATGGGAGCCTCCACGAATGCTCGCTCGACGCCGTTCCATCCTCGCACCGCGTCGAGGGCTTCCTTCACGGGAACGCCGACCGGCACACGCACGGCCGTGTAGTTCCCGAGACGCCGCGGTCGATACGTGGCGTCTCGCTGAACGGCCAATTCTCGCAGGCGTTCGAGATCCGCACGCTTGGCTCGATTCAGAAGCGACTCGATCCGAGCCCCGCGAAAATCCTTCTCGAACGCCCGGACATCGGCGAGTCCGAGCCGCTTCAGCAGCACTCGGTGACTCGTTGGATCGAGATCGATGCCCTCCGCAAACTTCACGATCACGCGCGGTGCGAAGTCGATCGGTGCCACGGAGCCCTGACGAGCCCGCTCCCGGCTTTCCGGCCGGCGCTGACGTTCCGGCTTGCCAGCAGGAGTTCCCCGCCGGAGTGAGGCACTTCCGGCGGGTACCTTCTTCGCAGTGATTTGCTTTCTCTTCGTTCGTTCCATTTCTCTCCCCAACTTCCCGTCGAAGTTCCGCAGCACGGGATTACACCAGTCTTGGCCCCTCGCCGCTTTCTCACTCCGGGCGCGCGCAACGGAAGCCCACCAACGTGGCGGGCGAGTCCGGTTCACGACTTGCGCGTGCCGCTGCCCGCAAGTTGGCAACCTTCTCGTCGGCGAAGTTCCCTCCGCGAACCACTCGTGGTCCGGTGAGGCCACCGAGGTTTGCGCAGTCGCTGCACGCTTCTTGGTCCTGGTACCAGGTGCTGCTGTACGCGTCGAAGACCCATTCGCCGACGTTGCCCGCGAGATCACTCACGCCAGAGGGAGTGAACCCGTCTCGCAGGCGTCCCACGAACGCGATGTCCGCCAGCGTGCAGATCCCCGTGGTTCCCCCGTGCCAGCACTCGGCGGCCACGTTCTGGCTCGAGGGAGCCGTGCTACCCCACGGGTAGAGCAACTCGGCGCCGTTGCCCGAGGCAGCCTTTTCCCATTCGGCCTCGGTAGGCAGAAAGCCGCCATCCCAGGCGCAAAACGCCATCGCGACGTACCAATCGACGCAGTTGATCGGGCGCTCCTCGTTCGCCCCCGGCGATGGTGTCCAGGTGAACGTCGAGGAGCTCCCCCCGCAGTTGGTGAGGGCGGTCTCCACGTCGACCGGGAAGTGCCAAGCCGTGTTCCACCCGGTACCCGAAACGTTCGGATTCGCACCCGCCCCAGAGGCAGGCTCGGTCGGTGAAGACGCCAGAAACTTTCGAAAGCGCCCCACGGTGACCTCGTACTTGTCGAGGTAAAATCCACTCGTCGTCGCCGTGTGAGGCGGCTGCTCGTCGCTACTGCCGTTGCCGCCGTTGTAGTCCGGGATCGAGTTCTTCATGGCGCGCCCCATTTGGTAGCTCCCCGCCCCAAATCGCACGGCTTCACAACAACTTTCGCCCGAGTTCGGGCCGCAGCGCTCTGCCAAACCGACGCAACTCGGTGGCGGAGTGCACACGCCCCCGCTGCAGACCGGTGTGCCCCCGGTACAAGCTTGCCGAACCCAGGAACCCTCGTCGCAGAAGTAGGCGTCCCCCGACTGGCACTTCGTCTCGTCCGGAATGCACTTCCCACAGGAGCCCGCGCCGTCGCAGACTCCGTCGCCCCCGTCGCACTCGGTGCCCTGGTTTTCAGGCTGCTGATCGCACGAGTTGTTCGAACAGAGATCGCGGAAGCACTCCGGAGCGCTCGAGCAATCGCTGACCGTGCGGCACTCGACGCACACACCGAGGCCAGTGCAGTAGGGTGAATCCGAAGCGCAATCGTCCTCGAGCCAGCTTCTTCCGTCATTCGCGCAGGTGAGCGCCGTGTCCCCGGCGGCGTCGCATTTTTCCGTACCGGGCGAGCAGATGTCGCACTCCTGCTGAATCGAGTCGCAAAGCCCTGCCTCGCACTCCATCAGGGTCTCGAAGGCGTCGTGGCTGGCGTTGCAGACCTCGAGCGTGTCCCCGTTGCATTGCTTCTGGTCGTCGACGCAGAAGTCGGCGGTGCACTGTTTGGCGCCCGAGTTGCACAGATCGGTCGAGTCACAGGTGTCTTCGACGGTCCAGCGACCGCCGTCACAGCTGCGAAGGACGACACCGTCGCAGGACCATTCGTCTGTCACGCATTCGGCGCAGCCGGGCCCGACAGCCTCGGCGCAATGGGTCGAGGTCTTGCAGGTCGTTCGCTCGACGGTGACGAGATCCGGACCGCAGATCAGCCGGTCAGCTCCGTCGCAGACGGCATCTCCCGGAGAACGCCCGGCGCACTCGGGCACGACCGGTGAGCACTCGCCCCGGTTTTCGCCTTCGCCCACACAGAGCGATCCGTCGGAGCACGGCTGCTCGGTGCGCCACGTCATGCTGTCCGCGTCGCAGACCACGCGTCCGACGGCCGCACGCGCGACGCATCGCACCTCCCCTCCGCTGTCGCAGGGCGCCCCAACTTGAACCCCTGTGGGCTCTGCGCCTCCCTGTCCGCCCAACGACGAACCGCCCGAGGAGCTGCCTCCGGACGCCTCGGTGCCGCCACCACCTGCGCTGCCACCAGACTGGGTCTCTTGGCCAAACGAGGGATCCACCTCGGCTTCTTCGATTCCGAGAATCGAGTTGCAGGACGCGAGGCCTCCCCCAGCGAACACCAGGGTCACGCCCCAAAACGCGGCATGTGAGCTCCGCATCAGAACGCCCCCCAGGCCACGAACGAACTCCCCTCGGGCGACACGAGTACGGTGGCCGACACGGCCGACGAAGCGCCCGAGTCTTTCCGCCCACCGGTCAGAAACAGAATGCCACCTCCCACGCCGAGGGCTCCGCCCGTGATGGCCAAGATCGTCGCGAGATTGCCGGCGTCGATCGCGTCCTTGCGAACGCTTGCTCCTTCCTCGCTGCAGCGATTGCCATCGCACAGGTCGGCGGCGTTCGATTCGTCGTTCAGTGACGCCGCGCGTAGGGCGAAGAAGCCGCTTGCCCCCAAGCCCAAGAGCCCCGCCCCCGCCACACCGAGCCCGATCTGCTGCTGCGTCGTCCAGCCGGATGGAGCAACGTCCCCGATCTCGGCCGCAGTCACGGAGGGCCCGACTGGTGGTTCAGCTTCGGGTTCTTCGGGCAAAGGCTCGAGGGCGGGCACCGACAGGGTCGCCTTCGACCCGTTGGGCGCCACCTCCACCTTCGCCTCCCAGGCGACGTACCCAGGCGCCTCCGCCCGAACGACGTGGGTACCGGGATCGACGGGCAGCGGGAGCTCGAACTGAGCCCGTCCCACCGCTACCCCGTCGCGTTCGATCTCGAGCCCGGGTGCGATGACGCCCTCGACGCGAATCAGAAGGTAACTCAAGCCCGGCTTCAGGGCTTCCGCTCGTCCTTCCGCGAATTCGGCGCGTTTGCCCTGGCCCTCCTTTCTGGACTCGTCCGCGACTTCGAGAAAGAGGCTCCAGGCACTCGCGTTACGACCCATCTTCTCGTAGCAATCGGCGAGGTGAAACTTCGTTCCCACGCCGGGATCGAGCTTCAGGCTCTCAGCGAACTTGGGGCATGCCTCCCCGGGCTTGCCCTCGTCGAGAAGGCGTCGCCCCTCGTCGAACAGGGCTTGAGCCGCCACGCTCTGCTCACTCGCCATCGCTCCCGACGCCCCCACAAGCATCGCGAGGAGTACACCCACTCCAATTCCCCTCATCATCCCTCG
>JBNKGC010000298.1:0-6017 GCA_050289625.1 Polyangiaceae bacterium | reverse complement strand
CACCCCACAGTCCGCCGGAAAATCCGGCGGCTCGCAAAGGGGCTTGCTCGCCGGCGGTTTTCCGCGCCTCGTCACGCCTCGGCCATCGGCCTCGCGTGCCTCGGTTTGTTCCTGCGCTTCCGTGCTCAGCCCCCCCCGGTCGAGCTACCAACGTCGGGCCTCCGTCATTTCGAAGCGCGCGGGTCGAAGCGCGCGGGTCGAAGCGCGCGGGCCGGGCAGCCAAGCCCGACGAACGCCACCTCTTTAGACGCCCAGCGCGATACCCGTAGATTGGTCGCACGCCGTGGGAATCGGTGTAGACTGCCCCACTCGACGTCCGGAGATCTCCTTGGATGAGTGACATCGTCAGTTCAGCCCGCACCGCCCGTGAAAAGCTCGCGCAAGCCTTGGCAGCCCTCCAGGCACCCGACGCCGGCTCCCTGATCGACACCGTGGCCGCGCCCGTGGCGCAGGCGATGGGAGCGCTGCATCGCATCGAGTCGACGGAGGGGGCGGAAGCATCCACGGCAGCACCGGTCGCCCTCGACGCCGTCCGCCGAGCACTCGCCGCGTTGCAGGAAGCGCCCGCAGAGAACACTGCCGCCGCTAGCGCGACCGAGCACGTCGCGGGTTCCCTTGGCTTGGTACACAACCTCGCCCAGAGCGCCGTGACCGCCCCATCCACCCCCGCGGAGCCTCCCGTCGGGACCGCGCCTCGAGCCAAGGTCGTCGAGGACCACGCTCTGGCCGCAACGGAGCCCATCGGTCAACAGTCTCCAGCCGCCGAGGCGGCGCTCGCCGCGACTCAAGTAGCCGCTCCGGCTGCGGTTCCGGCCACCGCGCCGGTCGCGGCCGAAGCCGCCGCGGCAAAGGCACCTGCTCCAGACCACCATCCCGGTCCAGACGGACCGCTCCCCGGCGCCCTCGAGGTGGCGGCGGAGCTCGGCGCCCACAGCCCCACCAATTTCTACAAGGGCCTGAGCGGCAACGACGTGATCGATGACGGGGGCATCTTCATCGCCACCTACCAGATCCCGGCGCTCGGCAAGGACCTGTGGATCAAGGTGTCCATGCCCGGCGGTTACGAATTCGCGGCGCGCGGCCAGGTGAAGTGGACCCGCGAAGTCGGCTCGAGCGATTCACCGCCGGGTTTTGGGGCTCAGATACAAGACATCTCGACGGAAGCGCGGCAGCTCGTCTATCGCTACGTTCGCAATCGCGAACCGCTCTTCCACGACGACTTCTGACCGGGTGCTGAAAGCGCGCCCCGCCCAGAGGCACGACCGACGTTCCCTCGGACGCAGGCAGCCGGGACGGATCCCGCTGGCGGGTCCGCTCAGCTGCCGAGGATGCCTCGCACCGTTCACCCTGTGGGCGGCGATCGTCTCGTGCCTGGTCTTCTGGCAGACACCCGCTCGCGCAGGCGACCCCTATCTCGACTGGTACACCCTCGTGACGCCGCACTTCCGCGTGCACTTCCACACGGGGCTCGAAGAGCTCGCGCAGCGCACGGGTAGCCTTCTCGAAGCGGCGCAGGAAGCCCTGGAGCCGGAACTCGGATGGCAGCCCGACCAGATCACCCAAGTCGTGCTGACGGACTCCAGCGACTCGGCGAACGGTTCGGCGAGCCCTCTTCCGTACAACACCATTCGCCTGTTCGCGACCGCTCCGGACGACATGTCGCTGCTCGCCGATTACGACGATTGGCTCGACACCCTCGTTACGCACGAACACACGCACGTGCTGCACGTCGACAACACGCGCGGTTTCGCTGCCGTGGTCAACGCCGTGTTCGGCAAGAGCTACGTGCCTGGCGTATTCCAGCCGCGGTTTTTGACGGAAGGGCTCGCTGTCACCAAGGAGAGCGAGCACACCACAGGCGGACGCCTTCGTTCGTCTCAGTTCGACATGTACCTCCGGATGGACACGCTGGAGGACAACCTCGCCACCCTCGACCAGATGAGTCATCCGGCGTTGCGCTGGCCCGGCGGCACGCTCTGGTACCTGTACGGCTCCAAGTTTCTCGAGTGGGTGGTCCACGTCTACGGCCCGGGCGTGCCCCGCGCCGTCGCCGACGACTACGCGTACAGCGTGATCCCGTTCGGCATCAACCGATCGATCCGACGTGCCACCGGTCGAACCTACGAAGAGCTCTACGAAGGTTGGACGAAACACCTGCGCGCTCACTACGCGGAGCAGCGCGCCGAAGTCGAGGGACGTGGTCTTCGGCAAGGCCAGCGACTCACGCACACCGGTCGCGTGCTCCGGTCGCCTCGCGTAGCGCCGCGGTGCTTTTCGAAGGCGAAGTCGGTCGTGTTCTTCCGCGACGATGGCCACACGACGCCCGGCTATTACTCGCTCGAGCTGACTCCCGACGGCCGCACGCCACGCGGGGACCCCGAGCTCATCACTCGAACCTGGTCGAACACGGCCGCGTTCGGCCGAGACTGCGACCTCGTTTTCGATTCCCTTGCCGTCGACGGTCGCGGCTATCGGTTCTTCGACCTCTTTCGCCAGCCCCACGGTACCCGCGCGCCACGCGGCACGTCGCGCACGCGCATCCGCCTGACCCGTGGAGTTCGCGCTCGAGAACCCGCAGTGAGCCCGAGCGGTCGACGAGTCGCCTACGTCGTCAACCGCCGCGGCACGACTCACCTCGAGCTCGCCGAGCTGACCCCGGAGGGTCAGGTCGAAAGCGTGCGGCGGCTGGTCACCTCGGCGCGCTACGAGCAGATCTACACGCCGAGCTTTTCCCCCGATGGCCGCCTCGTTGCCTACAGCGGTTGGTCGAAGGGTGGCTTTCGGGACATCCACGTCGTCGATGCCGTCACGGGCACGAATCAACGCATCACCACCGACCGCGCGTTGGACCAGCAGCCCATTTTCTCACCCGACGGGCGCTACCTCCTGTTTTCGTCCGACCGAACGGGGATCAGTAACATCTACGCGCTCGACCGCGTCGACGGCGCCCTCCACCAAATCACCAACGTGGTCGGGGGCGCGTACATGCCCGAGGTTTCCCCCGACGGCCGCCTGCTCTACTACGTCGGATACACCAGCGAGGGCTTCGACCTGTTCGTGCTCCCGCTCGACCCCGAGAGCTTCCTCGAAGCACCGCCGATGCGAGTCGAGCGCGAGACTCCTCGCCAAAAGACGCGGGACCGGACGTGGCCCGTCGGACCCTACGAACCCCTCCCCACTCTCCGCCCCCACTCCTACGGATTCTCCGTGGGGACGGGCAGCTTCGGCACGACCGCGACCCTTCAAACCAGCGGACGAGACGCGGTCGGGCACCACGCCTTCGGCGCAGATCTCTCCTACGGTTTCGGGCGCGACGTGCTCCAGGGGGGCGTCGGCTACGCGTACGGTCGGCTCCCGTTTTCGATGAATCTGTCCGCGTTTTCTCGAGCGCGTCTCCTGAGTGTCGAAGTCGCAGAAGAGGAGCGGCGCGTGGTCGAGCGACACGTCGGCGTCACTTCGGGTGTGCAGTACCCGATGCCCGGCGAGTTCGACTACCAGTCCCTCGCCTTCAGCTACTCGGCGCAGCTCTATCACCAAGACCTTCCCGTCGGCACCGAGCTCGACCCCTACGCCCGAGTTCCGATCGAACCCCACGAGGGATTGCTCGGTCTGGCGCACGTCGGTTACTTCTACTCGAACACAGAAGGAACCCTGTACGGCACGGGTTCGGAGCGAGGCTTTTGGATCGGTCTCGGCGCGGACTACGCCTCACAGGTCACGGCCAGCGAAGACTCGCTCTACTCGATTCTTCTCCGCTCGGCCGGCTACGTGCCCTTGCCCTGGGCGCGCCACCACGTGCTTTCGCTGGGAGCTTCGGCCGGCGCAGCGGGAGGCAGCTTCCCCCGACGCGGCCTCTTCCGCACGGGCGGTTTCGTCGATCAGGGCGCATTCGATGCGCTGACCAGCAACGTGTTTCAAAGTGCGTTCGTCCTGCGAGGCTACGAACCGGCTCAGTTTTCCGGCAACCGATTCCTCCTGCTGAACGCCGAATACCGACTTCCGGTTTGGTACGCCGACGCCGGCCTGAGCACACTGCCCCTCTACCTGCGTCAGGTGAGCGCCGCTCTGTTCGTCGACTACGGCGGAGCGTTCGACAGAATCGTGCCCGATCGCCCGCTCGGCGATTTCCTCCATGCCGGCGTGGGCGGCGAGCTGTGGTTCGACATGATCACCGGATACACCGCGTCGACCAACGTGCGCCTCGGCTTCGCTCGAGCCCTGGATGATCCCCAGGCCGTTCGGTCCTACTTCGCAGCAGCCGGCTCGTTCTGACGGGGCCAATTTCTTTCCCGAAGTGCCGGCTCGCTGGTACGCGAGCGACATGGCCAAAGTTCTCGCTCGGCTGACGTCCCGCAGCGTTCTTCGTTTCGCGGCGCTCGGCTGCGTGGCTGTCGGCCTCGTCGGATGCCCCACGCCGCCGCCACGCTCGGAACAGGCGGGAGACGCGGTGCGCGAGCTCAACCTCGCGGCTCGATGGGGACGCCTCGACGTCGCCGTCGCGCACGCAGCCCCGAAGGCGCGCGAAGGTTTCCTGAAACGCCGCAGCACCTGGGGCACGGACATCCGCATCCTCGACACCCAGCTCGCGGCACTCGAGCTTTCGGACTCCACCCACGCCAAGGTGCAGGTCGACGTATCGTGGGTCCGCGCAGACGAGAGCCGGCTGCGTATCACGCGCCTCGAGCAATCGTGGAGCGACGAGGACGGTGGCTGGAAGATGCTCGAGGAAGAACGGCTCGGGGGCGATCTCGGCCTGTTCGGCGAGGAGGCCGAGCGCGAGGCACCGCGGCCCGACAAGCACTATCCGACGCGCGTCATTCGCTGACGCGCATCGCTGGTTCGGCCGGGCGCTCTTCGAGACCGCCGCGAATTCCGCCGCTTACTTCTTGGTGCCGTGACGCTCTTCGCGGGTGGCTTCCGCCTGACGCGCGAGGCGCTCCTTCTTCTTTTCCTGTGCGCGGCGTTGACGCATCTTCGTGGTGGAGCGGCTATCGAATCGACCCATTGCTTTGTTTCTCTCGTTTCAGCGGGGCTTTTGGCGCCCCGAGTGGGGCTGCAGCCATAACCCGAATGCCGCTCGTTTTCCAGCAACGGACACGTGCTGTCAGCGCGTGCACTCGTCAGCCCAAAAAAAAGTAAAGCCGGGAACACTTCCCGGCTGACGACTGGTTCGGCCGCGACCAGCGCGACATCCCCCGGGCTCTCACCCGCTCGAAGCGTCTTCGAGCGTGCTCTCCCGATCCCGTACTTCCAAACGGTACCGACTGTTCACGGTCTCGATGTAGAAGACATCGCGTGCCGCGAGCCGCAGCACCCGCTTGACGGGTGTCGTCACGTACTCGTGCATGCCGTCGGAGAACTCGATGACGACAACCGACCCCTTGCGCGGAGCGCGGACGAGGCGCCCACTTACGGCACGAGAGCCGCGACCGAGTTTGCGAAGGACCACCTGCACGAAACTAACTCTAGCAACGCGCAGGAGACCGTCCAACCCCTTCGCCTTCGGTTCCCAATTTGATCCGACGGGATCACTCCCCATTCCAAGGACGAGATCGGCTCTTTCGATTTCCTTCAGTCGACCGCGGACTTCGTATCAATCCGGCCACAGCGGATGACGCCGTGGTGGTCGACGCCGCGCACGGCCCTGGATGTTGGCCACTGCAAACCCTTGCTGGCCCGGCGGACTGCGCCTCCACAGCGCGCTTAACTTGGCGATCTCTCAACACGAAATCGCCGCCGGTCGAGCTCTGTTCCTCCGGCCCTGAGTTCACCCTCACGGCAGACGCGCCGGTCAATCGCTCCAGATCCGGCCCGACGCACCGAGTCACCACACCGGTGCCAGGACCGTGTTCGGCAGCACACTTGCCGACCCGCACCGCCTCGATCCCTACATGGGGGCAACCTGTGGCCTCGCCAAAAGGCTGACGCAAAAAAATTCGTTGCCCCGGTGTGTCGGGTCCGGAAACGGCACCATCGACCGACACCCAGGTCACCCCTGAGGGGCCATGGGCTAGCTT
>JBNKGC010000297.1:0-6031 GCA_050289625.1 Polyangiaceae bacterium | reverse complement strand
AGCCCAGGCCGATGACGCAGCACGATGGTGGCGTGCCCGAGATTCATCGGCCTTCCTTCTTCGCGGCACGGCGGCGCGGAACGGCCCCGGCGAACCCGAGATAGAGCGTCACCAAGACCATCATCACCCCGCCCACGGCCCACTTCAGTTCGGCCGGGGCCGGCGAAGGCGACCAAAATCCTTCAATCGCCGCGGCCGCCAAAAGCATCACCGCCGCTCCCAGGATCTGAACGAGGATCTTCTCGCGGACCGCCCAAAGAGAGCCCAAGCGAGTGCGACCGTCGGTGATCACCAAAGAGCGCCCCATCTGAAGACCCGCGGCTCCGGAGATCACGATGGCAAAGAGTTCCAGAGGCGCGTGCCCACAGACGAAAGTCAGGATGTTCGGACCTCCCCCCATTCGGATCACGTGGCCCATGATCGCGCCCGTCACCACGCCGTTGTAAACGAGGAAGAACGCGCTCCCGAGCCCGAAGAGGATGCCCGTGGCAAAACAACGAAAGGCGATGCCCACGTTGTTGAACACATAAAATCCGGCCATCGCCGCGTTGGAGCCCGCGGTGCGTCCGTCGCTGAGATCTCCTTTGTAGGCTTGGGTCATCGCCTCCAGGGTTTCGATGGGCAGCACGCGGGCGCTGAAACTCACCGACTCAACCGAACGCCAGAGCGCCACCGCAAACGGCAACCAGAAGAGCACGTTGGCGACCAAAAACAGCTGCCCGTTTTGACGCAGCGCGCGCGGGAAGGCTTGACGGATGAAGCGTCCCCAGCGCATCAACCGCTTCCCGCCGCCCGAGTAGAGTTGACTGTGCGCTCGGGACACGAGGGCGTCGAGGTAAGCGAGCGTGGCCGGAGCGGCGCCCAAGCGAGTGGCACGCACGAGATCGGTGCAGGCTTCGCGGTAGAGGGAAAAGATGCGAGAAATCTCTCGGGCGGGCCGCTTCTTCGGGCTCTTGCCGCGCAGCAGAGAAGCGAGCTCTTCCCAGGTGGGCCGCCGTTCGGCGACGAACTTGTCGACTGCACTCTCTCCTTTCATCTCGCCGAGCTCCGTTGATAAAGGGCGACGAGTAGCTTGAGGGAATCGACCTTCCCGAGCCCGAAACGTTCCACGAAAAGGGGGGCGACCAGATCGGCGAGTTCAAGCGCCCGCGCTTCGCTGATGTAGGGGAGTCGGCGGTAAAAGAGCGCCAGGGCGTTGCGCTCTTCGGCGCTGAGCTGAGGTCGCGCGGGCAGCCCGTGGATCTCGGCTCCAATCTCGGCATCCTGCCGATCCCCCAGTTTGGAAACGGGCTCGTACACGACGACCGTTTGGGCCACGAAGTCTCCCAGACGACGGAACTTCTTGTCGAACATCATCGAGACGACCCCGATGGCGTAGAACATCGGAAGCAGATCGGCTGCCCGCAAAAGGTTGCGAAGAATACTGTCCGAAAGAGTGATCGGTCGCCCATCCTGGTGCACGACCCGCAGCTGAAAGGCGCGCTTCCCCGGGCTGGCCCCGTCGGCGAGCACCTCGAAAACGACGAAGTAGCCCCACTCCAGTGCAAAGAACACCAAGAGCATCGCCCCCGCTTCGAATCCCGCCAGATCCTGCGACGCAGCGCCCGAGGTCAAAAGCAGGACGAGCGCGACCACGAAGAGAATGGCCCCGCGGACGGCCAGATCGACCGCGTAGGCGGCAGCGCGTCGGGCGGGGCCGGCGAGCTGATACCGGAAGGCGATGTGCTCCGGCGTTTCCAGTTCTAATGTCGTGTCGAGCGCCGTCGTCATTGCATCGGTCGTAGGAGGGCATCTTCGATCCGATACAGGGGCAATGACAACTCGTAGCCATCGCCTGCTGGATTCTCCCTTCGTTCTGTCCTCACGTAGATCGGCTGGGAAGATTGCAGCTTCCCAGCCCTCGAACGAACGTTCACGCGCTCTTGTGCTGCTTGACGAACCGTCCGCGTCGCGCTCGTGACGTCGGAGCGCCCCCGAGAGACGGCCCTGCTACGCTGATCGCCTTGTTACAGGGTCGAGTCCCGGAGGGCGCGGGCGTGCCACTCTTGGATCGAGCGCACCCCAGCGACCTTCCCTTGCGGAATGAGAGCGTGGGCCTCCATCGCTTCTACCACGGCTACTCCTGCAGCGATGGTGGTGAAGTAGGGAACCCCTTCGAGCAGAGCGTTGCGGCGAATCGAGTAACTGTCGCGGATCGCCTTGCTGCCGTGGGTCGTGTTGATGACGAGGGCGATTTCGCCGTCTTTGATGGAGTCGACCACGTGGGGCGAGCCTTCCATCACCTTGTTGATGCGCTCAGCAGGGATGCGTGCGCTCTTGAGGCTCTGGGCAGTTCCTTCGGTTGCGACGATAGTGAAGCCAAGGTTGCGCAGGCGGCGAGCGAGGTAGCACGCGGTCTCTTTGTCGTCCTGTTTGACGCTGATGAACGCTCTGCCACTCGTGGGCAAGGAGGAGCCCGTCGAGTTCACGGCTTTTCCAAAAGCGATGGCGGCGTTGACGGACACGCCCATCACCTCACCGGTCGAACGCATCTCGGGTCCGAGGAGCGTGTCCACTCCCGGGAACTTGTTGAACGGGAATACGGACTCCTTGACGGCAACGTGCGTCGGAATGGCCTGATCGACCACGCCCTGTTCTTCGAGCGACATTCCGGCCATCGCCTTGGCGGCAATCTTCGCCAGGGGCCGACCCGTCGTTTTCGAAACGAAGGGTACCGTTCGTGAAGCGCGCGGGTTGACCTCGATGACGTAAACCTCGCGACCCTTGATGGCGAACTGCACGTTCATCAATCCGACCACGCCAAGTTCGAGAGCGAGCGCGCGAGTGTGCGCTTCGATTTGCCCAACGACCTCTGGAGGCAGCGTGTGGGGCGGCAGCACGCTCGTCGAGTCACCGGAGTGCACGCCCGCTTCTTCGATGTGCTGCATCACACCACCGATCACCGCGCGCTTGCCGTCGGCGACACAATCCACATCCACTTCGACAGCATTCTTCAGATACTGATCGATGAGGAGGACCGGCTGGCGTCCTTCGTCTCTCGCTGCATCGACTGCGATCCCGACGTAGTCTTCGAGTTCGTCCTCGTTTTCGCAGATCATCATCGCCCGTCCTCCGAGCACGTACGAAGGACGCACGAGCACGGGGAAGCCGATGTCGAGAGCGATTTGCTTCGCTTCGTCGGGGTTCTGAGCGATGCCCGCCTTGGGACGCTGCAGGCCGAGTTTGGTCAAAAGGGCGTCGAAACGCTTGCGATCTTCCGCGCGGTCGATAGCGTCCGCGCTTGTCCCGAGGAGCTTGACCCCGCGCTCTTGGAGCGGCACCGCGAGTTTGAGCGGCGTCTGACCGCCGAACTGCACGATCACACCGAGGAGCTCGCCTGTCTTTTGTTCCTCATCGACAATGGCCAGCACGTCTTCGAGGGTCAGGGGCTCGAAGTAGAGACGATCGGCCGTGTCGTAGTCGGTGGAGACCGTCTCTGGGTTGCAGTTGACCATGATGGTCTCGATGTCCATCTCCGACAGGGAGAACACCGCGTGACAACAGCAGTAGTCGAACTCGATACCCTGCCCGATGCGGTTCGGGCCGCCACCGAGGATGATGACCTTCTTGCGCTCGGTGGTCGCCGCTTCAGACTCGGTTTCGTAACTGGAGTAGAGATACGGAGTGAATGCGGGGAACTCGGCGGCACACGTGTCGACGCGACCAAAGGTTGCGATGAGTCCGTGCTCCTTGCGCATCTCGCGCACCTGATCTTCGGGGATTCCGCGCAACTCGGCGATCTGCGCGTCACCGAATCCGAGTCGCTTCGCTTCCCACAACATGTCACGGGTGAGCTCCGCCGCGCGTTGGATCTTCGACTCGAAACCCACGATGCGCTCGAACTGCGCCACCCACCAAGGGTCGATGCCGGTGATCTCATTGATCTCCGCCGGGCTGATCCCGGCCCGGAGCGCGTCACCCACGAAAAACAGGCGATCAGCGGCCGGGCGCTTGATCACTTTGCGCAGAGCTGAGGAAAGCTCATCGGGAGAGGCTGGGGGGAGGCTCGGCCGCGGTTTGTTCTGCGGAGGCGCCTCATTGGCCATATCGCGCTTCGACTCCTTTTTCTGCGCGAGGACGCGGTAGTCGACGCGGTCGTGCAGAGATTGGAATCCGTTCTTCCCCGTTTCGAGAGAACGCGCGGCTTTCTGGAACGCCTCAGGGAAGGTTCGACCGATGGCCATCACCTCGCCGACGCTCTTCATCTGGGTGCCGAGCTTGTCGTCGGCTCCCGGGAATTTCTCGAACGCGAAGCGCGGCCACTTCACCACCGTGTAGTCGATGGTTGGCTCGAACGCGGCGCTCGTCTTCGTGATGTCGTTCTCGAGTTCGTCGAGGGTCATCCCTACGGCGAGCTTCGCGGCAATCTTGGCGATGGGGTACCCGGTCGCCTTCGAGGCCAGAGCACTGGAGCGCGAGACGCGCGGATTCATTTCGATGACGATGACGCGGCCTGTCTTCGGATCGATGGCGAACTGCACGTTGGAGCCGCCTGTCTCGACGCCGATCTCTTCCATCACCGTTCGCGACTGGTCGCGCAGACGCTGGTACTCGCGGTCGGTGAGCGTCATCGCGGGTGCGACGGTGACGGAGTCGCCCGTGTGCACACCCATCGGATCGATGTTTTCAATCGAGCAGATGACGATAAAGTTGTTGTTTTTGTCGCGAATGACCTCAAGTTCGTACTCTTTCCAACCGAGGATGCTCTCTTCGACGAGGACCTCGTTGGTGGGCGACTGATCGATGGCCCATTGGACCTTTTCCTCGAGTTCCGACTCGTCCTCAATGATGCCCCCGCCCTGACCACCGAGGGTGAAGGAGGGACGGAGGATGACCGGGTAGCCGGTCTCCTTGACGATTTCGCGCGCCTCTTCGACCGAGTGGGCGTAACCGGACTTGCAGCATTCGAGTCCGACCTTGGCCATCGCGTCCTTGAAGAGGAGCCGGTCTTCGGCCTTGCGGATGGCATCCACCTGGGCGCCGATGAGCTTCACGCCATTCTTGGAGAGCACTCCCTGGTCGTGGAGTTCCAGGGCGAGATTCAAAGCTGTCTGACCGCCGAGGGTCGGCAGGACCGCGTCGGGTCGCTCCCGCTCGATGATGGCCTTCAGGTGCGGGACGTCGAGAGGCTCGATGTACGTCCGCTTCACCAATTCCGGGTCGGTCATGATGGTGGCAGGGTTCGAGTTGACGAGAACCACGTCGTACCCCAGGTCGCGCAAAGCTTTCGCCCCCTGCGTCCCCGAGTAGTCGAACTCGCAAGCTTGCCCGATCACAATCGGGCCAGAACCAATCAGAAGAATCTTCTTAATATCGTCGCGGGCCGGCACGGGCCCCAGCTAGCATGTTTTTTGCGGATAGGGAGCCGCTTCTGGGCTTGTTTCTCTTGGTGGCTGCCAGGCCCTTTTTTCTTGCAGGGGGGCAGGGGCCCCCCTTGTCGTCGGGAGTGAATCCCTCCTCCTCACCCCCACCCCTCGGTCTGCGCTCCGGCGGCTCCCACTTGGTCGCCGGCGGTGCTTGACGCCTCGCAACACCTCGCCGCAAGCGGCTCGCGTCCTCGGGTTTGGCTTGTTTTGTAAGGATTTCGGATCGACGCATCGGGCTGCGCCCTCGCGTGGGCAAACTGAGTCGGCGGCGGTTTTCAGCGCCTTGTCACTCCTCCCCCAGATGCGATGAGTGCAGGCGGACTGGACGTGAGTCCAGGGAGCTGCACGAGCCGTTGCGCCTTCAGGAGCCGATTCAGCGCAAAGCGCGTCGCTCTTCCCCTTCGCGTGCCTCGGGTTTTGGCTTGTTTTGTGGGGTTGGCGCTTGGGTTGCATCGGCTTGCAGGGGGGCAGGGGCCCCCCTCGTTCGCGGGAAGTGAATTCCCGCTCCTCACCCCCACCCGCCGGCTGAAAATCCGGCGCCTCCTACTTAGTCGGCGGCGGTTTTCAGCGCCTTGTCACTCCTCCCCCAGATGCGATGAGTGCAGGCGGACTGGACGTGAGTCCAG
>JBNKGC010000296.1:0-6081 GCA_050289625.1 Polyangiaceae bacterium | reverse complement strand
CGGTTGGTTCCGGGCGGTGAGGTCTGCTGTGACGTAGGGGGCGCCTCTGCCCCCCCCGGCTCAAGACAGTTGCTCACCCCACGGTCCCGCTGCGCTTCGGCGGGCCCCGAGGGGGCTCGCTCCCCGGCGGTGCTGCGGCGGCCTCGTCACTCCTCGGCCTTGCCTCGCTTGCCTCGGTTTGTTCCGGGGCACCGAGGAGCACTTGCCTCGGAGGTTTTTCGACTCGGGGGGACAGAAATCGCGGGCCGACTTCGCACGGTGGGAGGAGCGATCCCCTTCCCCGAAGCACTCGTTCGCCCGGTGGGGGGATCCGACCCCTAGCGACGGGCGGAGCACCATGGCGCGCCGGGATCTAGCGTTGTTCCGACGCAGCTCCGGGGTAACAGGCTTCTCGTTTGTCGTGCCGCCCGCACCCATGGTAACCACCGCGCCCATGCGACCCCTGCTCGATGCCGACGATGCCGACCGCGGACTCCGGCGTGTCGCTGGGGAAATTCTCGAGCGCCACCGCGGGGCCGAGGGGCTTCTGCTCGTCGGCGTCCGGCGAGGCGGCGTTCCAGTCGCTCAAAGGCTCCGCGATCACCTCGCGGAGCTCGAGGGGGACGTCCCCCTCGGTTCGGTGGACATCACGCTCTACCGCGACGACGCAGCCACCGCCCTGCCCAACCCGAGGATCGGCCCGAGTGAAATCCCAACGCCGATCGAGCCTCGGAGCATCGTGCTCGTCGATGACGTGTTGTTCACCGGGCGCACTGTCCGCGCGGCCGTAGACGCCATCCTCGACTACGGACGCCCGCGCTGCATCGAACTGGCAGTTCTGGTCGACCGCGGTGGTCGGGAGCTGCCGATTCAGGCCGACTACGTGGTCAAGTCGGCGACCGTCGCGACGAGTGAGCGAGTTGACGTGCTCTGGGACGGAGACCAGCCGCGCGTCGTCGCGCAGCCGAGCAGCGTCCCCACCACCCCACCCGGGCGCAATGACGCCCCCAGTGGAGCCCCCCATGAGTGACACTCGCCTGAGACACATTCTCGGCATCGAGGGCATGTCCCGCGAAACGGCGCTGGGCATTCTTCACACGGCAAAGGCGTTCCACGAGCTGAACCGGCGCCCCATGCGGAAGGTGCCGACTCTCAAGGGCAAGACCGTTCTCAACGTCTTCTTCGAAAACTCGACCCGAACCCGCACCTCTTTCGAGCTCGCCGGCAAGCGTCTGGGCGCGGACGTGATCAACATGTCGGCCAGTACCTCGAGCACGAAGAAGGGCGAAACCCTGCACGACACTCTGGCCACCCTCGATGCGATGCACGCCGACGTGGTCGTGATTCGCCACTCCGCGTCCGGCGCACCGCACGCCGTGGCCACCCGTAGCCGCGCCGCCGTCGTCAACGCCGGAGACGGAATGCACGAACACCCGACCCAAGCGCTGCTCGACGCATTCACTCTGCAGCAGCACCTGGGCGACGATCTCTCCGGCAAGACCGTGGCCATCTGCGGTGACATTCTCCACAGCCGCGTCGTTCGCTCGAACGTGCTCCTGCTTGGCCTGCTGGGGGCCGAGGTGCGCCTCGCGGGTCCCCGCACGATGCTCCCGCTCCACGCCGACCAGCTGGGCTGGAATGTGTTCGATCGCATCGAACCGGCCATCGAGGGAGCGGACGTCGTCATGATGCTCCGCATCCAACAGGAACGCCTCGGTGGGGGAGCCTTCTCGACGCTTCGGGAATATGCCCGCGTCTTCGGGCTCAACCAGAAGCGACTCAGCCTGGCCAAGCCGAACGCTTTGGTCATGCACCCCGGCCCGCTGAATCGAGGCGTGGAGATCAACGAGGATGTGGCCGACGGTCCTCAGTCGATCATCTTGAATCAGGTCGAGTCGGGTGTGGCCGTGCGCATGGCCGTGCTCTACCTCTGTGCGAGCGAGCCGGGAACCCCGGCCCTCAGCCACTCATCTTGAGGTCGATCTGCCTTACCTCGGGCGTGTGCTCGCCGAGGAACAGATCCGCTACCCGCTGAAATCCGCCCGGAAGGTCGGTCACCAGCAACTCCAGACGCCGCTGCGGACGACTCTCCGGCGGACCTGGGACAATGCGCTCCCCCCGAAGCAATTCCCCGACGACCTCGGACGTGGCGTGGGCACTGTCGACGACGGGGACCGGGCGACCGGCAATCTCGCCCGCCACTTCCTCCACGACGGGCTGCAGCAGCGGGTAGTGCGTGCAACCGAGCACGAGCACACCTGCGCCTTCTTGAATCAGCGGCTCGACGTATTTTCGCACGGCGAGGCGAGGCACCTCACCCGTGAGCCACCCCTCTTCCACGAGCGGGACCAGGAGGGGCGCCGGGCGCGCCACGACCTCGAATCGTGTCGAAAGGCGGTGCACCGCTCGCGGATAGGCTCCCGAGTTGACGGTACCGGCGGTTCCGAGCACGCCGATCTTCGGCGGGGGCTCTGCGGCGCCACCGGCAGCGACCCTGGCCTCGGAGAGGAATTTCGCAGCGCGAACCGCGGCGCGCGCACCCGGATCGACCACTCCGACCACGGGCATGTCGAGCTCCGCCTGGAGGAGCTCGAGTGCAACGGCGCTCACCGTGTTGCAGGCGACAATCAGCGCCTTCACGCCCCGATCGGTCAACACGCGCGCGCAGCCACGCGCATAGCGAATCACGGTTTCCGCCGAGCGCGTTCCGTAGGGCACCCGCGCCGTGTCACCTAGATAGACGATGCGCTCGTCCGGCACGCCATCGAGGAGGGCACGAACGACCGTGAGTCCCCCGAGCCCCGAATCGAAGACACCGAGCGGCGCGGAGGAGTGAGGTTCTGTCATGTTTGCGCCGAGCGCCGTCCTTAGATGTCCTCGATCCGAATGAACCGAGCCTTGGCCTTCAAAAACCCGTGGCCCTCGATCTCGGAAAGAGCCTCGGTGAGTCCGCCCTCTTCGGTTTCGTGAGTGATGATGAGGACCGACACGACGTCGTTGTCACCATTGCCGCGTCCTTCTTGAACCATCTGCTCGATGCTCACGTTCTGCCGACCGAGCGCCCCCGCAATGCGGGCCAAGACCCCGGGACTGTCGGCGACGTCGAAGCGCAGGTAGTAGCGGCACTTGAGTTTGCCGAGTGGCTGAAGCTTGCGGTTTTCCGCATGGATCGCCCTCGTCGCCAGGCCCGGTTCCCCTTCGAGGCGCGAGCGCGCCACGTCCACGATGTCGGCCACCACACTCACCGCCGTCGGCAGGTCGCCCGCCCCACGGCCCACGAGGAGGCAGGGACCGAGGCCGCGGCCCTGGATGTAAACGCAGTTCAGCACTCCGTCGATGTTGGCGATGACGCTCCGCTTCGGAACGAGTGTGGGGTGCGTGTGGAGCGAAAGCTCGCTGCCGAGATCTCGCCCGATCGCCAAGTGCTTGATGGTGTAGCCGAAGCGCTCCGCTGCCGCGAAGTCGACCGTGTCGATTTCCGTGATCCCCTCCACCGGCGCGGCGTCATGCGCGACGCTGGCTCCGAACGCGAGCATGCTCGTGACCACCAGCTTCTGCGCCGCGTCGTGCCCCTCGATGTCGAGAGCGGGATCGGCTTCGGCGTAGCCGAGGTCCTGGGCCTCCTTCAAAGCTTCGTCGAACCCGAGCCCAGCAACTCGCATCCGCGTCAGGATGTAGTTGCAGGTGCCGTTGAGGATTCCGTGAATCGACTCGACGGAATCCCCGGTGAGTGCTTCTCGAAGGGTTCGAATGACCGGGATCCCGCCACCGACCGACGCTTCGAAAGCCAGATCCACCCCCTTCTCCGAGGCACGCTTCACCAGGGCCGGTCCGTGCATGGCGATGAGCAACTTGTTGGCGCTCACCACGCTCTTGCCCGCGTCGATGGCCCGCTCGATGAAGGCTTTCGCGGGATCTTCGCCTCCCATCACCTCCGCGACGACGTCGACGGTGGGATCACCGAGCACGGTATCTGGGTCCGTCGTGATCCATTCGGGCTTGCACTCCGGGATGCGAGCCTTGCTCTCGTCCCGGACGAGAACGTGCGCCACCTCGAGAGGAGCTCCTACTCGCTGCGAAAGCGCCGCGCGGTTTTCCTCGAGCAGCCGAAGCACTCCACCGCCCACGGTTCCGCATCCGAGGAGCGCGACCCTGACCGGTTTTTTCTCTTTCGGACCCATTGCGAAACCCGTCTACCGTGAGGCGGCGGCCAGCTCAACAGCGTTGGCACCACCGCCCTCGGAGGCGGCCGAGCCTGCCGCGTCCCGGTTCGCCCGGAGCGGGGGCGCCAGGGCTTCCTTCCCGGCAAAAGCTCGCTCCAAGAACGGCAGTCGGGGGCGCAGACGAGCGACGATGAAGCGCCGGGGCGCATTGCTCATCTCGGCTTCCCAGCTGCGAATTCTCGGCTGACCCGCATTGGCCGCTACCGCGGTCGGCGCCCCGGTGACCGGATCCGCCTCGTAGATGAAGAACGAGTGATAGTGGTGCTTCTCGTCGTCACGCAGACCGTAGATGAAGATCACATCGCCCACCTGGTAGCGAGCCGAGTTGCCCGCCAGGTGCTCGAAAAACTCGCGTCGTTTGCGGAACTTGATGCGCTCGGATTTGTCGAGCCACACGAAGTCGAACCACTCCGGCGTATCTTCCGCGAAGAAGGCCAGGCTCTCGATACTGCGCGGATTTTCGATGCCGTAGCGCCGGAAATTCAGCGTACCGGGACTGCGGTGCCTCCCCTTGCCGCGCTCCGGCCACCACGCACCGCTCGCTCGCTCGAACGCGTCGGTGATGAAGTCGATGCACACTTGGGGCACGCGAGGGCGCCCTTTCCAATCGAAGACCGCGTATTTGTCGCCGTTGAATTCGTAGCGGCGCTTACCTCGGCGGTAGGCCTTCCTCCATTCGGGCCGGAGCTTTCCGTCTTGTTGCCCCTCTTCGGTTTTGGGTTCGTCGAACGGAAGCGCCTCGGCCACCATGGCGTCGATCGACTTTTTCAGGGGAGCGAAAGCCTTCTGCCGGCGCACGTTCCAGTCGCGCGCGCGAGCCACCAAATCACCCACCTCGTCGGGAACGATCTCGCACTTCAACGTCGCCCTCGGACCGTCGAGTGTGGCGACAGCTTGGGTTTGGATGCCGCCGTAGCTCGGTTCGAGTAAAATCCCCGCTTCGGTGATCCTTCGAATCTGAAGGGAGTTGGCCCCCAGGGCTTCGGCTACCGCACGGACATCGAAGTGGAGAGGAGGTCTCGCGGGTTCGTCCGAAAGGCGCACTCGATCGAGCAGAAGGATCTGTGCGGGCTCTCCGTCCAGCTCCCCGCCTTCGTACACGTAAGTGTCTTTCTTCCGAACGGCGACGAACGTTTCCGCTCCCCGCTCCAGGATCAAGCGAGGCGCTTCGTACAGGTGTTCCAGACGCACGGACTGGGCGAGCCGCGCGGCCAGCGCCGGCCGCTCCGAGTACAGGTAGCCTTCCGTGAGCAACACGGCTCGCCGAAGTTCATGGTTTCGGCGCGTCTTGGTGAAAATCTCGCCGAGAGTGGGGGCCGTATAGCGAGCGTTTTCCAGCTTCTTACGGAGCTTCTTCGCCAAGGCGTTCTGGTACGCGACCGCGGCCTGCACGTCCGCCTCGAAGGGTGTCTTGGGCTCCTTCCCGTCGGCCGTGTGGGCGGACTGCGCCGCGTCTTCGGCACGGCGGCTCCCCGGCGCGCGGCGAAAAACGACGGGACGCGAGCGAGCCCGCGCCAGAATCTCCGAACGGCGAGCCTCGAACTCGGGCGCACCGGGAAGCTCAGGAAGCCCTTCGATTCGCTTCCATTCATCGGCGCAGGTCTCCCCGACTCCCACATCGCGCTCTTCGGGCATCGCAGGCAGCTTCTCTACGGGCGCGCTGGAAGCAGGGAGCGCGGGACTGAGTTGCACCTCGTCCCTCAGCCCACTCGCTGCATTGCGGGCATCCGGATCGCAAGAGGCCAAGCCGATAAGAAGGAGGTAAGCGCGACTGCGCATCGTCCCCTGTTGAAACACGGGGTTGCAGGCCGAGTCGAGGGGCCCTCGTAGGTCCAGGCCCTCCCTACCCGCCCCGGGGAAGACATCCGCCCACCCTCAC
>JBNKGC010000295.1:0-6083 GCA_050289625.1 Polyangiaceae bacterium | reverse complement strand
GGGGCGGGGCCGCCCCCCTAGCAGTTCTTGACAAATCCGATGTGACAATGCATTCCGAGCCACGTGAAGCTGTCGAGTAAAGGGCGGTACGCGGTTCGAGCTCTGTTCGACATCGCCTTCTACAACGAGGGCCGCCCCACCCAAGTGAAGGACATCGCCGAGCGTCAGGCGATCCCGCCTCGTTTCCTGGAGCAAATCTTCCAGGACCTGAAGCGCGCGGGGATCGTGGGCTCCAAGCGGGGTCCCCACGGCGGCTACACCCTGGCTCAAGATGCAAACTCCATCCGTTTGGGGGACGTCGTGCGCGCCCTCGAGGGTCCGCTTTCGCTCGGGGCCGGTGGTGAGGCCGAATCAGAGGGGAGCGGCAATGGCCTCGGTACCGAAGGCTGGCGGGTGACCGAGGCCGTCTTCCGCGATCTGTCTGAGCGGGTGGAGTCCTGTTTCGACGCCGTCACCATCGACGACATTTGCGACCGAGCCGAGCAGCTCGGTGTGAAGCGCAGCGGCTCGCAGGGATACGTTTATGTCATCTGACAGACTGGAAAGCCCCGCACGGGGTCTCGTCTACGAGGACATGTTGGATTTGATCTCCGACACCCCCCTCGTGGAGATCCACCGCCTCGGCACGGGCCCTCGCGCAACCGTGCTCGGCAAGCTCGAGTCCATGAACCCGGGCGGGTCGGTCAAAGATCGCATTTGTCTCGCGATGATCGAGGCGGCGGAGCGCGAAGGTTTGCTCGGCCCCGGAGGCACGGTGATCGAGCCCACGAGCGGTAACACCGGGATTGGGCTCGCCTTGGTGTGCGCTCGTCGCGGATACCGCTGCGTGCTCACGATGCCCGAGTCGATGAGCCTCGAGCGTCGGCAGCTCCTGGAAACGTACGGAGCGGAGGTCGTGCTGACTCCCGCCGAAAAGCAGATGGACGGCGCCGTGGAGAAGGCCCTCGCCATTGCCGAGGAGACGCCCGGGTCGTTCCTTCCCCGTCAGTTCGAAAACGCCGCCAACCCCGACGTCCACTATCACACGACGGCGCAGGAAATCCTGCACGCCATGGGCGACGAGCCCATCCATGCCTTCGTGGCCGCCGTCGGCACGGGAGGTACCGTGAGCGGCGTGGGACGCGCCTTGAAGGCCACGTACCCGGACTGTCGGATCATCGCGGTCGAGCCCGAGTCCTGCGCAACGATTTCCCGAGGGGAACGCGGCCCGTCCAAGATCCAAGGGATCGCCGCCGGCTTCGTCCCGAAGAACTACGATCCGAGCGTCGTCGACGAGGTGCGCACCGTGACTGACCGCGACGCCTACGAGACCAAGGTCGCTCTTGGTTCGAAGGAAGGCATTCTCGTGGGTATCAGCGCGGGGGCCAACCTGCACATCGCCCTCGAGGTGGCTCGGGAGCTCGGCGAAGGGAAGAACGTCGTCACGGTGCTGTGCGACACCGGAGAGCGCTACTTCAGCCTCGACGAATACTTCAAAGACTGAAGCGGGAACAGGGATGCAGAGCGAAATCCAGGCCGAGTCGCGACAAGCGGGGCCCACGCCAGCGGAACGTCCGCTCGGCGAGGCGTCAGCCCTCGTCATCGGACTCGGTGGGCTCGGTTGCCCCGCGGCGCTCGGACTCGCACGAGCCGGAGTCGGTCGGCTGTTGCTCTGCGACGATGACCGCGTGCACGAGACGAACCTTCACCGCCAGATCCTCTACGGCGATGCGGATGTCGGCCGCGACAAGCTCGAAGCTGCTCGCGACGCCTTGCGGGCCGAGGGCGCGTCAGAAGTGGAGCTCGTCCGATCGCGCTTCCTCCCGGAAAACGCGCGACAGCTCGCTCGCGAAGTCGACGTCGTGCTCGAAGGTGCCGACAATTTCGCCACGAAATTCCTAGCGGCGGACGCGTGCTTTCTCGAACGAACGCCGGTCGTTCACGGCGCCGGAGTTCGCTGGCACTCCACCGCGTGGCGCGTGGCCTCCCTCGGTCGCCCTTGCTACCGATGCCTCTTCGAGGACGTGCTTCCGGAGGACAGCGCCCCGGGCTGCTCCGAGGCCGGAGTGATTGGGCCCGTGGTCGGTCTCGCAGGCGCCTTGATGGCGGACCTCGCCCTCGACGTGTTACTCGGCCATGCGGAGCGGACGGGGCAAATCCATACTTTCGATGGGAAGTCCGATCGCTTGCGGGCAGTGCGTGTCAGCGCACGCCGAAGCTGTCCCCTCTGCGGCGACACGCCCTCCATCTTCGACATCGACGAAGCCCGCTACCTGGGCCCTACGTGCGCCGAGAGCCCCTCTCGGCCTAGCCCTTCCCCTTGATTTCCGCGGCACGAGACCCCACACCCCCGAGCACAGCCCTTCGTGCCGTATCCGGCTGAACGCCCCCCTCATCGACGAGCCGAACCAACCGGCCCAATCAGGACAGAAAAATGGCAGTAACCGTTCGCATCCCTACCCCCCTCCGCACCCTCACCGGTGGTGAAGAGAGCGTCGAAGCCACGGGCGCCAACGTCGGCGCGCTCATCGACAATCTCGAAAGCAACCACCCGGGCATCAAGGAGCGCCTCCTCGACGAAAAGGGAGTCCGACGCTTCGTCAACATCTACGTCGGCGAGGAGGACATCCGCTTCCTCGACGGTCTCGAGACCCAGCTCCAGGGCAACGAGGAAGTCAGCATCGTGCCCGCCATTGCCGGCGGCCGCTGAAGGCGCCGTACGGAGCGCCACTTCGAGAATCTCGATGCCCGCCCGAACGAGCCGTTACGCGCGCCAGCTGCTCCTGCCGGAAGTCGGAGAGTCGGGTCAAACCCGCCTCTCCGAGGCGCGTGTCGATGTCCCGGAAGGTCCCGAAGCCGAAGTGGCGGTCGACTACCTCGTCCGCGCTGGGGTAACCCGCGTGTCCCGCTCCGCTGGGCGGACGACACCGCCCGAGCAGCGCCCGTCCGTAGAGTCGTTCCCTCATGCGGCCGTCTTTCGTCACGGGTCAAGCGCAGTCCTCGGGGCTGGCGCTTGGCAGGCTCTGAGCCGTTTGCGCGACCTGCTCGGCGTGGCAGCCGAACCGTCTCCTCGTTCCTTCACGGATTCCCTTCCCGATCGGCGGTCCAGGTCATGACTCTCCGTCTCAAACGCTCTCGCCGCCTCCGGTCCATCGTGGACGCGGTGGGCAACACGCCACTTCTCAGGCTGAAGAAGGTCGCCACTCACACGCCGGGCGTCGAGGTCTACGCGAAGCTCGAGTTCATGAACCCCGGTGGTTCCGTCAAGGATCGCCCCGCGCGGCGCATGATGCTCGATGCCATCGCCGACGGCCGACTGACCCGCGACAAGATTCTGATCGACGCGACGAGCGGAAACACCGGCGTGGCGTATTCGATGCTGGGCGCAGCGCTCGGTTACCAGGTGCATCTGGTCATGCCGAAGAACGTGACCAAGGCGCGCAAGGACATCACGCAGGCCTACGGAACGAAGTTGATCTTTAGCGATCCGATGGAAGGCTCCGACGGAGCCATCCGCCTGGTGCGCAAAATCGTCGCGGAAGATCCCGACAAGTACTTCTATCCGGATCAATACTCGAATCCGTCGAATCCGAAGGCGCACTACGAAGGCACCGGCCAGGAAATTCTCGACGCATTGGGAGACAAGCTCACCCACTTCGTCGCGGCCCTGGGCACGAGCGGCACCGTCATGGGAACCACGCGGCGCTTGCACGAGCACCCGCGCAAAATCTACTGCGTCGCCGCCGAACCCGCCGAAGCCCTCCACGGGCTCGAAGGGCTGAAGCACATGGCGTCGAGCATCGTGCCCGAGATCTACGACCCCAGCATCCCCGACGAGATCATGCCGATCAGCACCGAGGACGGTTGGGACATGGCCGACCGACTTGCTGCCGAGGAGGGGCTGTTCATCGGTCATTCCGGCGGAGCGAACGTCGCCGCCGCGGTGAAGATCGCGGAACGAATTCACGCCGAAGGTCGCGAAGGCTGCGTCGTCACGATTGCCCCCGACCGAGCCGACCGCTACTTCGGCCCGATGAAGTGGGAGAAGCTGTACACATGGTAGAGCCAGCCTGGGTCCAAGGGGGACTGTCCATCCCGCGCGCCGTCCTCGACGAGGTGGAGCGCGCCGGTCGCGAGGCGTACGCCCGCAACGAAGAGGCCTGCGGGTATCTCGTGGGTCCGGCCGAGGCCCCGCTCGCCATTGACGAGGCGGTGGAGCTCGAGAACCTCGCCAACAAGTACCACGCGGTCGATCCGGAGGGTCACCCCCGGACGGGCCACGACTACTTCAAGATCAACGCCCTCAAATTCGAGAAAGCCATCCGCGACGGATCCGAGGCAGGGCGCCCCGTCAAAGTCTTCTTTCACTCCCACCTCGATTGCGGCGCGTACTTCAGTGAGGAAGATGCCGCCAGCATGACCATGGGCGGGGGGGAGCGGCCGAGCCACGACCTTTCCTACCTGGTGACGGCCGTCGACGAAGGAAGGGTCACCGCACACAAGCTCTTCATCTGGGACGCAACCTCGAGAAGCTTCGTCGAGGCACCTTTCCGCGTCGCAGGCTGATTTCGCCTTCAAACGGCGTAAACGGTTTGTCGCTCCGGCGGCGACTGAGCTACCGTGCCATTTCGGGTGACGTCAGGATCCGACGGAGAGGCTCGATTCCTTCGAATCGACGACCGAAAGTGCAGACCAGCGCCGCGCAGCGCAGCGGGCGCAGCCTGCCCAGAGTGGCGGCTCTGCGCCACCAATCGGAAAGTCCTGCCGTTCGTCATCGCGTTCGCGCTGATCTCGGCGAGTTCGGCTGCCAAGCCCCCACCGAGCTCAGCCAAAGATCCAGCACCGAAATCCGCTCCGCGTAAAGCGGAGACGAGGGCCCTCTCCGCGTCCTCGTCTCCTGCGCAGAGCCAAGCGCAGAGCCGCCCTCACGTGCATCCCGCCGACGGCTCAGAGACCGACGAAGGTTACCTCGCGGAAGACGTCGCCCGCCTGGTGCACGCTTGGAGCGCCGACGCCGTGGTCGGTCGCCTCGCCCCGCGCTTGCTTTCCCGAGCCGAGTCCCGCCCGGTCTTCTTGCCTGCTACCGCCGTCGACGACTCGACCGAGAGCTGCACCACCGTGGCGGTACTCGGCACCCGCAACGTCGGGTTCCTTCTGGCGTTTCCACCGCAGCCTACGAACCCTTCCCGGCGCACCTGGCCCATCCCCAGTAGCGCCGGCGCCGCCGAGGTGACTCGCTGCGGAGCTCGCAAGTCACTGCTCCGCGGCCTTACCGTTCAGATGCGTTCACCGCGGGGAGTTCTCGAGTACGTGGTAGCCGTTTCCAAGGACCCACCACCTCCGCTCACCGAGGTGCTTCCGACGCGCGACCCGGGCCCCAGTCTTCCCTCCCCTTCGGTAGGCCCCCGGCCCGCGCAAGCATCTCCGAGCGAGCGGCTCCGGGCCATCGAACAGCGAGCCCGACGCGAAGGCGCCCATTCTTTCGGGGAAGCGAGCACCGTAGCCGACGCGACGGGGCGCGGAGCCGAGGTCCTCCACCTCGTCACGGGATGCCACCGATTCGACGTCCTCGCGGCGCCCGGCAGCGATGGACCGGTCGACATCGACGCGCGACTGAGCTCCCTCGCTCGCGACGAGGAGTTCGTGAGCGACGAGAGCTCCACGGGGCAAGCTATCCTGCGGTGGTGTGTCGGCCGTCCGGGAAGGGTCCGCCTGGCATTTGCCGGTGCCAGCCCCGCCTCGGAGGTCACGATCGCTCACACCACCTGGACGCTGCCCGAGACCTTGCCCGTCCAATGGGGACCCGTCGCACGGGGACGTCTCGCCATGGCACTCGGCCCACATCTCTCTGCCGCATTGACCGACTCGGCGATCTACTCGTCCCTCGGCGTCCAAGGGGGAACCCAACTTCCCTTCGAGGTCGAGCCGGGCGCGTGCTACGCAGTGGCCCTGAGCACCATTCGCGGCAAGGCGCAGAACCTCGCCCTCGGTGTCCGCTCCGGTAGCGTTTTTCGAGAGAACCACGCACGCGGCGAACCGGGGGTCGCCGTATCATTTTGCAACAACCGCGCGACCACCGCCCTCGTCGAAGTGCAGGCCACGGG
>JBNKGC010000294.1:0-6171 GCA_050289625.1 Polyangiaceae bacterium | reverse complement strand
CCCACGGCTTCGCCGTGGGGCGGGGTCTTTGTCAAAGACCCCGAAAGGGATCGGCTTTTGAGGCATAGCCGAAGGCCACGGAGGACGTTGCGGGCCCTCGCCCCGAAGGGGCCCGCGATGTCCGGAGTCCTTCGCGCGCCGAAAAAGCATCAGCCGCATGACCGATCCGGTTGGCAGGTCTCGCCATCCGAGCAATCGTCGTCGGTAGAGCAAGAAATGAGCCCATCAATGACGATGGGCAGCGCCACGTGCTGCACGACCGTCAGCTCGACCTGATGTGGAGCATCCGAGGTTCCAGTGACCTTCCGGCTGAACTTGATCGTGGGAAAGCCCGCATATCCGAGCTGGATCAGCTCTGTCACCAGAGGAGCGCTGATCGTGTACGAGCCAGTGTCCGCCGTGTCGCAAACGATCTGGCCCTTGCGACCGCCGTGGTGGCTGATTTCGAGGTTGATCCCCATCCGCGACTTGGCATCAGCCCCGGGAGGCGTCCATTCGAGGGGAATTTCCTGGTCCAGACCAATCGGGACTTCGTCCGCCAACACCTCGAGCGGACTGATGCCAGCGCTCTCGATGTGAAGTGGCCCGAACTCTCCTCCCTCGGAGGTGAGAGCGATGGGAGAACCCTCCGCGGCCGGTGGATACGCGACCTCGACGCTGGCCGGGAGCAGGTAGTTCTGTTTGCCGCCGATCGGCGAAATCGAAAACGACACGCCGCCCTCCGCCGTGTCGAGACCTTCGAACGTGACCGCACCAGCGCTCAGGGGCGCCGGATCGGCGCGGCAGGTGTCGCCGACCACGCACGTCTCCCCCGACGCACAGGCAGGGTCGCAGAAGGGAAACACCGGAACGAACAGCTCGCAGTCGCCGTCGGAGCGCACGAACTCCCAGGCGATTGCCTCGTTGGGCTCGCCATCTCTCAAGTTGCCTTGGATGGAGGTGAACGCCTCGTTCCCCGTCTCGGCATTTGCGGCGTTCATCGTGATGACGAACGACCCATGGAGCGTCGCACCGGAGCTGCTGCTTCCACCGCTGGAGGAGCCTCCCCCGCTACCCGGGCCGCCACCGGTCCCCGAGCTCGAGCCATCGTTCGAGTCCGAACCATCGCTCGAACACCCAAAACCCATCGTCGCCGCGCTGAGGACCAGAGCGAGCGAGAGCTCAACTTTTCGCGTGATCATTGTCCGGTCACCGCAAAGCAATAGAAGCCGCCATACCCTCCGGCTGATCCCACCCTTCGCGTCCCGTCCGGTCCCCCGAACCCAGTTTCGTCGAGCACGCCGCCGGGGGCGCAACCACCCTCGTTCCAGACGGAGATCCAGTTGATGCCACTGAGCTCACGCGGCCACGAGTGCCCCACCCGCGGGCAACCGACCGGCTCGGACGTCGTCCAGTCGTTGCAGGTCGCCGCCGCGATGGACCAATCGTCTTGGCAGCCGTTCCCGGCGCCGTTGTTGACCGAATAGAGCCTGCCGTCGAGGCCCGACCCGGTGAGGAATTGGTGATTGTCCACCCACTCCCCGTCACCATTGGGATACTGGTTCGGGACACCGTCTTCGTTCGGGAAATCGTCCCGGATCGCCGGATCAGCATTCGGAGGACGGTCGTTCAGAAGCTCGTCGATGTTGTTGGCCAGCAGACGGCCGAGGCGGTCGTGCCAAGGTCCGGTGCCGATGCGGTCGATCGCATCTTCGGTGCTCGTGCTCAAAAACGCCCGCCACACCTTGTCCGACTGACAGGGCGACGAGTACTCCGCGATGCTTTGGCAGATGGCATCCGCGCCTGAGATACCCCCGAGGTCGCCGCCGAAGCCATCGACGTTCCCCGATTCACGCTGCAGAGCCGCATGGCTCGTGGCGAAAAAGCTGAAGAGCTCTTCCTCTTGGGTCAGACACGCACCGGTCGCGCCGCCGCCGCTTCCTCCCGTCGCTCCGCCTCCGGTGCCGCCACCGGTCCCCAGTGCGCCTCCAGTACCGCTGGTGCTCCCCGTGCCGCTGACGACACCACCCGTGCCCGTCACACCACCGCTCCCGGTCGCGGCACCCGTGCCGCTCGCAGCGCCCGTGCCAGCGACGCCTCCGCCAGCGCCGGTACCCGCGGTCGATGACCCGCCACCGTTGTCATTCCCCGAGCCGTCGCCGGAACAGCCGAGGGTCAGGAGTTGGACGAGGGCCACACCGGCGAGAGTGGCGACCGACGTCACTGCGGAAGTGCGAGCTTTGAAAAACTTCATGAAAGCTGGATGAGAGGCTCTGTGGCGTCCCGTCCAATGCAGTCGCTGGTGCGACTTTTCCGGCTCAACTACCGCTCCAGTAGGAATATGACGGTTGCGTTACACTCTCGTGACGCATCCGAGGCCGTCCTTGCGAGAACCTTCCAACTCGAGCGGAGTCGTCCAACTCACCGAGAGCCCACAAGACGCACGGCGAGACCAGGTTCGGAGCGAGGCCGAGACCGCGCGGGGGGACGTTGCGAGAGCACGCCCGTCTCCTCGCAACTGCGCCAGCCCCAAGGAGCACCACCACCTCCCTCACTACCCAAGGAGCCCCCCACCCCGCTCGCGAACCCATCGCCTGCCGAGTAGGCGCTCACTGCCCGATGGGCGCGGGTCGTGACTCGCCCTGGTTTCCAAACCTCGCTAGAGACGATCCGACATACCAACCTCCCCGTCCAGCCGTTCCAACGCCGCTTCCAGGCGCAAAATGGCCGAAACGGCCTAGCTCACTCCTCGCCCCGGGGGAGGCCCGAGCCGACACGTGCAACGTTGGCTTCTTCGAGCTAGATCAGCGCGGCCATGAAGGGTTTTCGAAGCCGCACCTCGACGCACGGACGCAACATGGCCGGAGCTCGCGCTCTCTGGCGCGCCACCGGCATGAACGATGGAGACTTCGAAAAGCCCATCATCGCCATCGCCAACAGCTTCACCCAGTTCGTTCCCGGCCACGTCCACCTGCACGACGTCGGTCAGCGAGTGAAGAAGGTCATCGATGCCGCAGGCGGCTGGGGTGTCGAGTTCAACACCATCGCGGTCGACGACGGCATCGCCATGGGCCACGACGGCATGCTCTACAGCCTGCCGAGCCGCGAGCTCATCGCCGACAGCGTCGAGTACATGGTCAACGCGCACTGCGCTGACGCCCTGGTCTGCATCTCGAACTGCGACAAGATCACCCCGGGCATGCTTCTCGCCACCATGCGCCTGAACATTCCGACGATTTTCGTGTCGGGCGGGCCGATGGAAGCCGGCAAGAGCGAAGGTACTCATGACCGCGACGGCAAGGTCATCACCCGCAAGCTCGATCTGATCGACGCCATGATCGCCGCTGGCGACGACAAGGTCAGCGACGAAGAGCTCGGGAAGTACGAGCGATCCGCTTGCCCGACGTGTGGGTCGTGCTCCGGCATGTTCACCGCCAACAGCATGAACTGCCTGAACGAGGCGCTCGGACTGGGTTTGCCGGGCAACGGAACGATTTTGGCGACCCATGCCACGCGCTGGGAGCTCTTCGAGACAACCGGGCGGCGCATCGTGGAGATGGCCAAAGAGCACTACCTCCAGGGCAACGACGCCATCCTGCCCCGCGGTGTGGCCACCTTCGAAGCATTCGAAAACGCCATCACTCTGGACATCGCCATGGGCGGGTCGACCAACACCGTGCTTCACCTGCTCGCCATCGCCGAAGAGGCGGGCGTGGACTTCACGATGAAGGACATCGATCGACTCTCCCGCGTCGTGCCGAACGTCTGCAAGGTGGCTCCAGCCACCCAGAAGTACCACATCGAAGACGTGCACCGGGCCGGCGGCATCTTCACCATTCTCGGCGCCCTCGACCGAGCCGGCCTGATCAAGCGTAAGGTATCGACGGTGCATGCCGCGACCATGGGCGAAGCCCTCGACCAGAACGACATCCGTCGCCCGACCGCCACCGAGGCTGCGAAGAAACGCGCTCTCGCAGCTCCCGGCGGAGTGCGCACAACGGTCGCGTTCAGCCAGGACAAGTACTTCAAGGAAGCCGACACTGACGAGAAGACCGGCTGCATTCGCGAGCGTGAGCACGCCTACAGCCAGGACGGCGGCCTCGCCGTGCTTTACGGCAACATCGCTCTCGAGGGGTGCATCGTGAAGACCGCAGGGGTCGACGAATCGATCCTGAAATTCGACGGGCGCGCGCGCGTCTTCCACTCGCAGGATGCCGCGTGCAGCGCAATCCTGGAGGACCAGATCGAAGCCGGCGACGTGGTGGTGATCGTCTACGAGGGGCCGAAAGGCGGACCTGGCATGCAGGAAATGCTGTACCCGACGTCGTTCTTGAAGAGCAAACAGCTCGGCAAGGCGTGCGCGCTGCTCACGGACGGGCGTTTCAGCGGCGGGACGAGCGGCCTCAGCATCGGACACGCCTCACCCGAGGCGGCGGAGGGCGGCGCGATTGGCCTCATCGAGGAAGGGGACACGATTCAAATCGACATCCCCGCCCGCCGGATCCACCTGGCGATCAGCGAAGATGCTCTGACCGAGCGACGCGAGGCCATGGACGCGAAGGGTAGGGACGCGTGGAAGCCGAACCGCGACCGCGTCGTTTCTCAGGCACTGCGTGCCTACGCGAAAATGACAACGAGTGCCGCGCGAGGCGCGGTACGCGATGTGAGCCAGCTGGACTGAGCGACAAACGATTTACCGGTCGACCCATCCGACCTCGAGATCAGCCGAGTCGCTCGCCGCTCGCTCGTGACGGCGGCGCGTACGTGACCGCCAACGCGTTTGACACTTTGCTCATCCCGGGACCCGGTTCCCTCCGCATGACGCGCAGATGTGCATCACCGAGGAGTCGTTCGCAGCCCTCACGAGCCGGACCGAAAGCGGCGCTCCCGCAAGTGACGTCGGACCGGATCGGGGTCCCTTTTCCTTAGGCAGGCGCTCGTGGCACCGTCCGTCGCGCGGTGGTACTTCGTGGAAGGTGAAGATCGCCGTTTGTTCGGACGAACCGTACCCCGTGCACCAAACGATTCGCCGCGAGCTCGAGGCCCGCGGCCATACGCTCGTGGCGTTTGGAGCTCTCGTAACCGGTAGAGACGAGCCGTGGGCCACTGTCGCTGAGGAAGCGGCCCTCGCCGTGAGCACGGGAGTCTGCGACGAGGGGGTATTCGCCTGCTGGTCTGGAACCGGCATCAGCATGGCAGCGAACAAGATCGCTGGGATTCGCGCCGCGCTGTGTGGCGACCCCGGCGCAGCTCGCGCGGCACGCATCTGGAATCACGCCAACGTGCTCTGCCTGTCGAACCGCACCCTTTCCGACGACATGGCCAAGGAGATCCTCGCGGCTTGGTTCGAGACGGACCTCGGCTCCCAGGGGACGGACGGCGTGCGCAGTCTGTCAGCCGTGGACAAGCGCCACCGCAAATTGCGCGACCCTACCCGATCGAAAGCGTGATGTTTCTGGCTCGAGGGTTTTCCGCTTCAGCCCCTCGCGGTTGCTAGGCACGGATCGGCTACAGGCTGCTGCCGCTCTCTGAAGCCTCACTCTGAAGCCTCACTCGTCCGGATCCGTACTTCGGACTCCAGGGTCCTGTGCACCGGGCAGCGGTTGGCGATCTCGATGAGGCGCGCTCGCTGCTCCTGCGACAGATCGCCGTAGAGACGAATCACGCGCTCGATGTCGTCGAGCTTCCGGACTTGGGACTCGCAGTCCGCACAATCTTCGACGTGGACCTTTTGGTGGCGCAGACGAACGCTGACCCGCTCGAGTGGCAGCTTCTTCCGATCGGCGTACATGCGGAGGGTGATCGACGTGCACGCGCCCAGCCCGCCCAGGACCCATTCGTACGGGCTCGGTCCTCGGTCGTCCCCCCCCACCGAAGTAGGCTCGTCCGCCGCGAGCTCATGGCGCCCCGAACGCACGGTCTGAGTATAGCGACCGGCGCCCGTCTCGGAGACTTCGACCCAGCCGTCCGTTCCCGGGACGACCTCATCCGCAGAGCTGTCAGGCAGGTACCTTGCGGCCCAAGCGGAAAGGACGTCGGCCACGTAGTCCGCGTCACCTTTGCGGGTGAGCAAATGGCCCGCGTCGTCGAGGGAGACGAAGCTCTTCGGGTGCCGCGCCGCCCTGAAGATGCGCTCGGCATTGTCGATACCGACCGTCTCGTCGAGTGGCGAATGCATGATGAGCAACGACG
>JBNKGC010000293.1:0-6214 GCA_050289625.1 Polyangiaceae bacterium | reverse complement strand
GTGCGCGACGCTCGAAGCGCCCTTTCGCGCCGGGATCTAGCTATGATCGGCGGGCCATGAATGCGGCTTGGGTTTGCCTTGCAGGGCTCGTTTTTCTCGGTTTCGGGTACGTCTTCTACTCGCGACGGCTGGCGCGTCTCGTCTTCGACCTTCGCGATCAAGAGCAAGTGCCAGCGCGGGAAATGGCGGATGGCATCGACTACGTCCCCACGCCGCGGCCCGTGCTCTTCGGACATCACTACGCGTCGATCGCGGGTGCAGCGCCGATCATCGGCCCGGCGATCGCCGTGGTGTGGGGCTGGGTGCCCGCCCTGGTCTGGATCGTGGTGGGCAGCGTGTTCATGGGCGCGGTGCACGATTTCTCGACGCTGGTGCTGTCTGTACGTCACCAGGGCAAGAGCGTGGGGCAAATCAGCGCTCAGGTGATCGGCCCGCGCGCGCGCCCCCTCTTTTTGCTGGTGATCTTCTTCCTGGTCACGCTGGTGATCGCGGTGTTCGCCAAGGCGATCGCCACCCTGTTCGTGGCTCAGCCCGGTGCTGTCCTTCCGGTCAACTTCCAGATCATCGTTGCTCTCTTGCTCGGGTGGGCTTGCTACAAGAAGGGCGTCAAACTCCTCGTCCCTTCGTTGCTCGCGCTCGTTTCGCTCTACGCGATGGTCTTCGTTGGCGAGCAGGTGCCTCTGTCCCTCGGAGCTTGGGTTGGCGCGAAAAACGAACACGCGGTCTGGGTCGTGCTCCTCCTCGCCTACTCTTTCGTGGCGAGCGTTCTGCCGGTCTGGCTCCTGCTTCAGCCCCGCGACTACATCAACAGCCACCAGCTGTTCGTGGGCCTGGCTGCGTTGATCGCGGGAATCCTGATCGCGCAACCGACCATCACTGCCCCGGCGGTGGCGGTGCCGCCCCCCGATGCGCCGTCCATTCTGCCGTTCTTGTTTGTGACGATTGCCTGCGGAGCAATCAGTGGCTTTCACGGACTGGTCGCGAGCGGCACCACGAGCAAGCAGATCTCTGCGGCCCCGGATGCGCGCCTGATCGGCTACGGAGCGATGCTCGGCGAGGCCCTGGTCGCGCTCATCGCCACACTGGCGGTAAGTGCCGGGGTCGCGAACTGGGCCGAACACTACCACTCGTTCGGCGCGGCAGAGAAAGGTGGCATCGGAGCCTTCGTCGAGGGAGGTGCCACCTTCCTGGGCGCGCTGGGCTTGCCGAGTGGAGCCGCCCAAGTGCTGGTGGCGGTCATGGTGATCTCGTTTGCGGCGACGAGTCTGGACACAGGTGTGCGTATTCAGCGATACATCCTGAGTGAGCTCGGGGAAATGTATGGGATCGCTGGGCTCGAACAGCGCTATGTCGCGGGTGGAATTGCCGTTCTCGTGCCTCTAGCGCTTTACCTCACGGGCACCGAAGGGGCGCTCTGGCCACTGTTCGGAGCCACGAACCAAATTCTCGCCGGTCTCTCGCTCGTGGTCGTGACCGTCTGGCTGAAGCGGGCGGGACGCCCTTGGCTCTACACGGGAGTGCCCATGATCTTCGTGCTCGCCGTCGCCGGGGCTTCGATGTTCGGAAACCTCGCGAAGTACCTGAGCGAGGGGAACTACCTGCTCTTGAGCATCGGGGCGATCATCCTGGCGCTCGAAGTTTGGGTGATTTTCGAGGGGCTGCTCGCCGTTCGCCAGCGGGCCACCGGCGCTGAGCCTTCGCCGCAGCCGGAGGCCTGATGGTTCGCTGGGCCGTCCTGGCGCTCGCACTCTTGCTCGTCGCCTGCCCGGATCGGGGCATCGGCAATTCGGAAGCAGTTTCGAAAGAGCCAACACACGAGAGCAATGCGTTCCCGTCGGAGAACGGGCGAAGCGATTCGAGTCCGTCTGCGAGCGTCCGGTCGACTCCTCGCGCGCCGTCGGAACAGTTGGTGCGACTGAGGGCGAGTCATCCGCTGGGCGTTCCGGTGCATCCGCGGGCTCACGATAGCCGGGTGAGCTCCCGTGCTCCGGACGGCGCCGACGCACGAATCGTCGACGAAACGGAGGACGGGAAGTGGCTTCGCATCCGCTGGGGTCAATCGAGCGAGGGATGGATTTCCCGGCGCTACGTCGCGAAAGAGCGCATCGAGAACCGGGGCCAGACCGTGGCGAAGCGAGCGGAACCGCCCGGCCTCGTGGGCGCGGGCTCCCCTTGGGCGTCGCCCGAGGCCTGCCGAAAGCACCTGAGAGACCGACGCGCGGGTCGCGCGCCCCGATTGGGGACCTGGAACTTGCGCTGGTACCCCGATGGCAAGCCGGGCAAGAAGGCGCCTGCGGGGAGCGAAGGCACGGACCTCACGTGGCTCGCGTGCGCCATCGCTGCGTTGGATGTCGATGTACTGGCCGTTCAGGAAATGAAGACGCTACCGCGGGCGCGGTGGAGCACCGAGCGCCTCCTGAAGGAGCTCGATCGGTTGACGGATGGGCGGTGGAAAGCTGCTTTTGACGACTGTCCCAGCGAGGCCAGTCAGCACGTGGGCTTTCTGTGGAATGCGGCGCGGGTTCGAGCCGGGACACCGAAGACCATCGCCGCCCTCAACCCGCACGGCAAACCCTGTCAGGATCAACTGCGGCCGGGTCTTGCCGTCGAATTTCGCTTCGATGGGGAGCAGCGGTTTCACGTCGTCTCGGTTCATTTCAAGAGCGGATCGAACCGGCGCTCGCACGAGCTTCGCCGTCAGTCGTTCGAAGCCATTGGGAGAGCCATCGCGGATGTTCGTACGGACGGCGCTTCGGAGGTCATTTTTGCCGGTGACTTCAATGCGATGGGATGCGTTCGGTGCAGTCCGCGCTTGGAGGCGCGGGCGGAGCAAGAAGAGTTTGCTGCCATTCTTTCTCGTTCGGGAGCGAAGTGGGTTCCCAGCGACGCCACGTGCAGTGAGTACTACCGGGGCGAGGGGAGCCTGCTGGATCGGTTTGCGGGGACCGCAGGTGTGATGGGGCGGCTTTCCGGGCCCGCGTCTGTCTCGGGCTATTGCGCCGAGCTCGGATGTCGCCCGGGACGGGCGGAAAATCAGCTGCCGGCGTACCGTCGCTTGAGCGACCATTGTCCGGTGGTCATCGAGCTGCGCTGAGGCGGTTTTCCCTGTAGTCTCGCCGCCCCGATGACCAACTCGACCTCGACGACGTCCACGACCAGCGGGCCTCCGGAGCACCATGCTCGTGACACGATTCCCCCCGGCGACATCGCTTGGAGCGAAGCTCCGCGCATCGTCGGAAGCGGGATAGCCATGGGGAGCGCTGACGTCGTCCCGGGCGTGTCGGGCGGCACGATGGCGGTGGCGTGTGGCATTTACGAAGAGCTCCTGGCCGCCATCAACTCCATCGACAAGGCAGCCATTCAGGCGCTGCTCCGCTTGCGGTTTGCCGAGGTGCTTTCACGAGTGCACTTTCGGTTCGTCGCCTGTCTCGGGTTCGGTATCGCGCTCGCCGTGGTCGTGATGATCAAGGTGGTCGGCCTTCCTCGTCTCCTTCAGGAGCACCCGACGCTCGTGTACGCGGTGTTCTTCGGATTGGTGCTAGCGAGCGTGTTCGTTCTGGCCCGCCGCATCCCCACTTGGAATGCTTCGCGTTTTGGGGCCATGGCGCTCGGCGCGGTGCTCGGCTTCGCCGTGGTCAACCTGGTGCCGGTGAGCACGCCCGAAAATCCTCTGTTCCTCTTCGTTGCGGGAATGGTGGCGATCTGCGCCATGCTGCTTCCCGGGATCAGCGGCTCGTTCATCCTCTTGATTCTCGGCAAGTACGAATACGTGATTGGGGCCGTCGAGCGGCTGATCCATTTCGATCTGAGCGCTCTCGGAGTCGTCGTACCGTTTGCGCTCGGCTGCTTGGTGGGCATCGCCGCGTTCTCGCGCTTTCTCGGCTGGCTACTCCGTCGCTGGCACGACACGATGATCGCGCTTCTGAGCGGGCTTCTGGTCGGGAGCCTTTGGAGGATTTGGCCCTTCCAGCATCTCGTGTACCAGGAGGTTCGAGGCAAGATGAAGGTGGTGGAGGCCACTCCGTTCTGGCCGGAGTCTCTCGACTTCACCGTGGTCGGCCTCATGATCGCGGGGCTCTTGGCCGTCGCCGCCGTCGAATGGATCGCCTCCCGACGACGCCCGGTTGCTAGTTGAGCGGCTTGATTTCGCTCTTCATCGGGGCAAGGGTGCCCGCGCGCGGCTCTCCCATGGAGCCTCGAGGAGGAACGGATGGCCCGGAGCTATTGGCTTCTCAAGAGTGAGCCGGCGAGCTACTCCTGGGACGATCTGGTCAAAGAAAAGCGCGGAGTTTGGGACGGTGTGCGCAACTATGGGGCGCGCAACAACCTCCGCACCATGAAGAAGGGGGACTACGCCCTGTTCTACCATTCGACCCAAGGCAAGGAGGTCGTCGGGGTTGTCGAGATCGCTCGGGAGGCCTACCCCGATCCGACGGCGCGCGAAGGAGACTGGAGCGCGGTGGACGTCGCCCCGGTGCGAGCGCTCGAATGCCCCGTGACGCTCCAGGCGATCAAGGAGGAGCCCAGCTTGGCCGAGATGCCTCTCGTGATGCGTCCTCGGCTGAGTGTGCAGCCAGTTTCTGCGGCGCACTTCAAAAAGGTTTTGAGCATGGGGAAGACGAGGTTCTGAGATGCGTGCGCTGTGGTTGCTTTTCTTGTTTCTGACCACTTCGGGTGTCGCTTGGGCAGCGTCTCCCAACCCCGCAGGGAGCGAGTCGCCCGACGCGGCGGGTGTCGCCCCCCCTCCGGAGGACTGCTCGACCCCGCGCCGGGCTGTCGACACGGTGTTCTATTGGCAACAGCCAGGGCATTTCGACCTGCACAAGGCAACGACCTGTCTGGCGCGTGAGGGGCGATCGCAAACCACCTTGCAGAAGGCGGCCCAGCAGCTCAAGGGGGTCTACGACTCACGCGCCCTGTACGTGGACATGAGTCGGCTCAGCGACGAGCCGGACTGGAGCGATCCGCGCACCGGGCGTGCAGAGCTGTCTCCGCACCTCAGCCTGCCAGGGCTCGTCGTGGCGCGGAACGACGAGGGACAGTGGCTCTGGACGCGCATGTCGCTCGATCGGGTGGCCATGCTGGACGTGCAAACCTCCATCATTCCCGAAAACTTCATCGAAGATCTGCCGACCTGGATGCGCAGCGATCTGCTGGGAGTCGAGGTTTGGCAGTTCCTCGCCATCGCCCTGATCCTCGTCCTGGGTCTGGTCGTCCGCACGATGATCCAGTTCGTCGTCAAGCGACGAGTCAAAGGCCTGGTGGAGAAGATCGGCACCTCCGGCGCGGCGCACCTCGTGGACGCCTTCGCGTCTCCAGGCGCGACGTTGGTGATGGCCGCCATGCTCCGGGTCACCTATCCGCAGCTTCGCTTGCCCTACGGAGCGGCCATGGCGCTGAGCGTGGCCGTTCGCGTCATGGTGGTCGTCTCCATCGTGTGGGCGGCCTACAAGGTCGTCGACGTCTTGGCCGATCGAATGGCGGCCAAGGCCGCGAAGACGGAGTCCAAGCTCGACGACCAGCTCGTGCCCCTCGTGCGCAAGGCGCTGAAGGTGGTCACCGTTGTCGCCGGCGTTCTCTTCATTCTTCAGAACCTGAACGTCAACGTCGGGTCGTTGCTCGCGGGGCTCGGTATCGGTGGTGTGGCTGTCGCCTTGGCCGCCAAGGACAGCATCGCGAACCTCTTCGGCAGCGTGATGATCTTCGTCGATCGGCCTTTCCAGATCGGTGATTGGGTCGTGATCTCGGGAGTCGAAGGAATCGTGGAGGAGGTCGGGTTCCGTTCGACGCGCATCCGAACTTTCTACAACTCCCTCGTGACGGTCCCGAACGCGAAGTTCACTGAGGCGGCCATCGACAACTTTGGACGCCGCGAGTACCGGCGAACCTTCGTCACGCTGAACCTGACCTACGACACGACGCCGGAGCAGATGCAGGCTTTCGTTGAAGGCATCCGCGCGATCATTCAGGCCAACGAGTACACCCGCAAGGACTACTACGAGGTGCACATGTCCGGGTTCGGCGCGCACTCCCTCGATGTGATGGTGTACTTCTTCTTCAAAGTAGCGTCGTGGTCGGCGGAGCTTCGCGAGCGACACAACGTGTTCTTGGAGATCATGCGTCTCGCCAAGAATCTCGGTGTAGCGTTCGCATTCCCGACGCAGACGCTGCACGTCGACGCGCTCGCACAGATGGGGGCGACGCGCCACGTGCC
>JBNKGC010000292.1:0-6279 GCA_050289625.1 Polyangiaceae bacterium | reverse complement strand
GAGGATCCCGAGCCGATGATGTTCCACGGCGAGATCGTCCTGCGCGACGGCGAGCCGGTGGGCTACGTGCGAGCGGCCTCCTACGGCCACACCCTGGGCGGCGCCGTAGGCCTGGCCATGATCGAAGCCGACGAGCCGGTGAATACGGGGACGTTCTACGCGGAAACCTTCGTGACGGTGACCGAACCCCAGGACGTGGTCCTCACGGCGAGCGGCGCGACGCGGATTTGGGTGGACGACCATCTGGTTCTCGACCGCGACGTGCGCACCTGGGGGATCTGGCCGAAGTTCGGCGTCGCTCTGCGCCTCGAGCCAGGGCGACACCGCGTCTTGGCTCGTCTCGCCTCGCCCAACACGAACCTCCGCCTGGTGGGTCTCGACGGACGACCCGCCACCTTCGAGACCGATGATCGCGCCTCGTCCGGCTACACGCTGACACCCCCGACTGTGCTCGCCGATCCCAACGTGCTCATGCGCTACGTTCGGGACGGCCGAGTGATCGATCCTCCCGACGACGTGTCGCGATTCGTTGCGGCCCAGCTGGCCGCCATCGAGGGAGAGGCCGACGTAGCGTCGGTCCTGTCGGAGCCGCTCGTCAAGGAACCTGAGAAGTCCACGGGCGTGGCGCTGCTGGCTTCGGCCGACTTCGTCGAAGCGGATCCGATCTTCGACCGCAGCCAAACGCAGGATCTCATGCACGAGCTTCACACCCGCGCCGCGGAGCACGACCCGGCCCTCTGGCAGGCTCGGCTCAGTACTGCGCTCTGGGAAGCGAACCAGCGTGGCCCCATCGCCGCCGTCGATCCGCTCGAGCAGTTGGTGCGACAGTTCCCGGAGGTGCCGGCCCTTCGGTACTCGCTCGTGCGTTCCTACGGGAGCCTCGGTTGGACTCCCGAGGTCAAGCGGGCAGCCCGAGAACTCGTGAAGCAATTCCCGGACAGCACGGACGCCATCGAGATCGGCATCGACCTGTACGACTCCGAAGGTGCGCACGACAAAGCCGATGCGCTGCTCGCTCGCCTCGTGAAAATTCAGCCTGACACCGAGGTTCCTCTGCAGCGCGCGCTCGAGCGGCGGGACTATCAGGCGGCCCTGGCCGAGCTGCGTCGCCTGGGCAATCGACGCCCCGATCGCAAGGATCTGGCCGAGCGCACCTACGACGTCTTGGTTCGTGCAGGGAACCCGGAGGACGTCTGGAAGAAGCTCGAGGCCGCGATCAAGAAGGAACCGCGGGACGTGCATTCGCGACTCGCTCTGGCAGACGCGAAGCTCGCACGGGGTGACCAGGACGTGCTCGCCAAGACCCTCGCGGACACCGTGCAGGCCGGAGGCGATGCGACGATGGTCGAAGAGGCGGTGGATCTGCTCGAAGGCATGACAGCGCTCGAACCCTACCGCATCGACGCTCGCGAGGTGATTCGGCAGTACGAAGCAGTCGGCAAGCACTTGCCGGGGACCGCTGCGCGCGTTTTGGATTACGGGGCCGTTTGGGTGCGGGCTGACGGTTCGAGCCGAATGCTCGAACACGAGGTCGTGCGCATTCAGAGCGAGGAGGGCATCAAGCGCTTTTCGGAGCTCCCGAAGGGGCAAGGGCTGACCCTTCAGCAGCGGGTCATCAAGAAAGACGGACGCATCCTCGAACCCGAGTTCGTGGCCGAAAAGCCCACGGTCACCATGCCGCACCTCGAGATCGGCGATTACGTCGAAACGGAGCGTATCGTTTCCAGCTGGGGTGACGGCACGGGCACCTCGTATCTGGGACCCGCGTGGTTTTTCCGCGAAGAGAACATCGCCTACGCGCGCAGCGAGTTCGTGGTCGTCTCACCGGCGGAGAAGAACCTGATCGTGGAGACGCGCAACGGCGTGCCCGAACCGGAGATCACCCGAGACGGTCCGCTCGTTGTGCGTCGGTGGCGGGTGGACTTCAGTCCGGCGGCCCCCGCCGAGCCGCTCAGCCCCCCGGCGTCCGAGTTCTTGCCCCGCGTTGCGGTCGGGTGGGGCGTCGACTTCGACGAACGCCTGATCCGCACCAGCAGAAACCTGGTGGATCTGACCCCTGTCGACCCCCGCATCGTTCGCATCGCCGAGGGGATCGTGGAGGGCATCCCCGCGAGTCGGAAGACCGAGCGAGCGAAGCGCCTCTATCGTTGGGTGGTCGATAGCGTCGAGGAGGGCGAAGAGTCCGATGGGCGAAGGGTCATCGTGGGACGCAACGGCAATCGTTGGCGCGGCTACATGACTCTGTGCAAGGCCCTCGGCATCGAGACGAACTACGTGCTCGCCAAGAGTCGCCTCGCACTTCCACCGGATGGGCCTCTCTCCGAGGCACATCAGGACCTGATTCCGGTGCTGCGTTTGGAAGGAAACGAGGGGCCGATCTTCCTCACCGTCGGTGACAAGTATGCCCCCTTCGGTTACGTCCCGGCCCACGTGCGGGGTCAGGAAGCCTACCTCCTGCTCGGCAACGACACCCAGGCGATCAGGGTGCCGGAAAGCGGCGTGGACGACTCGATCCGCTACGTCGGGTCCGGCAAGCTGGGGATGGACGGTTCGGCCGAGCTCGATCTGGAGCTTCGTTTCTTCGGTCGCTACGCCGCGCAAATCCGGAACGCGCTCTCGCAAATCCCCGAAAACCAACTGGGCAACGTGATCGAGTCGAACCTGCTCGGGCGGAGCCTCGAGGGGGCTCGACTGAAGAACTTCGAGGTCAAGGACGTCCAAGACCTCGACAAGCCACTTATCCTGGTGGTCGATGTGTTTGTGCCCCACCTGGCGATGCGAGCGGATAGTCGACTCCTCATTTCTCCGCCCTTCATGCCGACGCTCGCCAGCTTCGCGACGCTTTCGAAGCGGGCCACGCCGCTGCTCCTGAGCGAAGCCAGCCGCCAGAGCCTGGAACTTTCCCTGGAGCTCCCCCAGGGTACTCGTGTGGCGACGGCGCCCGAGGCGCGCAGCTATTCGTACGGTGATCTCGAAGTCGCCGTTCGGGATGCGGTCACCGCCTCGTCCCTCAAGCTCGATCGGAGTGTCACGCTGGCCGCGGGGCGAGTCCGCCCCACCGAGTACGCCGCGTTCCAGAAGTTCACGCGGCAGGCTGACGACGCGCTGTCATCGACGGTCCGCATTCAGAGGTAGGCACGCTCCGACGGGCGCTTTACGGGTGATCTAGCGGACGCGGTCACCGGTCGAGACCCCGCGGCTCCCCCACCGGAGGCAGGGCGCACACGGGCCGCACTGTGCGCGCATACCAGCGCGGTCGCCGAAAAGTCCGCTCGCCCGGGCAGCCCTCGGCAAAGCTGCTTGAACGAACGGCTGCTTGAACGAACGGTTGCTTGGCCGAACGGCTGCTTGACCCAGCAGTCACGTGCGGTGGTCACTTCGTTCACGTGCGGTCTCGACGCGCCATGGAGAATTCGTCTACGGTGCCCCGCGATGTCCAGCTCACTTCTCCGAACGGCGACTGCGGGTTGCCTGATGCTGTCCTTGACCACCGGTGGTTGCGCCAGCCCGCGCCACGTGAAGCTCGAAGCTCCCAGCGACTCCGCTTCCGACCAGGAGCGGGTGAAGGCGTTCGACAAGATGCGCGCCGTCTCGCAACGCGAGACGCACATCACCTACACGAACCAGTACGGCGGCGTCGTCGGGGCCTCGCGCTCGGTGGACTACCTCCAATTGAACAACGGTGAGCGGGTTTACTACGCGGAGGATCTCGTCCCGGTTCTCCACGAGGAATCGGCCGCGCGAAAAGCCGCGCAGCGCAGCAAGGACGAATACGACGCGGGCAAGCCGTACAGCACGACGGGTGCTGTCATGATGTACACCGGCCTCGGTGTGCTGGCGGTATCGCCGCTCCTCATCCTCGGCGCTACCGACTCGGAGACGGGCGACCTCGATCTGACGCCGATGTGGATCGGCCTTGGTGTCGGTACGGTGCTCAGCCTCGCGGGGCTCGGTGTGGGGCTGGTCGGAAGCTCGCACATGGCCGAAGCGGCCCGGGAGCGCGAGACGGCGTTCGAGCTCTACAACGAGGGCCTCGCGCAGCGGCTCGACGTTTGCGTCGACGACGACGTGCTCGTCCCTTGTGCGGGCGGCGTCTATGCCGGCGGGACGACTCCCGAGGGAGATGCTGAACCGGTCGGTGAAACGGCGGGCGACGAGGAACCCCTCGATTTGGGCGACTGATTCGCCCCTCCCGTGCGAAGATCGCGGTTTTGGGCGCCCGGCAGGGGCCCGACACTTGCTTGAGCGGCGGGTCCACCGTATAGGTCGCCTCCCATGTTTCTCCCCGGCATCAAGACCAAGGGCCCCCGGAAGACCAACCGCAGCCGCTGCGCTCGCAAGAACGCCAAGCGCGCGGCTCGCAATCGTCGCCGGCGCAACAGTCTGAAGAAGTGAGCCTTCGTTCCTTCGAGGCGCGACCGTCCAGGAGGGCCTCGAAAGAACTCACGTAAGCCGCGCGGGGTTTCCCCGGGCGGCTTTTCGTGCTGGGCGCGAGGAACCCCCGCCTCCGGTTGCCCCGACGCTCGCTCACTCGATGTCGTGTTCGTCGAACCACGGTTCGTCGAACCACGGTTTCGTCGCCGTACAGTTTTTCGCGCAGTCCACACAAAGGTTGGATGCCCCCGGCCTACGTCCGCGGCATCGACGCGCGGGGTGCCCCCGGCTCTCGGCCGAGGGCACGCGCGGTCACTCGCCGCGCAGGTCGAACTGCTCGATGTGGTACTCCTTGCGGGGTACCAGCTTGATGCGGCGGGTGTAGAGGCGCTCTGCCTCTTTGACCGCCTCCCGTTCCTCGCCCTGCATCAGATCGATGATCGCCGGGTGCGCGTTGACCACCACGGAGTAGCCCGGGAGCGAATCTCGCTCGCGTCGAATCTGCCGCAGGATCTCGTAGGTGATCGTGGAACGGGACTGAATGTGCCCCGTGCCGTCGCAGTAGAAGCACGGCTCGTGCATGGTGCGGCTCAGGCTCTCGCGGGTGCGCTTGCGCGTCATTTCGATGAGGCCGAGATCGCTGATGCGATTGATCGTGGTCTTCGCCTTGTCCTTCTTCAGAGCGGACTCGAGCGCGCGATACACCTTGTCGCGGTTCTGCGCGGCCTCCATGTCGATCAGATCGAGCACCACCAGGCCGCCCACGTTGCGGAAGCGGAGCTGGTAGGCGATCTCCTCGACCGCCTCGAGGTTCGTCTTCAGCGCGGTCTCTTCGAGGTCCTTGCTGCCCTTGCCGACGTAGCGACCGGTGTTCACGTCGATCGCCGTGAGCGCTTCGGCCTGATCGATGATCAGGTAGCCACCGCTCGGGAGCGGCACCTTGCGGCTCAGGGCGCGCGCAATCTCGTCTTCGATGCCGTAGGCGTCGAAAATGGGCTCTTCCCCTTCGTAGAGCTCGATGTCCTTCACTCGCTCCGGCAAGAACATCTCGACGAAGCGCACCAAGCGGCCGTACTGCTCGGGGCTGTCGATGACGATCTTCTGGATGTCGTCGGTGAACAGGTCGCGCGCCGTCTTCAGCACCAGATCGAGCTCCGTGTAGAGCTCCTTGGGCGCCTTGGCGTTTTCGACCTTCTTGGACACGTCGGCCCAGAGGCGGATCAGGTAACCCAGATCCGCCTTGAGAGACTTCTTGGTGAGGCCTTGGGCCACCGTGCGCACGATGATTCCGCCCGTCTTCGGCTTCATCGTGTCGAGCACTTTCCGGAGGCGCTGGCGCTCACGGGCCGAGCCAATGCGCTTGGAGATCCCTGTGTGCTCGACGGTCGGCAGAAACACGCAGTAGCGACCGGGGAGCGAAACGTGGCTCGTCACCCGGGCGCCCTTCGTCCCGATCGGCTCCTTCGAGATCTGGACGATGACCTGATCGCCCTCTTTCACGACCTCGGTGATGGGTACGGAGCGCGAGACTCGGCTGGAGGCACGCCTGCCGTTGCCGCGAGCCCCGCCGCGGCCGCCGCCGCTACCACCTCTGCCATCTCGGCCATCTCGGCCATTGCGCGACGATGATGAGCGTCTGCCTCCGCCGCGGCGGCGGTTCTGCGCCCGATTGTTGTCGGTCGACTTTCCCCCGCCCGAGTTGCCGCCGCTGCGTCGTCGTCGTCATCGAGGCGCAGGGACCGCCGGCGGAGGCAGCGGCGGGCTCGGGCTCGGGCTGCCAATGCAGCGGCGGAGGCGTCAGAGTCCGGAAGCGCATGTTTGATGTATCGCTTCTCCGCTTTTCCTTGTTACAAATCCACTGGTTCGAATTAGAAAGGGATGTGACCAGTTTAACAAGTCATACAG
>JBNKGC010000291.1:0-6293 GCA_050289625.1 Polyangiaceae bacterium | reverse complement strand
GGCCAGCCCCACTGCTTTGCTCGCGCGCGCCAGGCTCCAGCCGGGCTCGTCTGCCAAAGCCACTACGTCTCGTTTCAATTCCTCGGAGTACCGTGGCCACACTCCCGTGCTCGCAGCCCGCTCCGTTTCCACTCGGCGCCTGAGCGCCTCCACCTTGCTTTGCTTCTTCATTCACGCCTTGTCGGCGCAATCTTGCGATCTTGCAGGACGTGGATCGGCGACTTCGTACGTTCGGTGATGAGCCACCGCGGTGCGGAGATCGAGATCGAGTTGCGTTGTGGGCACCGAATTCGGGTGAGCGAACGGGTCGACACGGGCGCGCTTCGTCGAATCGTTTCGGCTTTGGAGAGCTGAGTGTTCAACTTGCCTCCGAGCGTTCGACTATTCCTTGCCACGCGTGTCATCGACGGACGGAAAGGTCCGGACAGTCTGATGACGCTGGTGCGTGATGTGCTTGGCGAGGACATCTTCGACGGGCACCTTTTCATTTTCTTCACGCGCCGGCGCGACCGAGTCCGCATCGTGTACTGGGACCGCAACGGGATCGCGATGTGGACGAACCAACCGGCTTCATACTGCACCTCCTTCAGTTCGAATTGAGAGTCTTGGTTCCGGCCCGCGACTTGCGACGCGCCGCTCGATCGGTGAGCCGGTCCCAGCGACTGCAGTGCTTCGTCGGAGGGTCGGCGGGCTCCTCGTAGAGCCATGCGTGGCCGTTGTACGGGTGTGCCGTGATGATGCCATGCTTCACCCAGCTGGTCAGCGTGTGCTCGTGGATCCCGAGACGGGCCGCAAGTTCCTTTTTGGTGAGCAGCCCGCGAGCGCGAAGTCGGTCGCGTCGCAGGCGGAGGCCATAGGTGTGCACGATGTATTGCACGCGTCCTGCCGTAAATTGCGAGCCGCCTCTTCCAGGCCATGCCGATCCACCGGGACGGAGCCCGCGCGCGTTCAGCTCGTTGGCGATCTCGTCGTACATGTGATCGTCGAGCAGTTTGTCGACGAGCTCGACGATCTCCGACGGTGTTTTTACCTTCTGCCAGGACGGCTTCGGGTTCACTGTCGTGAGCGTCGTCGTTTGGCCGCCTCGGAAGCGGAGATGGATCTTCGTGGTCCCGGCCTCGGGGAGCTTCACGAGCGTCGCATCCTCGACCAGGTAGGCGAGCATTCGCTTCCGCTCGCGGTTCGGAGTCGATGGGTCGGACCACAGGCGGTTGAAGTCGGTCGTCATCGCGACGAGACGCTCGCGAAGCGCATCGTCCACAGCAGGTCGATCCTCTACACGTGCGCGTTCCCGTTCATCGCGCACCTGCGCCAATGTGCGAAGCTTCTCGTTCCAATCCGCCTCCAGGGTGTCCGCTACGAGCCGGTTCGCCGGGTCGACCATCATGAAACGGCGTCGCGAGAGCTCGGCATCCACTTCGGCCGTTTCGATCGCCCGGCATCGAAGCTGATCTGCTTCTTCGTACCGAGTTTCGAGCTCCTTTCGGATCTCGAGCACCAGCTCGACGGCGGTAGGCGTCATCTTCTCCGCCACCACGCGCCCGACAGCTTCATCGATCGGCGTGCCCGCGAGCGATTGACAGCTCGGTTCCGCCCGGGAATCGGTCGCACGATCGCAGACGTACCAGGATTCCAGCTTCCCGCGCGCATCTCTGTAGCGCACCCGCATGTGTTGCCCGCAGCGCCCACAGACTGCTCGCCCCTGCAGAATCGCGCTCCCTTCGCGAGGCGGCGACGCTCGCGCGACGTCGTAGCCATGACCGTTTGATGCGAGCAGCCGGAGGTTCTCTTGGTGCCGCTCCCAGGAGATGTACCCGGGGTGAGCGCCGGGGATGCACGCGAGCCACTCTTCAGTCGCACGCTTTCGGGCCGTCTTCTTTCCTTCCAGCGTCCGGCCGTACACACGCTGACCGTACGCGTAGGCGCCAGCATATCGCGGATTGCTCAGAGTGCGCATTGCGGTCGAAGCCGTGAGCGGGCGAAAGATTACCCCAGCGCTTGGGGAGCGGAGTCGAGATGGGAAGTGAAGGCCCTCAGCCCGAAACGCCTTGACGGTCTGGTGCGCCGAGCCGACGCGCGTGAACGTCTCGAAGAAATGGGCGATCGTCTCCCGCACTCGCGCATCCGGGTCGAGGACGACAGCACCACTCTCGTCGTAGACGAAGCCAGTGGGAAGCACGCAGCGATACTCGCCGCGCCGGGCCTTGTTCAGGATCCCGCCACGCAGTCGTGCCTTCAGCACGTGCAGCTCCGCTTCGCTCATCGTTCCCTTGAGGCCGAGAAGCAGACGGTCGTTGAAGCTTGTCGGGTCGTACACGCCATCCTCGTCGAGGATCAGTGTGTTTGCCAGCGCGCAGATCTCCAGCAGCCGATGCCAGTCGGCATTGTTCCTCGCGAGCCTCGAGACTTCGAGCCCCATCACGATACCCGCTCGCCCGAGTCCGACGTCCGTAACCAGCTGCCGGAATCCTTCCCGCCAAGCAGCGGACGCGCCTGACTCTCCTTGGTCGGAGTCGATCACGACGATGCGATCGTCACCCCAGCCGAGTGCCGTCGCGCGCCCTCGAAGTGCGTACTGCCGTTTCGTGCTCTCGATGTTCGATACAACCTGCTTCATCGACGACTGTCGAATGTACAGGTACGCGTCACGCTCGAGATGATGAGACTGGACTTTGCGTGATTCGTTCATGGTTCCTCTGCTTCCTCGATCTCATAGACAGCGCAGCAAGGAGCTGGACGACTTCTCGGTGTTCGTCCGCGGCGGACGACGATAGACGCGAAAATCGTTCCGGACGGGGCGCAGTCCCGGTGACGACGACCGCTTGCGCCCACGACCACATGCCGCGTCGCAGGAACAGAGATAGACCATTCCTGGCCTCGAGCGGGAGGCATTCACCCAGTGCAGCGGCCCGCAACGTCTCGTATTGCCTGCTCACTGACGCCCCCGCTTCGGCTTGCGTTGCGCCAGTGCCACTTCTTGCTGCGGCGTTTTTTTTCCCGCGAGCGCGCGCTCGATCGTTCGTGGGTGAAGCACGACAGAAAACCTATGCAGGACCAGCTTTGCCAGTTCGCGCGCTCGAATCGGCTCACCAGGGACGACGTGCTCCTCGATGAAGGCGAGAATGTCTCCCTGAAGCTTGTGCGGCCCACGAGGGCCGCGTCTCTTCGGTACGAGTCCAGCAACCCCCGCAGCGTCGAAGCTCGCCTTGGCCTGGTAGTACGTCGGGCGAGACACTCCATACTCCATCGAGGCATCGGTGATCGATACATTGTCGACCGATACGCGACGCAGCATCTCGTACCGGACCTGGACGAGGTCACGTGGGTCGAAGAATTCGCTGGCCTGGAACTTCGGATCCCTGACCACGTCGGGGGACGTGTTCAACGTGCCCTCTTCGGCGAGCGCCGTGGTCTTGGGGTCTTTGCGGTTGCCTTGCTTGGGCATGCGATCTCCGGACAGGTCGTAACGACAACTACGCCGCTTGTCTGGGCATTGTCAAGCGCACACGATCCCCCTTCTTGAATTTTTTTGTCGTGAATTCTGGGATGCAAGCCTTCACCCTGTGGGACCTGCGGCGCAGTTTCCTTTACATGTGCGGCGTTATTGTCTTTACGTATCTGACCCCGGCGCCCTTCCTCGACCAGCCGCGATACCAAGTCGGAGAGTTCGACGAGATCGGCAACCCGACACAGCGCGCGGCGAGCCCCAAGGACAAGCTCTGGATCAGGCGCCACCAGGTCGGTCCATTGCTTCGGCACCGAGCAAACCTGATCTTCGTCGACGCGCAGCAGGAGCCGGGTCCCGTACCGGTTGTACCGCTCGCCGATGCACGCGAGCTGCCGTCCGCTGAGCGGGTGGAACGGGTGGGTCACGCGCACAAGGCGCGTCTTCGCATCCGAAACGCCTGCACTTCGTTCTGAGTCACAAGCGGTTGGAGCGCGGGCGTTTTCGTTTTCAGCAGGCCAGCGACGAAACCATCGAGGTGCGCACCATCGAAGCGGCTGAACTGGGATTGATTTTGGAGGGCATCGATTTGGAGCGGGCAAGGCGTCGGCCACGGTGGGAACCCCCGAGACGAAGCGCCCGATGATCGGCTGATCGGCGCATTGAACGAATCCGAAGAAAAGTGCGACCAAGCGTCGCTGAACCGGGCACTACAGTAGTGAAGTGTCCAAGGCATTGCCGACGATTCACACCGCTCCGGAAGAGCTGCGGGACTGGCTGCAGAAGCTGGTCAAGGAGTTGCAGTTTGCCCGTCTGGTCTCTGCGGTGGTCGCGCTGGTGACACGTCTGCGAGACATGAACACGGAGCTGAGCAAGCAGTTGGCGAACCTTCGTCGCGCAAGACCTCGGTCGGAGAGAATGCGCGCGCTCGAAGCGCAACTGGCACTGCCGTGGGTGGCGAGCGCAAAGCAGACGGAGCCGAAGTCGGAGCCGAAACCCGAACGGGCACCAGGTGCAACCCGTGGCAACAAGCGCAGAACGAAGCCCCCTGGTCGAAACCGGCTGCCCGACGATCTCGAACGTGTCCCACTGTACAATGGCGTACCCAAAGACCTGAGACGTTGTCCCAAGTGCGGGATGCAGATGGAGAAGATGGGGCACACGCACTGCGAGTACCTGGACGTGATCCCAGCGAAGGTCGTCGTCGTGCACCGCACGGACGAAGCGGTGAAGTGCCCATTGGATGGAACGATCGTCGCGGCGCCACCACCTCCTCGGATCGTCGAGAAGGGCGTGTTGGGCAATCGACTCATCGTCGAAGCGACAGCCGACAAGTTTCTGGAGCATCAACCCATCGAACGACAGTGCCTGCGGTTTTCGCGCAGTGGCGTGAACATCGCTCCGCAGACACTCGGTCGAGCGGTGGCGAGGCATCTGAACCTGCTCGCTCCGCTCGCTCGAGCGATTCACGACAAGACGCGCTCCGAAGGGTTACTGGGTACAGATGCTACCGGCATCCCTGTTTTGGACCGTGATTCACCCGATGGGATCCGCTCGGGCACGATGTGGGGTTGGACCAACGCGTTGTGGGTGAGCTTCTTCTACTCCCCGTCAGGGGATTCGAACAGCGTGCGTCGATTCTTGGGTGAGGGAAACACCAAGCGAACCATTCAGGTGGACGGCACCAACATCCTGACTTTCATCGAGCGCGAGGGGGGCAAGCGCCCCGGGTGTTGGGCTCACGCACGTCGCGGATTGGTGACCTGCGCCCGCAGCGGAGATCGCATCGCCTTCGAAGGCGTCAAGCTCATGGCTCCACTTTTCGAGACGGAGCGAGAGTCGCGAAAAGCTGGCGACAACGCCGCGCAGCGTCGCGAGCGTCGCCAAACCGAGAGCAAGGCAGTCGTCGAAGGGATACGCACCTGGCTCGATGAACAGCGCGCGATCGTTCCGCCAAAAACCCAACTGGGCAAGGCGCTCGGCTATCTCCACCGCCAATGGAAGCGTCTGATTCTGTTCCTGGACGATGGCAACATCCCCCTGACGAACAATCGCCGCGAACGCGAGCTGCGAAAGTTGGTGCTCGGACGTCGGAACTGGCTCTTCGTGTGGGAAGACGTCGGTGGTGAACGAACCGCGAACATCCTGACGATCGTGGCAACCTGCGTCTCGCACGGGCTCAATCCCCGCGAGTACTTGACACTCGTGACCGACGAGCTGCTGCGCGGCGTCGAGGATGTCCGCACGCTCCTTCCGGACCGGATCGTCGAAACCCACCCGGAACTCCAGGTCCCCGACTTCGAAGCCCCGATCCTGCCGGACTAGCTGGCACAGTGCGCCAGCATGCAGTCTGTCAGCGCCACATCACTCTGAAAATGGGCCGATGGTGAACGGGTTAGTGCGCACCCCATCTGCAGATGAAGTTGGTGGCTCGGCGCATGTCGGATCGGCGAGTGTTGAAGCTGGTCAGGCAATGGCTCGAAGTAGGTGTGATGGAAGAGGGCGTCGTCCATCGGAGGATGGCTGGCACGCCGCAGGGAGGGGTCATCTCTCAGTCGACTTCGTGGTGATGTGTCGCACCAAGAAGGATTGCGAGCTGGCCAAAGCGCGCATTCAGGTCATCCTGCAGCGTCTCGGTCTGGAGCTACGTCCGGACAAGACGAGAAAATCCGTGCTCGCCTGGGGACAGGAGGGTTTCGATTTTCTCGGCTGTCATCTTCGCAAACGGCTCAGTGGCGTCGTCTGGGAACGGTCGCGAAAGCGGCTGTACTTCCTGCAGCGTTGTCCGAGTCGGCGAGCGATGCGCAGCATCCGGAGTCGAGTGAACGCATTGACGCCCAGGTCGCGG
>JBNKGC010000290.1:0-6347 GCA_050289625.1 Polyangiaceae bacterium | reverse complement strand
GGCGGCGGTGCTCGCGGCCTCGTCACTCCTCGGCCTGCGGCTTCGCGTGCCTCGGGTGGTTCCGAGCTGTGAGGTCTGTTGTGACTTAGGGGGCGGCCCTGCCCCCCGGCTCAAGACAGTTGCTCACCCCACGTTCCGCCGGGTCTCCGGCGGGTCGCGAAGGGACTCGCTGGCCGGCGGGGACGCGGCGCCTCGTCACTCCTCGGCCTGCGGCCTCGCGTGGCTCGGTTTGTTCCCCGCTCGGGGGTTGTTGGTGTGGCGTTCTGGTGCGCAGTGGCTCAGCAGAGCTTTGGCTTGATGATCGCCTTGCCGCCCTTGACCACGATGTCGAAGTCGATGGACCGGCCGCCGTGCTGCTGCTTGAGCTTGGCCTCGGTGGCGCGGAGGCTCTTCTCCAGTTTTTCCAGGCTCACGTGTCCGCCCGCCTGAGTCTGCTTGCGGGCTTCGACATAGCGACGGTGCAGCTCTTTCAGCTTGGCGTCGTCCAGACCGCCCCCGGCCTGGGCGGCGCGGGCCGCCGCAGACGGTCGGGCCGCGGCCGCGGGACGGGCGGCTCGCATCGGAGGGCCTGCGCCTCGTGGAGGACCGGGGGGGCGCGAGGGGCTGGGCCGCGGTGGCGCGTACGAAGGTCGGATTCCTGGCCGGCTCGAGGCGGCGCGCGGAACCATCGACGGTGGTGGCAGGCTTCGGCGCGGGCCGTTGCCAGGACGAGGGGGCGCGCTGGTGGGACGCCGTGGGGGTGGCCCGGGCGGCCCCGAACGAACCGGGCGGGCTAGGCCAGGGGCCGCGCTGGGCGCTGCCTTCGACGGGGTCGGTGCTGGTTTCGGAGGGAGGTCGGCCGGCGCTGCGGGCCGGGGGCCGCGAGCGTCGCTCTTGAGGCGTCCGAGAAGATTAGTCGGGGGTTCTGCCGATCGGACGGTCTGCGGTGTGGGCTCCGGTGCCGACGAAGTCTTGGGTGCCTCAGCGGCTCGCGGCGCTGGGCGCGCCTCCGCGGCAAAGAGATTGTCGAGGGCGGATTCGAGCTCCTTGGCGGGATCGAAGTCGTCCGAGGCCAAGAGAGTTGCCAAGTCCGCTTCGGCGGATTGCTTGGCGCGGTCGGCCTGGGTGGCGCGCTCTGCCTGGTCTTGGTGCGCCTCCTCGTGCTTCAGGGCTTGTCGGACGGTCCCAAAGGCCCGCTCGGCTCGCAGCTTGTGGCGCCGATACGTTCCGTTCTCGATTTCCCGGCAGATCCGCGTCCAATACTGCTGCAGCGTGTTGTAGCGCTGCACGAGGGTTTGAAACTTGAAGCGCCTGGCCGTGTTGCGGAACTTCTCCCGCCGCAGTTGGTAAAATCGCCGGTCGACGTCTTTCCGGGCGACCATGGGTTCGATGCGCTCGACGCCCAGGAAATACTGCTCGTAAAGGACGCGCAGTCGCTCCAGCCTCGTCTCGAGGTCGCTGATGGCTTGGTCGATTTCGGCGGAATTCAAGGTGGGGAACTCGGAAACTCTAGAGTGTCGATCCTCGCCCCCCTCGTGTCGTCGAAAAACGCCCCCAGCCTCCTGCGTAGGGGCGAATTCCGGGGCTCGACGCGCGCTTGCTACTGGAATCGGCGCTCTATTTGCTTTGTTCGAACGACAATCGGTAGGCCGTCGTCGCTCCACGTGTAGCTTGCCGTGGAGACTGCTCGTTGTCAGTGCTTTCGAGCAAGTGGATTTGACCCCCGCCGTCGCGACCGAGTATCGAAGCGCTGCTCTGCGAGCGACGGGACTTGGTGGGGACGACCCTGTCTGAGAGGATGCGCCGGCTCGGAATGCACCCCATCCTCACACGGATCCCGCTCGGAAAATGGTCGTTTCCTCTCGGACCGACCCTTCTCGCCGTCGCCCTGCTGGCCCTTGCGGGCGCGGGATGCGCTTGGTGGCTCCGGCGCCGCGCTGCGGCACCGTGGCTCGCGGGCTTGGCTCTCGCCTCGGGCGCGGCCGCGCTTCGCTTCGAGCACCACGTTTACTCCCCGGCCGATCTCGTCGTTCCGAGCTTCGGTCTTGCTCTGGCCTGCGCCCTTTCCGGCGGGTGGTTTCTGACCGTGCGTGCTGCGACTCGTCGTGGCCTCCTCGCCAACGACGTGCGCTGGGTGATCGTCGCCATGCTGGTGGGGGGAGTGCTTGGCGCGCGGCTCGTCTATTCATTGAACGCGAATCCAGCGACGGGGGGCCTGGCGCTCCTAGCGCTCCCTCGCGGGGGTCTCTCCGCAGTGGGTGCCGTGTTGGGTGGGCTGGCCGGAGGGGCGGTCGTCGGTGTGGCCCGCAGGCAGCACCTGGGTCAGCTCCTCGACGCAGCCGCCTTGTCCTGGGCCGGGGGAGTCGCGGTCGTGCGCCTGGGCTGCTTTCTCCGGGGCTGCGACTTCGGCAGCCGCTGGGACTCGGAATCGCCTTGGGCCCGGCTCGGGATTTTTCCTCGCTGGGAAAACGAACTCGGTCTGGGCTCGCCGGCCTTCGTGGCGCACCTGCAGGCCGGGTGGGTGCAGCCGAGTGACGGGGCGTCCCTTCCCGTCTACCCCACCCAGCTCTACGAAGCCGCCGTTGGCGTGGTTGCCGTGGCGTGGGTGATGTGGCGGACGTCGCGGGCGCGCTTTGCGGGAGACACGGGTCTGTCTACCCTGGCGCTTTCCTTGGGGCTGGCAGCGGGCCTCGATTCGCTCCGTGGCGATGCCGAGCGGGGTGCCCTCAACGGTTGGCTTCTTTTGGGCGCGGCGCTGGGCTGCGCTGCGGTGTGGATAGCGCTTCGGCTCGGCAGCTTCAGCGGCGGATCACCAGGAAGAAAAGCGCAGGCGCACCCACTGCCGCGGTGATCACTCCCACGGGGAGCTCACGTCCTCCGAGCGCGACTCGGGCCACCGTGTCGCAGAGAACCAGAAATCCGGCGCCGACCACCCAGGACAAGGGCAAGAGGTTGCGCACCGTCGCGCCAGTTGCCCTGCGGACGAGATGCGGAACGAGCAGTCCGACGAACGCGATGGGGCCGCAAAGAGCGACACAGGCGCCCACGCCGAGCGACCCCGCCACGAGCACCTCTGTGCGGACGCGCCGCACTGGCACACCCTGAGTGGCCGCCCAGTCTTCGCTGAGAGAAAGAGCGGCGAGGGCTCGCCGCCGAGCGAAGAGCACGGACGCGCTCACCAGAGTGACCGGCAGCAGCCAGAAAATTCGGTCGTAGCCCACCTGCGGGAGTTGCCCGAGTGACCATTGCGCCGCGGCGAACAACGCCGGCGCGTCGGCGATCGCGTGCACCGCTTGGGAGGCGGAGCCTGCGGCCAGTGTGACCGCAATGCCTGCGAGGAGCACATCGTCCAAGCGAGCTCGACCCGAGCTCGCGGTCAGCGCCACGACCAGGGTAGCGCCGAGCGCGCCGGCGAAGGCCGCCAGGGTTGCCGCGGGCAGCTGAAGATACCCCTCGGCACCGAGGGCGATCGCGGCCAAGGCGCCGAGCACCGCGCCTGCCGTCGTGCCGACGGTGCTCGGCGTGGCGAGCGGGTTCCGGAAGAGTGCTTGAAAGGCCGCACCGACGAGGCCCAGGGTTGCCCCGACGAAAACACCCGCCAACATCCGCGGCATGCGGAGTTGCCAGAAGACGAAATCTCCCGTGGTTCCGCCCAGGTCCGGACCGATGAACACGGAACCCGTTGCGACGCCCAGGGACGCCATTCCTACCAAGACGACCCGCGTGTTCATTCGGATGCCTCGTGGTCGACGAGAAGGTGTTCGTGAGCACCAATCCGGACCGACACGAAGGGCACCGAGTAGAGCTCTCCCAGGCGCTGCGGCAGCTCGGGGTCGGAGAGAGTGGTGGAGAGGGCGATTCGTCCTTCCCGCAGGCCGACGACTGCGATGCGCTCCCGCGGACCGAGCAGTCCCGCCAGATTGATGTCGTGCGTGACCACCAGAACTCCGAGCCCCCGCGCCCACAGCTTGCCGAGCAGGCGGTACGTCTGCAGCTGGTGCGCCGGGTCGAGGTGGTTCGCGGGCTCGTCCACCAGAAGCAGGGGAGCCTCTTGGGCGAGGAGGGTGGCGAGGAGGACGCGCTGGAGCTCTCCACCGGAGATCCGATCCGACCGTCGTCCGATGAGCTCCTCGGCGTTCACCGCACAGAGAGCCTGGCGAGCGTGGGCGACCGACTCGCCGTGGGATTCGCCGAATCGATAGCGGCCCGCAGCCACCACCTCCTCCACCGCGAGGGGTTCGACGAAGCTCGGTCGTTGCGGAAGCCACGCGAGGGCACCGGCACGCTCGACCGGTGATCGAGCCGAAAGCGGTGAGCCGTCGAGCAGGACTTGGCCTCGGTCGGGAGTTTCGAGTCCGGAAAGGAGGCGCAGCAGGCTCGACTTCCCGGCACCGTTCGGACCCACGACCACCAGACAGCCTCCGGACCGAACGCGCAGGTTGACCTCGCGAATGCGCTTTCCGAGGGTGACGCTTTGAAGCTCGAGGTCGGTCACGGGAGGTTCCGGAGCCGCGTTATCTCGTGTCTGAGGGGATCGACCAAATCCAGGATCGAAGGACCTACCCCGAGCGCTCCCGGGCGGACGACCACCCCGAGCCGGCCCTCCCGCACCGCACGCAGAGCTGTGAGGCGACGGAATGGCGCGAGGAGCCTTTCCCGAATGTGCGCGTCCGCCGCGGGACCGCTTTCCTTTCGCGAATCTGCCGGACTCGGTTCGGCGACGACGATGACGAGATCGGGATCGAGCCCGAGGAGCTCCTCGACGGAGAGTCGGGGCGCGCCGCGCACCTCGGAAGCTACGGCGTTGCGGCCGCCGGCCGCGCGGAGCGCCGCTCCGTGCAGCGAGTTCTTCCGCAAGAACCAGATTTCGGCGCTCCCCGTGTTCTCGGCGCTGAGGGCGAGGAGCACGCTTGGAGCGTTCGGTGGCGCTGGCCTCGACAGCTCTCGGTCGAGCTTTCCGGCGAGCTCGCGTCCGCGCTCGATCTGGTGGGTCAGCTTGCCCAGGCGGCGAGTGCTCTGAACGACCTCTTCGAGGGTGAGCCACGGCAGGCTCTCGGTGGGAGCGAGCTCGGCGAGGGGCTTTAGCTGCTGGCCGCCGACTTCGGACGCCAGGATCAAAGTCGGCTCCAGGCGGGCAATCGCTTCGTAGGCGGGGGTGAGAGCTGTGCCGACGGCGGGCTTTTGCCGCGCGGCCTCGGGAGACCGACAGAAGTTGCTTACACCCACGACGAGCGAGTCCGCACCGAGAGCAAACAAAGTCTCGGTCACGGCCGGAGACAGGGACACGAGCCGCTCCGAGCTCGGCTGCGGACTCGCTGGCGCTCCGTGCCCGTCGTGCGAAGCACGCCGCATGAGCAGCGCAATGCCGCCGAGGACCAAAAGCGAGGCCAGCGCCGCCCACGCGAAGCGACGCCCTGCAAACTTGCCGGTCTCCGAGCTCACGAGCCGCGGCCCTTCATGGGTCCGTGGCGCGCAGCGGGCGGCGGTTCTTCTCGTAGATGAGTCGCAGGCCGTCGAGGGTCAGATCGGGAAGGACCTGATCCACTCGCTCGCAGTGTCCCGTGATCAGTGTCGCGAGGCCGCCGGTCGCGAGCACCCGGCAGGGGAAGCCGAGCTCTCTCTGGATCTTGTCGACCAGACCATCGACGAGGGAGGCGTAACCGTTCACGATGCCCGACTGCATGGCGTGCGGAGTGTTGCGGCCGACCACACGAGGCGGTTCGGAAAGCTCGATGCGGGTAAGCTTGGCGGCACGACCCAAGAGCCCGTCGAGGCTGACCTGGACGCCGGGCACGATGACGCCGCCCAGGTATTCGCCATTCGGCGACACGCAGTCGAAGGTGGTCGCGGTACCGAAGTCCACGACGATGACGCCTCCCTCTACCGCGTGGTGAGCCGCCACGGCGTTGACGATCCGGTCGGCGCCGACGTCGCGCGGGTTGTCATAGCGCACCACGATGCCGGTCTTGAGGCCTGGTCCGCCGACGACGAGAGGATCGTGACCGCACGCCCGACGCACCGACGCGGCCACGATCTCGGTCAACGGAGGCACGACACTCGCGATGATTGCGGCTTGCACGGCACCGAGGGGAACGCCGCGCAGGTCGAGCATCTGACGGAGGAGCACGCTGTGCTCGTCTTCGGTCCGAGTGCGCACGGTGGCAATGCGCAGAGTGTGAGCGAGGCTCTCCCCGTCGTAGAGCCCGAACACGATGTTGGTGTTGCCGATGTCGACGGCTAGAAGCATGGCGGGGGACGCTAGCACGTCCTTACGCGTCCTTATCAGGGGGGCGGACCCGCCCCCCTCGTCGCCCGAAGTGAATTCGGGCTCCTCACCCCACGTTCCCGCTGCGCTCCGGCGCCTCCCA
>JBNKGC010000289.1:0-6387 GCA_050289625.1 Polyangiaceae bacterium | reverse complement strand
AGGCACGCGAGGCCGCGGGCCGAGGAGTGACGAGGCCGCGAGCACCGCCGCCGACCAAGTGGGAGGCGCCGGAGCGCAGCGGGACAGTGGGGTGAGGAGCGGCGATTCACTCGCCGCGACGAGGGGGGCGGGTCCGCCCCCCTAACTAATTCTCGGAGAAGCGCTCGCGCCCTTCCTTGTTCCACCACTCGCGGTAGCGGTCCTGTGCTTTGGCGCGCTCGGCCGCCGGGAGATCGTCGTAGTACCCGAAGTACTCGCGACTCACCGCTTTCAGTTCGTCCCCCGCGGAGCGACGGATGTCCCGGTCGTTGTGTGTGAGTGCGTCGATCAGCCACTCCACTCGGTGCCGCTCCTGATTTTGGGCCCAGAAACTCCTCCAGGCGTCGGCGTCGGTTCGAAAGTCCTGGCGGCTCAAGACCACCAGGCTCCAGTGAGCTCCTCGTGAGACTTGCTTTTCGGAGTCGCCCAAAAGGTCGATCAGTGCAGGGATCGCTTTGATCGCTCGGAGGTCGGTGAGTGCTTCAATCGCCGAGCGCCGCACGTCTCCCGGTAGCGCGGGATCCGATGCGAGCTCCACCATGTGCTCTCGCACCGCCGCGCTGGCCGTGGGATTTCGCGAGAGCATCCGGGCGGCAGCGAGCGCGGCGCGACGGACGTCGACCACATCGTCGACCAACCGACGAGCCACGGCTTGCGCGGCCTCGCGACTCGGTAGTTCGCCGAGGAGGCGTGTCGCCCACTCGCGCACGTGAGGGTCCTCGTCTGCGGTTCGAACCGTGAGGTAGGGCAGAACCGAGCTTCCGAGCTGAGCAAGAGCGTGGAGAACCGGACCGCACTCGGAAGCCCTCGTGCTGGAGTCCCTTCGGAGGACCACCGGGATGGGGCCCGGAAAATGTCCAACGAGGGCAGCGGTCGCTAGTTCGCCGGCTTCGAGAAGCGGCTCGAGGGCGCGCTCGTCACCGTCGCACAGCCTTCGCACCAGGGCCTCCGCATCCGTCGAGGTCTTCGGGGCCTCGATCACTTCCGGCTGGACCAGCTCCTCTGGGGGTTGGGCCGGGGCGCGGATGCTCATCTGGGTGTCGCCCGAGGCGCCCACACCGAGCTGCGTGCCGGCTTCGGTGCCGAACTCGGGCCACTCGCTCGAATCCCACCCGCTCTCCGGCGGCTCTGCCACATCGCCGAGTCGAGGTGCAGGGGGCACCCCTATTTCCACAGGTCCGGTGTCGGGAAGAGCAGCCGGTTCGAGCGAGAGTGTGGGACGGCCTTCGATGGGCTCCGGGGGCTCGGAGCGGCGGCGCGGACGATCCGAGCCCGATCGAGCTGCGGGGAAACCCGGCAGGGTCTTGGCGGGCTCGGCCGCAAAGGGAGGGGCGCTGCTCTCCGTCCACGAACGAGTCCCCGCCGCAACGGGTTCGTGCGCCTCCGGTGCGTTGTACGGAGGCGCCGCTGTCGACTTGCGAGTCGTCTTGGTCGGGCGGCGGCGCGTCTTCGCCATCGACTCGGGGGATGGTTCGGGAGGAGCCTCGTCGCGAGCGGCCGAGCGATCGTACGCACGGGTGGGCGGCTCCGGCTCCTCGCCGAGCACGCTGGCGAGAGCTTGGGCGCGTGATTGACGAGTGGGACGTGCGAAGGTCTCCTTCAGCGGGGGCCGGGGCACGAGCGAGCTCGCGGCGTGAGCGCCGCGCTTCTTCTGAAGGATCGCGTGCTCCAGCGCGGCGGAGACCAGCGGTGCAAAGGAGATGACGTCGCCGATGCTTCCGAGGTCGACGTCGGCGTTGCCGTGGTCACCGTACAGAAGAATCACCATGCGCTCACGGAGGACCACGGGGAGCAGCAGGATTTTGCGGCCAGTGGGTCGCCTGAGATCCGTCGTGATTCCGCCTTCGATGCCGCCGGCACGCAGGCGAACCAACGTCCACGCGCCGGCCTTTTTCACTCGCGAAAAGGCGCTGGGGAGGTCGAGCGGCACGCGAATCGAGCGCATTCGTCGCTCGGGCGCGCCGGGCCCGCGGGACAGGCGGCCTACGGCTTCGTTCCCGCGCACGATGAAGAGGGCCGTGTATTCGAAGTACTGCGCCGCGAAGTCGAAGAAAGCGCGAAGCAGACCGTCCGGTCCTCGAGCTTCGAACAGCGCTCGCTCGGCCATGGCTGCCGTGTAGGGGCCACGATGATGGCCGGTGGCTCCCCGGTCGGCCGAAGGCGCCTTGGCAGTCTCCTGGTACGAGGTCTTCAGCTCTTCGTAGTCGAGCGGCGGAGGACCGGTCGGGATGTCGAACCCCTCGAGGGCTGCCCCGGCGAACTGCATCGGAGGGACGCTTTGCGGGCGCGGCAGTTGCTTGAAGTCGACGGTGACTCCCGGTTCGATCGGAGCGAGTTTCGCGGTTCCGGCCAGACGTTTCAGAATGGAGGCAGACCGATCCGGCAGCTCTGCTCCGAAATCCCGAGCGATCGCCTCGTCGACGCGAATCCGAGGCGCGATCGATGTGGTCAGGTGCCGACCCGCACATTCGGCGAGCTCCTTTTCGAGTTGAGGTGCGAGCGGTTCGGTGACGACCAATTCCAGGGTCTCGCCGGCCACGCCAGCGGGATGCACCCGATGACGGCGGATTAGCTCTTCGGGCAGAGCCTTCCGGGCGTCTTCCGAAGCGATCGGCAGCTCTCCTCCGGGGGCTTTCGGGAGCCCGGAGGCATCGGCCAGGGCTTCGAGAAGGTCGGTCTCGCTGACGACACCGAGCTCGAGCAGGTTGGAGCCCAAGTCGCCGCCATACATGACCTGGCGGGCGAGGGCCTCTTCGACGTCACGTTCCGAGACGAATCCAAGCTGGACGATGCTGGTGCTCAGGGTCGACATGCTGGATTCGTGGGGTCTGATCTCGGTGGTGGGTCCTCCCGGAACCCCAATTGAACCGATATTGTCGGGGCCGGCGTCCTTGTCAACGCGGGCGTGGCGCATCGCTTGCGATGGACCCGAGTTGTCTCGGGTGGCCGAGTTTACCTCTGACCTCTTCGGATGGCCCACCTTTGGCCTGTCGGGTGGGTGGCCCGCCTCTGCCGGGTCAGCGCCGGCTTGGCGCCCGCGTTGATTCAGCCGAAGCCAACCGCGAGCCCGGTGGCCTGGGCAACGGAGACCAGCTCGCCGAGCAGGAGCCGCGCCAAGCTCAGGTACACCACGATGCCGATCACGTCGACGAGGGTGGCAATGAACGGTGTCGAGCTGGATGCCGGATCCACTCCCAGCCGATGCAGGAAGATGGGCATCATGGCGCCGACCGAGGACCCGAGGACGACGATGGCGATGATGGTGCAGGCGATCAGAAGTGCCATGAGTGGTCCGTCACCCGCGACCAGGGCACGGGTCACACCGACCGCAGCCAGCATGGTTCCCAGGGTCAGACCCTGCGCCAATTCCTTCAAGAATACGCGCCACCAATCCGCCGTCTCGATGTCGCCGACGGCGAGCCCGCGAATGACCAAGGTAGCGGACTGAGAACCGGAGTTGCCGCCGGCGCTGATCAAGAGCGGGATGTACACCGCGAGCTGGGTGACCGTCCTGAGCACCCCACCGAAGGCTTCCATCGCGCTGGTCGTGAAAAAGCCCCCGACGAACAGGATGAGGAGCCAGGGAGCCCGCTTCCGGAAATACATCGGGAACGGCGTGCTGAAATAGGCGTTTTCGATCGGCTCGACGGCGCCCATCTTCTGCACGTCTTCGTCGACTTCTTCCTCGAGGACGTCGAAGACGTCGTCGGCGGTGATGATGCCGAGGATCTTCCCCCGCTGATCGATCACCGGGAGGACGTTCAGGTCGTATTTGGCGATGGTGCGCGCCACTTCCTCCTGGTCGAGCTCAGGCGGGACGCTGATCGGGCGCTGCTGCATGACGTCCGCGATGCGGAGTTCGGGCTCGCTGAGGAGCAGGCGGCGGAGCGTCACGAAGCCTTCGATGTGCTGATCGCCGCTCACCACGAAGACAATTTCGAGGACTTCGGTGTGCTCCGCCTGGCGGCGTAGCTCCGCGATGGTCTCTCCGACCGTTCGATCGACTCCAATGGTGACGAACTCCGTCGTCATCAGGCCGCCGGCGGACTGCTCGGGCCAGCGAGTGAGTTCTTCGATGCCTTCCGCGGTCTCGGGGTCGACCTTCTCGAGGCGACCGAGCAGCTTCCGGACCGTCTCGTCGGGAAGTGCGCCGAAGAAATCGGCGAGGTCGTCGAGATCCATCTCCGCGGCGAGCCTCGCCGTGGAGTCGAGGCCGAGAGACTTGGCGACCGCGACCTGACGATCTTCTTCGAGTCGTTCGAAGACTTGCGCCGAGAACTCGGTTGGGAGCGATTTGAGCGCCTGGGCCGCCTGCGGGTTTTCCAACTCCGTCACGACGTCGGCGACGTCTTCGGGATGGATCTCGTCGAGGAGATCGCGGAGCTGTGCCGGATCCTCGCGGAGCAGGACCGTCAGCTCTGGACCGATGAGCCGCGCGAGGCGCATGGCGCCGGCAGTAGCAGACTTGTCAGGCGAATCCTACCCGAAGAAAGAGCTCCGGAGGGGCGATCAGTTCACCAAGAACCACTTCACCCCGGTCTTGATTTCGAGATGGAGATGGTCGGCGTGGGCCTCGTTGAAGTGAGGTGTCAGCATGTAGTGAAATAGCCGTTGATCGGAGGCTTCGCAGACCACGCTGAGGAGCTCTCGCCCGCGTCTTCCCTGGAGCTCTCGGCCTCCAGCACCGCAGCTCTTGGCTCCGATCTGGCTGGGCCAGTGGGGGCCGACTGCCATCCAGTGGCCGCTCCGCTTTTTGACGGCGCCGAGGTCGATCGCCATTCCGCCCGGATGACGATGAAGTGCTCCGTGCCCTCGGGGGGGTTGCTTCTGCGGAGGTCGATACATCGTGAAATGCACGACTTCGACGAACCCGTGCTCGCGAAGGATTTTGCAAAAGTCGTACAGGGCGAGTGCGAGGCGCCCGTCGAGGATTTCGAACGGGGTAGCTTCCCGCTGTTCGGCGGGAAGCACCGAGTGGATCCAGACGCCGTTGACGCGCCCGGTGAGGCGAATGGGCAACCTGACCCCAGGCATTGGATCGACGCGTCGGAAGGGGACCTTGCGGCGCGCGAGCTCGGACAGCACCTGCTCGTTCGTCATGTTCGCGTAGTGGTACGCGGGCGTGTCCGCCGCTTCCTGCGCCGGCGGGATCTCCAAGTACTTGTTGGCCGCCTGGGCGGTGCCGGGGAGCAGCGCGGACGGCGAGAGTGCCAGGACGCCGAGAAGGGGCCAAAGCCAGGGTTTGAGGTGCACGGTGGCCCCAACCTAGCTCGGCTGTCGAAACTGCCAAGTTTTCGGACGGCCGGGAGCAGATGTCGGGAAGTTGGCGACAGTGCACCGCGCGGTGCGCTGACCCGCGCGGTGCACTGACCACAACCCGCCCCCGTTCGGCCCGGAACCAACCCGCGCGGCTGGTCCCATCGTCGAGCCCACCGGTCAGCCCTGGCCGGTCGCGTCCCCCATACGGCGGGTACCACCCCCCGCGGTGGCCGCGCTCACGCGAGAAGCTCGGAGATCTCAGCGGGGGGGTGACGATAGCTCGAGTGACGCCCCGACCCCATGCCGGTCGAGAGCCCGTATGGCTTGAGGGCGGTCTCGTAGAGATCGATCACGTTGTACTCGCGGTCGTAGAACCCCGGACGAAAGTGCCCGTTGCCTCCGGCCACGGCATGGAAGATCCCCTCGGGGATGTGTCCGGTGGAGGTGCCGCCACCGCCGTAGTCGGTGCCGATGAGCACGAGCGTGTTGTCGAGCACGGTCTTGCCGTTGGCTTCGAGGTAGTTCGGGTCGTCCATCGACAACAGCGCGCTGGCCAGAGCCTTCTGACAGTAGTGCGCGTGCAGACGGCACTTGTCCCAGCGATTGTTGTGAAAGTAGGCGTCGTGGGCGCTCGTGCCTGGAAGGTCCGCCGAGAAGTTCACGCTGTCACCGATCGCGTTGTACGTGCCGCGCAGCCCCACGTGCCCGCCCGAGCCTACGAAGAGCATGCTGCCGAAGCGCAGCACGTCGCAGCGAAGCGCGAGCGCCATCAGCTGACCTTGGAGTTCGAAGGCCGCCAAGAAGTCTTCGTGGTCGATGATGGGCGCGCTGCCACCCGAGCCACCCTGATCGAGCTCGTAGGGAATGTCCGAGCCCGGGTCGGTGACCTCGGGTGGATTGCGACACAGCTCGTCCTGCTTGATCGCATCGTCGATACCTCCTTCAACGGGCGCCAGGCGCATCTCGACGTTGCGGATGTTGTCCAGGTGCACGGCGAGTTTGGCTTTGGACTCCGCGCCGAGGGGCGAGGCGTCTCCCGTATAGTGCTTGTACTCGCCGATGACGGCGTCGAGCACGCTTCGCTTCATG
>JBNKGC010000288.1:0-6464 GCA_050289625.1 Polyangiaceae bacterium | reverse complement strand
GCCGCTCGAGCCTTTGCTTGAGTCTGTGCTTCAACTCGTTGGGCGTCTCCCACCGAATGTGGTCGAATTGCCGGGTGTCGAAGCACGCGGCATCGACGTCGTCGCTGTGGCACGTCCAAATTGTCGGCGTGTTCAAGCCTTCGGCAAACCCAGCCTCGTAGTAGACAGCGGGTCGATGCCCTGAGACGTCCGCGATGACGAATCTGGCGCGCCGAATTTCGGCAATTACTCGATCGTCAATCTTCCGCTCGTATGTGGGCTCTCCGTGCTTTTCCTGATGTTCCTCATCATCGACACGAAACGGTGGACGGTATCCGCACTCCAGGAGTGCTTGCTTGATTCCCATTTCGAATGCCTCTCGGAAGGGATCGGCGAACGACATCGCGACGAACGCGCGGTTGCTTTGCGGCCGTTGGCGCTGAAGTTCGTCAACACGTAACCATCCGTTGGGCCGTAGCGTTGCCACCACGGAGTGCTCGTTCTCGTCGCTGAGTCGGACAAAGCCCATCTCTTCCAGTGTGCGAAGGAGGCCATCCGCTGCATCGCGGGGAAGAAACATGCGCGCAGCGAGTTCGGCGCACTCTATTTCATCGGAACTCAGACCAGCGTGGCGGGTGCAGCTTGCGATGTGGAGTAGCAGTTTGTCAATATGGTCAGAGAAGTCGGCCGGAACGGGTGCAGACTCTGCCAATGACGCGATTTCGTGCGTTGTTGTCAGTATCAGCGGCTCACCTCTGTCGTTTCGGATGCGGCACAAGCCAGACAAGCGAATCCCAAGTTCCTTTGGAAGGCCCTTATCCCGTGTGAGTTGCTGGAGCAGCCGCCGATGTATCCGATACGAGCCACAGCGAGCGCAAGCTACCCCGTGGATATCCTCATCGTCGGGCGGTTGCGGACTGACAATCACAGGCGCGACCCTCTGACAAACTACGCAGTGCTGGATTTTCAAGCCGGACTCCATGTTTACCATGGGCGACTATTCGAAATATGGGACTCACTGCCAAGTGAAATCGAGCTTTGGAGAAAGAACGTCCCACCTGCCGAGGCTGAGCCATTGCTACCAGGCCGTGTGCAGCAGCCCCACGCCTGGACGTTGTGCGATGCCGCCCTCGGATGGATGCTACGACGATGACGACTGTGGCGCGGGACAGACGTGCAACGGTGGGCAGTTGGCTGCATGCGGCAGTTTGGCGTCAGACGGCACGGGTACTTGTGAAGCGGCAGTGGGTGGTGGCCTTCTGATCCTGTGGGACGCTCCAGCAGGGGCCGCCGGGACGGGCCCCATCATCGAGCTGAACAGAGACGGCACCTTGCACCTGTGGCAGAACGCCCAGTTCCTTCAGAATGCCCGAGACCTCCCAGTGCGGTGGGACATCGAGCTGCAACTCTCCGCGTCGCAGGTCGAGGAGATCGTTAGTCTGATGCAGGCCGTCGACTCTGCCGCTCTGCCGCACGAGACGCCGTTTATCGAGTGCTACCCGCATCTGTACTTCGATCCGGATGGCGACGTGATCGAACTCCAGTACGGCAACGCCGAGAGCATGCTGCCGGAGATGCAAGAGGTGTACGATTGGTTCGACACCCTCCTGCTGAGCGAAGCTCCCGATCAGATCCGACCGTCCCAGTACTGTTTGGGCTTCTGAGCTTGCCGGTGGTCAACCATGGCCGCCGGGGCATCGGGGGACCGGCTTTTAGCGCCAAGGCTCGGACGGGTCAATCCCCGGTAACCTCGAAGTGGCAGAAGGCGGCCGAGCCGTTGCCCTGCAGGACGCCGGCCCGGGGCAACCCCGGCCGGCAAGTGTGAGCTTGGGGCGCGACCCTGACGATTGCCATCGACAGCTTGGATTGGGTCGGGAGATGATCCGCAGCCATTGGTGTGAAGGTCCCGTTTCCGCGGGATCGGGATGGGAGTGCGGTGTCATGATTTCAGGTCGAGCAGCAGTCGAGGCGGTGTTGAGGGCGGCGATGCAGCGTCTGTTGGCAGGGCGCGTCGTCGGTTGGTCGTTCGCGTTGCGGGATGAACAGGGTGAACTTGCGGCGTTTGGCGATGGCTGGGCGCGGGCACCGTGGGAGGGGCCCGGCCTGGCGATGACTGCGGACTCCAGGTGCCAGTTCGGTAGCATGTCCAAGAGCGTCACCAGTATCGGGTTGATGGCCTTGATGGACGACTGGAACCGCCTGCTCGCGGAGGCACAATCGCTGGTGGCTCAGGCCGGATGGGTGTCAGATTGGTTCCGGCTGTCGATCCCGCTTCGCCGATCTCCCCCCGCGGCCGCGCTCCGGCTGCTGGAGACACTGCTCGGAAAGCAGAGCGACTTCATTCTCCGGGTGTTGCGTGATGGTAAGCCGTTGCACGCGGACCGGTCCGTCGCTGAGTTGCTGGCGGGACAACTCCGCAGTAACGTCGGGGCCGGCGTCGAGGACATCACGCTCGCACACCTGTTGACCCACCAAAGCGGCATCGACTTCGACGCCATGAACCTTCCCGATCCTGCGGACGGCGAGTTCGACTTTTGGGGGACCATCCGGACGTACCTCAGATCCCCCGTGGCGTGGGCCCCGGGTCAAAGCAAACCGGGATATCGCAACGAGCACTTCCGTCTGGTGCGCGCGGTGATCGAGGAGTGCGCGGCCGAAGACTACGAGAGTTTCATCATTCGGCGCGTCGTGCGGCGAAGTGGGGCGAGCTCGCTCAGTTTGGTGCCCGACGCAGAAAACGGCGTTCGCTACTACGGCCGGGACGCGAGTTTGGATCCTGAAATGGTGGCTCCGCCTCGTGTCGGCGGAGAGTTTGGACCCTATCGTCGCCTCGGAGGCGCTTACGGTTGGTACGGATCCATGCGCGACCTGACCAAGCTGCTGCAAGCCTTCCAGGCCGGAAGCATCGTCAGTCCGGAGTCGCGCGATCGGGCCTTGGCGGGTCGCTTCGCCTTCTATCCGGAGACGCACACCGATGGCATCTTCTATGGCCACAACGGCAAATGGGGCGGTGGTGTCGGCGGCATGAACGGTGCGCATCGCTTGCTGGCCGATGGGCGAACGGCGGCGTTCGTGACCAACATCACGGGCGTCGACGCCGACAGCATCATCCGCCAAACCTTGGACGCGTTGCTACCAGTGTTCGAGGTGTACGCCCCGAGTGGCGTGGTGCCGGCAGTGCGCATCATCAACCCGTTTGGCGTCGGTGACCTCCACGTGACGCTCGATGGCCGCCCGGCGACACCCGCTGCTCCGACGGTCACGGACGTGCTGTTCTTTGGGGGCACCACGACGGTTCGAGCGTGTGTCTTCGAAGCTGGACGCAGGCTCAGTCGCGAAAGTACCGTCGAGATGGGAGTCGTGGTTCGCCCCCCGAGGCCGGCGGACGCGCCGAGCGGTGGCCGTCCACTGGGCCTCGAGTACCGCTATGTCGAGGGGGCGTTCGACAAACTTCCGGATTTCGACTGCATGAATACGGCGAGCGTCCAAGTTGGGACGGCAGCAGCGCCCGACTTGAGCCAGGCGAGTCGAGGGACGAACTTCGCGATCGAATACCGCGCGTACCTCGAGGTGCCCGCGACGGGTGAATATGCCTTCACGATCCAAAGCGATGATGGAAGTCGCTTCTGGGTTGGTGACACGCTGGTGGTGGACAACGATGGGCGGCACGGGCCGCTATCGAAGTCCGGTCACACCCTGCTGACGGAGGGCTGTCACCTGGTGCGCATTCAGTTCTTTCAACGGGGAGGCGGGAAGCTGCTTCAGCTGAATTGGAGTGGGCCGGGTGTCGAAGAAGGTCCCATCCCGGCGTCGCAGTTCTTGCTGCCCGAACCCGCGCCGGCTCCGGTGTGTGCGCCTCCGGTGCGCGCCCGGGGTGGGCTTCGCTTCCGACTCGCCCACGGTGTTTGGGAGCGCTTTCCCGAAGACCTCAGGCGCTTGCCGCCCCTCGTGCTCGGGGTGCTTTCCGACATTCGTCTGCCGCCGCACCAGCGCCTAACCCACTACGCGCTGGAGTTCGAGGGCTGGCTCGAGGTCGTCACCGCGGGTGAATACACCTTCGAGCTATCGAGCGACGATGGCAGTCTGCTGTGGCTGAACGACGTGATGATCATCAACAACGACGGTCTGCACGCGACGCTCAGCGAAAGCGCCGCGCTGAGCCTCGATGTCGGGCGCTACCCGATCCGCGTGCAGTACTTCCAGCGCACCGGCGGGTCAGCGCTCTCGCTCTCGTTCCGGATCGGCTCCGGGCAGTTCCTTCCCATCCCGTCGGAGCGCTTCTGGTTCGACGTATCGTAACGTGTGCAGAATTGGCCGCGAGCACGAGACACCAAGCATGCACTGCAGATGTGTGCACCAGGGCGATCTGACCGCTCTCGCGAAGGGCCATGTCGATACGTGGCGCGCGGCCTATCGGGGCATGATGCCGGCGGCGGTGCCGATGGTCCACTTCTCGCCGTCGCGCAACTAGTGGGTGTATGACAATTGCCTGCTTGGACCGCGTGCGGTCCGAGGCTCGAGGACGACGTGCGCGTTTCGTCCGTTCGAGTCGCCATCGAAACTTGCCGTGGAAGCTCACCGTCGTGCTGGTGTGGACGGGTCTGCTCGGTCTTTCCGCCTGCACGGCGCCTTCCCCCGCCAGCGACTCACGTGCCGTCAGCGACGGAGCTCGATCTGACACGTCGGGCGACGCCGATCTGGCTGGCGGCGGGCCTTCCGTAAATGGCGCGGGCGAGGGGCCGGGCGCGGGGGTGACGGACGTGGGCGCTGACTCCGCCCCCAGTGACGGCGAGCTCGAAGGTGACGAGTTCATCGTCGAACCGACCGTGAGCGTGCCGGAGTCCGAACGGGATCCCGACTGCCAGTCAGTGAGCTGCAGCAGTGCCTCCGGTACCTACTGCGGCACCATCGGCGACGGCTGCGGGGGTAGGCTCGACTGCGGAGAGTGCCCCGACGGACTCGTGTGCGGCGCCGTGCAGGAGCAAGTGTGTTCACCCTCACCGGATACGTGTGAGCCCGTTTTATGTGAGGCGGCTGGAGGCTCCTACTGCGGCGGGATCGGCGATGGTTGCGGCCGATTGCTCGAGTGTGGAGAGTGCTCGAACGGGTGGACATGCGGCGGCGCGGGCATTCCTTCGCTCTGCGGTGCTTCCGAGACGTCGGGCTTGTGTACGCCCACGACCTGCAACGATTCAGGGCTGCAGCACTGCGGAGAGATCGGCAATGGCTGCGGTGGCAACCTGGATTGCGGCGCCTGTCCCGAAGGGGAGATCTGTCACCCGACACTCAAGATATGCACCAGCCCGTGCCTCCTGTGCGAACAGATCCCGGAGTGCTCGGACGGAACCACGACGAGCATCAGCGGCAAGGTGTTCACCGCAGCGCTCGAAAATCCCGACCCGCTGCCGCACGCCATCGTCTTCGTTCCCAATGGTCGACTGCCCGAGCTTCGAGATGGCCCCTACTGCAACCGCTGCACGGCGTTGACGCCGGAGCAGGCCATTGCGAGCACGGTCGCCGCAGCTGACGGATCGTTCACGCTGACAGGCGTACCCGCGGGCGACGGGATCCCGATCGTCGTTCAGGTGGGCGGCTGGCGCCGTCAGACGACTATCGACGTGCAAGCGTGTGCTGCCAACCCGGTCGCCGACGGTGTGTTGCGCTTGCCGCGTGATCAGACGGAAGGCGACATCCCGTTGACCGCGATCGCGACTGGCACGCACGATCCGCTCGAATGCTTGCTGCGCAAGATGGGCGTCGCGGATAGCGAGTTCACGAGTGCCAGCGGAGATGGGCGCATCCACCTCTACGACAACGGGGGCGCTCTAGTGTCCGGGATCACGGACGCAGACAGCCTGTTCGGAGCGGACGGCTCGATGTCGCAGTACAGCCAAGTTCTGCTCCCTTGTTCGACGGAGCCAGAGGGCCCGACATGGCTGGATGACTTGGTGGCCTACGCGAATTCCGGCGGTCGCGTGTTCCTGACGGATTTGATGCTGAAGTTTCTGTACGAGAAGGAGCCGTTCACCGAGGCCGTCGAGTTCGGCGACTATGACGACCTGAGGTGGATCCAACGCGGGACCGCTACGATCGATACGTCATTCCCCCAGGGGAGGGAGTTCGCCGATTGGCTCGAGGAGGTGTCTGCGCTGACGTCACTCTCGCCTCCCACGATCGACATTGAAGATAGCTACGTGCGTATCCTCGACACGCTGGAAGGAGGAGGTGCCCAATCCTGGATCCTCACGACCGAGCCGGCGAGCGTGCAGCACGTGACCATCAGTGCCCCTGTCGGCGCTGACGAGGATCAGGTTTGTGGGCGTGTGCTCTACAGCGCGCTCCACGTCGTTTCGAGCGAAGGCTTGGGCGCGGGCCCGTTCCCTGACCACTGCGACGTTACTTCGGTGATGACGCCCCAAGAGAGGCTGATCGAGTACATGATTCTCGACACCGCGGCCTGCATTCGCGGCGCGAGTGAGCCCCCA
>JBNKGC010000287.1:0-6505 GCA_050289625.1 Polyangiaceae bacterium | reverse complement strand
CGGATGGTCGTCCCCCCGGCCGCGCGAGCACGCCGGAGGCGCGCGCAGCTCGGGTCAGGGGGGACACGCTCTTTCCGCAGCGAAGCGAGGACAAGAGCGAAGGGGGGCTGGCCCAACTCCTCGGCCTGCGGCCTCGCTTACCTCGGTTTGTTCCGCGGCACCGACTAACAGTACGTCGTTGCCATGTAGGCGATCTGCGCGAGAAGCACCTGATCGACCCGCCGCACGCGGTGGTCGCTCCGAGCGAGCTCGACGAAGCCGAGCAGGTGCCCCCGCGAGACGATCGGGAACATTGCCGTTCCACGAACCTCACCTTGCTCCCGAAACCGCGCCGCGATCGCCTGGGCTGGAGCGCCGTCCACCCCACCCGCAAGCACCTGCCCCGCACGCGCGGCGACGAGGGCAGCATCTTCCTGAGACACCTTGGACCCGAGCAACGCATGCACCCCGGCGTGTCGACAGATGGTGGTGGCCTCTCGGCCGTCGTCGTCGAGGCGATGGGCCAAACCCCAGGGCGCGCCGGTCCCGCACAGAGCCGCCTGCATCGCAAAATGCAGAAGCTCGTCAGGATCCGTGGCGAACGGCAACCACTCTGCCCCGAGCTGTCGGGCAGTCTCCGCAGTCGTGGGTGCTCGGCCCTGCCTCCAGGCGTTGATCTCCCGCACTTCGTCGAGGCGTCGCCAGGTCCGCCAGTGCGACCGGCGAATGACGCAGTCGTCGTCGATGCGCCCGTGCTCCAGTCCGCGCAACAGCAGCTGGGTGGTCACCGGCCCAACGGTCTGCTCCCCATTGGAAACCAACCACCCCGCGTCCTTCGTCCCAGGTTCGCTCATGCCCTCGAATCCCCTCGCCGGAAGTTGATGCCCCGCCCCAGCGACGAGTACATCCCTGTATTGTTCCGCCAAGATTCGATGTCGGCAAAAGAAGGACTGATTTTCACGCTGGCTTCAACGACCGGTTTCGGCGTGCTCTCGCCCTCGGCCGACTAACCCAGCCCCTCGAAGACCGGTCGCCTTTGCCAGCGGTGTCTTCGGCGCTCGGCATGCCCCGTCGCAGGCATTTGGGAAGGGCCTGCAGGGGAAACGGAATCCGACCGGGGGGAAGGACGACGGCACTGCCACCGTTCCATGGGGGGAGGACATGACTCGAATCTCTCAGCTCGCCCCCCCCTTTCGCCCGGGCCTTCGGAGAGCGCTCGTCGCCCTGGCGCTCCTCCTGCCCGCTACGACGGTCGCGCAAGAGACGCACCGGACCCCAAGTGAGCGTGCTCACATCGCACGGCACGCTCGCCAGGTGCGACTCGACGTGCTGCGGCACGGGGTGGGGCTCGACGCGCGGCACGCTGAAACCATCGAGAGGATCATCGCCCGGTATACCCCCGAGCGAAGGCGGCTCTTTCGGCAAAGGGCCGAGGCGCGACACGAGCTCCGGAGCCTTCTGCTTGCCGACAGCAACGACAACGCCGCGTATGCGCGGGCTCTCTCGAGACTCCGGCAGGCACGAGACGGACTCCGATCGCTGAACGATCGGGAGTTCGAGGAGCTCCGGCGCCATTTGAGCCCGAAGCAACAGGCTCTTTACCTCCGCAACGTGCGAGAGACGATGCACGAAGGCCATCCACATTCGCACCTCGCCCGAAGGAGCCTGGAGGCCCCCGTCGGGCGATCCACGCCGCAGAGAAGGTCGCGGAGCGCCCCTCCGACGAGAACAGGCTCCACTCCGACGGTGGGCGAGCGGCGACCCGAGCCAAAAGCCCGCACCAGAGCACGCACGGCGGCGCGTCCCACTCCGGGGGCCGGTTCCTCCTCTCCGCAGCGGAAAGCTCGACCCCAAAGCACTGCCCGAGAGCCCGCGGGACGAGATGGGCAGTCCACATCGCGCCCGACGCAGCGAACGCCAGCCGCACCGACGACCCGCTGACTTTCCGTGGTCAGCAACGGTTCGCACCGTGCCCAGCGAACCCTGACACGGTCGACGCACCGCGCGTCCGGCATACGGTGCCTTCAGCGCGCCATGCTTCCAGCGCATGCTTCGCTTCCAGCGCATGCGTCTACCGGACGGTGCCTTCACCGAACGGTGCGATCACCCTGGGTGCCGAACACCCTGTCCCAAAGCATGTTCGACACGCAGAACCGCGTCTCCGGATCACCGAAGTGGTGAAGCATGTGATTCTTCTTCAGGCGGCGGCCATAGGCCGTCTTCGGTCGGTTGTGATGGATATAGTAATGAGTCACGTCGTAGTAGACGTAGCCGAGCACGTAACCCGCGTGCCACGCCCACACCAGCCTTGGTCCGAAGACCACATACCAGATCCCGAGGAACACGAAGAACAGGGTGAAGCTCACTGCGGGAGGCATCACCAGCCGGTACTTGTCCTTGGGCCACGTGTGGTGCACGCCGTGGACCAGGAAGTGCATTCGCTCTCCCCACGACCATGGAGGCTCCCAATGGAAGAAAAGCCGGTGCAGCCAGTACTCGCTGAGAGTCCAGGCGATGAAGCCTGCGACCACGAGGCCGACGGTCGCCCACGCGCCGACACCGACGCGGGCCACCCCGTACCAGATCATGGCTGCCGAGGCCGGGACCCAAAGAATGGGTACGACGGACCAATGAGTCCTCGAGAACAGATCGATGAAATCGTTCTCGAACATGCGTGGGGATTCGGGAGTCGCCCTGAGCACTTACGCCTCTCCTAAAATCGGGGGCGAACATAGGTATGCCCTCGGCGCGAGGCAAGCGCGTGCGCGCGCGTACCCGTTCGCGTTTTCCCCAAACTCTACTGTGACTGAAAGCACAACTTGCGGCACGTGAGAAGCCATTCCGTTCCATGCCGACTGGAAAGGGAACGAGCGTTGCCCTTGCTGGCGTTGCAACGGCCACGGCAGCCCCTGGCTGAGGTAAGCGACCTCGAAAGAGACGGTCACAAGAGCGAAAGCTCATTCCGGTCCACCACGGACCAGTGCTTCATCCAGTACGCACTCCGGGGCAGCACGTCGTGCAGGAGTAGATGGATCTGACCACCTGTACCCGGCACCCGCGCGCCGTCGGCATCGAATAGGTCGATGCCCTGAACCTCTTCGTCCATGAACAGCGTGAAGTGCGATTCGAAAGGCACGGGGATCCTTCCCAGCCAGACGCCGGAGTCGGCATCGAACACCACGATGCCCGTCCCCGGATGGTTGGTCGAAAGGTAGAGCTTGCCTGACGGCGAGATCACCCCACCCTGGATGTCCGACACCCGCCCTTTGAGCCCTCCCCGAGGATCCGCCTCGGGCGAGTAGCGGAGGCGGAGGTCACGCTCGAAGGCCAGCGCGAAGTGACCGGCTGCAAGCTCCACTCGGAATACTTGAATCCGGTCAGCATCGAAGCCCGACGTGTACAGCCGCCCAGTGACCGGATGCACCGCACACCACGGCACGAAGCGAGCCCCGTCGAGAGGCTGCAAGCCGACCGGTTCGAGATCCGCGGTGAGCACACCGATCGAACGGGGCCCTCCGTGTCGGTCCTGCTCCAGCGGCAGGAAGAGGTATCCCTCGTAGAAATCGATGTCGCCGATGTGGCGGAAACGGCCACCGAACGGCTCGACTCCCCGAGCCTTCGCACCGGTCAGGTTCTCCGTGAGCGGCACCTTCCAGATGCGCTGGGTCGACGCGATGTACCAGTGAGAAGAGTCGTGGGCGACGCCCTGCACACCGTCGACGGCCCAGGGTTCACGGGAGTGTCGAGGATGCGCCGGGAGGGCACGGAGCCGGGGAAGCGCGCCGTGGCAGCTTCGGGGCTCTTCACAACGGCCGTCGGGGATCTCGAAAGCTGGGCGGCTGCAGCCGACGCATGCCAAAAATGCCAGAACGGCTGCCCTTACCTTCGGCATGAAGATCGAAGTTACTACTACCATGGGCCGGAGTCGGGACCGATCATCGCAAGCGATGACCGCTATAAGGCGCCTGCGCAGGTCAAACCAGCCCGCGTAGGAAAGCTAGCGAAAACCCGAAGTTCACAAGCGGCAAACCGGGCGCTAGCACTCTTGCATGATCACGACGGGATCGCTCTCCGCGCTCCTCGATGGCATGCAGGCCGTGCTCTTCGATTTGGACGGAGTGTTGCTCGACACCGAGCCTCTCTACACGAAGGCAACCCAAATGGTGCTCGAACCGCACGGCAAGACCTTCGAGTGGGAAACCAAATCTCGAATGATGGGTCGCTCCCCACTCGAAAGCGCACAAACTCTGATCGACGCGGTGGGGCTCCAAATGACCGCAAGCGAGTTCCTCGCTCGCAAACGCCCCCTCCTGGAAGACCTGTTTCGCCAGTCCCAACCGATGCCGGGAGCCGCCGATTTCGTCGAGCACCTCGCCCGGAGGAACGTTCGCCTCGCCGTGGCCACGAGCTCCGAACACCACTTCTTCGACCTGAAGACGAGTCACCACTCCTGGTTCCGCCACATCGGCACCGTCGTGTGTGGAGACGACCCAGCCGTCGCTCACCTCAAACCCGCCCCGGACATCTTTCTGGTGGCCGCAGAGCGCGTCGGGGTCCTGCCAGAGCAGTGTCTCGTCTTCGAGGACTCTCCCGCCGGCGTGCAAGCCGCACTCGCCGCAGGAGCCCGCGTCGTGGCACTCCCAGACCCGCATCTCGACCGGGAGGGCTTCCGAAAGGCACACTACGTCATCGACTCCCTCCTCGACCTCTCGAGGGACGCCTCCTCGTACTGACCCGGCTCTTCACGGAGCCGCCGGCGGTGATTGCGCTTCCGCGCTCGCTCCTCCCGCCACCGCGGAAGCGTCGATTCCGAGCCATCCGAAGAACTCCGGCAAGCAAGCTCGCTGAGCCTCGGGCATGTACTCGAAATTGCGACCGCGATCGATGATCTCCCAGAAGTCCTTCGTGGTGACGCTCGAAAGGGCATCGCGGATCGCACGCAGCCGCGCCTTCGGCTCGTGACTCATGTCGTCTGCAATGCGCTTCGCCTCACCCGCCACACCCTGGGACAAGTAGTAGACTGCCAATTTCACCTGGGCCTTGCGCACGCCGACGAGCGCACTCTCTTGGCTCTTGGTGCGCAGCGGCCGGTCGAGTTCGAGGAAGCTGTCAAGCATCTCCGGCTCTTCCTGAACACCGAGCTCGTGGGCGACTTGGCAGATCGACGAGACGTCGTAGGCCACCGTCTCCGTCACGAACGTGAGCTTCATGTCGAAGCTCACGTGCCCGTAGTAGTTCATGTACCGCAAACCCTCGAGCGCGGCGGCTCCATTTCCGAGACGAAGCATGGCTTCCACGAGGATTCGGTACTGGTTGAGGACGTTGTAGGCGGTGCGCACGTCGCGCGCGTTCAACGTCGCGCGCAGATAGGAGTTCATGAAACGGTACACCAACCCCACGAGCTCTTCGTCGTCTGCACGCGCCGCCGCCTCGCCGATGTAGCGAGTGTCGATTGCGATGAGATAATTGATGTCGCGCATGCCCCCGAGAGCTTCGTTGTAGATGCCCAGATACTGACGCATCACCTTCCACTCGACCCACGTCCGGCGCTCTTCGAGATCGGATAGGCTCTCGGGGTCCATCGCCACGAAGTCCGGGTTGTTCCGAATCCCCTCGTGAACGACGAACCAATGCGGCTGTGCTCGGGGTTTGGTCTCGAGATAGCCGAGCGCCAGGTCCTTCAAGGCATCGACCGCGCCGCTGGCGATGATCTTGTCCTTCCCCGAAATCGAGGCGCTGGTGATGTCGGTCAGCTCCTCCATCGCCGAGAGAGTCGCCGCCTGGGCCTTCGAAGCCGCAGCCTCGTTCTCTTCGACGGCGCCGCTCGACGCCGCACCGAGCGCTTCGCGTCGAATGCGCCCCACGATGTTCATGGGCTCGAGGAACCAGAAAACGTACCCGAAATACGGCGCCATGAGCACCAGAGCCCCCGTCGTGGCTACGAGCATCGCGAGGAGAGCGGCGCGGGGAACGTAGTCGCTCTGCAGTGCCACGCTCAGCCAGACGCCGCATACGCAAACCACGACGTAGTAGGCCATCACGACGAGATTGACGCGGTCGCGCAGGAACATGCGAGTGATGCCGGCATACCGACCCGCGGACAGCTGAACGACGATGCTGACGACCGTGATGACGATACCGAGCACGGCCGCAACGACACCAGCCAGAGCACTGATGGCATCGGTGATGCTTTGAGGATCGAAATCGAAATAGCGCGCCACGGGTCCCTCCGCAGCGTCCACGTCGCTCCCCGAAACGACGAAATCGATCCAGTAGAGCCCCCAGAACATCGCGAGGGCAACTCCGGCGAGCGAGAGCACGGGCAGGGTCCAGCGCCGGGTGAAGCTCAGGGGACGTTCGCGCATCGCGAGAGCCACTCTACAGAATCCCCGCCGCGAAATCCCAATGGCAGGGGGTCGGACCCGCCACCGGGGCAACCTCCAACGCACGGAACAAACCGAGCCACGCGAGGCCAAAGGCCGAGGGGGCCGGGCCGCACGCAACAAACCAAGGCACGCGAGGCCGA
>JBNKGC010000286.1:0-6585 GCA_050289625.1 Polyangiaceae bacterium | reverse complement strand
AAGCGATGCGCGCTGTAGGAAGAAATCGTCGGCCGAGCTATCATCGGAGCAATGGGCCTTTCGCGCGGTACCTTCCCGATCTCTGCTCTGCACGGGCGCGCTAGCGCTTCGGCCGATGCGGCGCGTGAGGCCGAGATGGCTCGTGTCGCGGCCCTCTCGGCGCGTCACGGCGTGACGATATTGAACCAAAAATCAGGGCTGTCGGTCACGGCGACGAGCTGTTTGAAGGCCTCGGGGTTGCCCTTCGACTTGACGTCGCCTTGCTTGATCGCGTCGTCGAGCTCGAGCTGCTTCAGCTGGATCTGGTCGAACGTCTCGCGGGTCATCGTGTAGGTCGCGTCGGCCGAATCGCTCTGCATGTCTGGCGTGTAGTTGAGCACGCCGTTCTTGAGCTCGAGGAAGTACTTCTCGTTCGTGTCGGTGAAAGCAAGGTTCATCTTCACGTGCTTGTCGGCTGCTCTGGGACCGTCGATCCGCACCGCCATGTAGTCGAAGAACATGGGCAAGGTCATCGCGCGGACGATGTCGGGGCTCGCGGTTTGGATGGCGCCGCCCTTCGAGGTCCCCTTGCGTAGCTCCTGGGCGGCCGTGAGGTAAAAGCCGCGCCAGGTGCCGTTTTCGGTTTGGTAGCCGAGCTGCTCGAGGGCGTCCGCTTGGAGAAAGCGGGCCTCTTGGTTTTGCGGATTGGCAAAAACCACGTGATTGATCAGCTCGGCGACCCAGCGGTAGTCGCCCTGGTCGAAGGCCTTGCGGCCCATTTCGAGCACGCGGTCTTCGCCGCCCATGGACGCAACGTAGCGCTTCGAGGCTTCCACGGGTGGCAGGGCGTGCAGGCGCGCGGGGTTGCCGTCGAACCAGCCGAGGTACATCTGATACACGGCCTTGGTGTTGTGGTTCACCGAGCCGTAGTAGCTGCGGTTGTAGAATTCGCTTCCGATGCTTGCCGGTAGCTGCATCTGCTCGGCGACTTCCGTCATCGTGGATCCTTGATTGGCGAGGCGGAGGGTCTGGTCGTGGAGGTACTTGTAGACGTCCCTCTGGTTCTCCAAGAACGTGACGACGTTTTCGTTGCCCCAGCGCGGCCAGTGGTGGCTCGCGAAGACGACATCGGCCTTCTTGCCGAACATCTGCAGCGCCTCGTGCAGGTACCCGGCCCATTTGCGCGCGTCGCGAACCTGGGCGCCGCGTAGCGTGTAGAGGTTGTGCAGGGTATTGGTGGCATCTTCCGCCGCGCAGAGTGCCTTGTACTTCGGAAAGTAGAACAGCATCTCGGCGGGAGCTTCGGAGTCGGGAGCCATCAGGAACTCCACCTGAAGCCCGTCGATGACCTTCGTTTCGCCGGTCTTTTTGATGATGTCGGTTGGCTCCATCAACGTGGGTGTGCCGTTCGGCGTGCTCTTGCCGAGGCCCGCACCGACGTGTCCCCGCGCGTCGCGCGGCAAGAGGGGCCCGTACATGTACGTGGCGCGTCGCCCCATCGCATTGCCGGCGTAGACGTTCTCGCTCACGGCGTGCTCGAGGAAGCCTTCGGGGGCGAAGATCTTCACGCGACCGGACTTCACGTCGTCTTCGCCCACCATCCCCTTGATGCCGCCGAAGTGATCGATGTGGCTGTGGGTGTGGATGATGGCCTTGATCGGTAGCTTTGGCAGGTGCTCGCGAGCGAGCTCGAGGGCAGCCTTTGCGGTTTCCCTCGTCGTGAGCGGGTCGATGACGATCCAGCCGGTGTTGCCGCGCACGAAGGTGACGTTCGAAAGGTCGAAGCCGCGCACTTGGTAGATGCCGTCGACGACCTTGAAGAGCCCGTAGTTGTCGTTCAGCTGCTCTTGACGCCAGAGGCTCGGGTTGACGGTGTCCGGGGCGTCACCTTGGATGAAGGCGTACTGCTTCATGTCCCAGACGACCTTGCCGTCGTCGCCGCGAATCACCGAATCCTTCGGTTTGGCGATCTGGCCCCGCCGGGCGAGTTCGAATTCCTCGCGATTGCCAAAGTCGAGCTTCTTCATCATGGCGGCGTTCGCTTGCCGCGTGAACGCGGTGGCGCCTTTTGGTTCGGCGGTGAGAGCAGGTCGCGACGAGCTCTCCTCCTCGGCACCGGCCGCACCACGCTGAGCGCGCACCTCGTCCTCTGCTGTCTCCGGTGGCGCTTGCTTCTGACACGCGGCGAGGACTAGAGGCAGGGCAGCGAGGGCGATCGGTCGAGTGAGCGAACGGTGAGGGCTGCGTGACATGGATCGATGCTCCGACTTCGAGTTCTGGCGATGCTGCTCCGTCGCGCGGGCGCGAGTGGAGTGACTCGTCGGGGCTGGGTACGACAGGCCTGGGCGGCAACTTAACGACGAATCAGCCGCCGTCCCCGACGCCAAGACCGACCGAGCACGCGAGGCCGAAGGTCGAGGAGTGACGAGGCGGCGAGCAACTAAAGAACGGAACGCGGCAGCAGCGCGGCGACGACCACCCGCAGCGTCCAATCCGGTCCGACGTCGGGCGTAACTGCGTTCCAATAGGCTTGGGCGCCGGACGACCGGTCGGCAAGAGGTGATTAGCGCTCGCCGCATCGGCCGGCGCAGCGACTGGGTCTTCTCTGCGAAATGAAAAACGGGCGGACTCCCGAGGAGCCCGCCCGTCTGGCTGCGTGCGCGATGATTTTCAGCCGCCGCGTGCGCTCAGGCGGTAGGAAACCTGCTGCAGAGGTTGGTCACCCAGGATCTTGTCCTGGTCGCCGCCTTTCTTGTTCTTGGCGATGATGTCGTCGAGCTTGGTCACGACTTCCGGCGAGCCCTTTGGCGTCAGGTGGTCGATGGTCTGCGCGGCGACGAAACGCACGGCCGGATTCTCGATCGAACCGAGGCGCTCGATCAGACTGTCGCGCGCCTTGGCATCACCCAAGATGCCGATCATGTAGCCGGCCTTGATGCCCGCGAGCTGGTGCTCCTTCTTCTGGTACTCGCTCTTCTCGATGGCATCGAGGTAGCAGTCGACCTTGTCTCCGCACTCCTTGAGCACCTTCTCCACGTCGGGCACGAGGTCATTGGCGGAGTACTGCGCGGCGGCCTTCTTCACTGCGTCGAACTGATCGGGCTTGGCCAGCTTGAGCGCGGTCTGGATGATGGTCTGCTCGAGGGCCTTCTTCTCCTCGCCGCCGCCCTTGGTGGCGCGTGCGCGCTCGAGCAGCCAGTCGACCATGCCCGGGTCGTAGAACTGACCAGCGGATTCGGCGAGGATGGCGAGAGCCGGAGCTCCGCCCACGCTCGCGCTGAGCGGGATGCTCTCGAAGGCGCTCTTGAAAGCCGCCTTCGACTCATCCGTAGCGGGGATCTTGGCGAGAGAAGCTGCGACGATCGCCTTGTCCTCGTCGGAGGTATCCTTGTCCTCGAGCGCCTTCTTCATCGGAGCGATGCCCTCCGGGCGCCCCGCCAGACCGATCACCTCGGCGGCATAGGGCAGGGCGGGGTTGCCCTCTGGTAGCTCCTTGGCATCCGTCGCCTTCTTGACCGCCTCCTTGTGGAACTTGATGAGGCCCTCTGCGGAGCCATCCATCACCTTGGCGGCCAGCTTGACCGAGGGGCTGCCGATCTTCACGAGGGCGAGCTTGGCCGTCGTTCCCACAACGGCCTTGGTCGGATCGAGGAGAACCTTCATCAGTGGTTCGGTTGCCTCGGCCGCCTTCAGTTCGCCCAGCACCTGAGCCGCGGTGACCTGCCAGAAGCTCTGGTCGCGGAAGGGGTCGATGCGCTCACGAGCCTGCTCCTTGGACTTCGCGGTGTTCGGGTCCTTGATCTCGGCGCTGAGCTTCTCAATCAGTGCGCTCGTCCAGCCGGGGCTGGGGGACTGCACCATCGCCTCGCTGTAGTCGCGATACGTGATGCCGCCGAGCTGCGTATGGGCTTCGAGCTTCTCGAACGCTGCGAGAACCGACGGAGCGAGCGTCTCGAGGCCCATGTCGCCGTAAGCGCGAACCGCCCATTTGATGTCGGCCTCGTCCTTGGTGGTGCGCGGCCGCTTGGCGAACTCGTCGAAGGCCTTCTTCAACGCGGGTTCGGCTCGCTTGTCGCGCGTGTCGGCAAGAAGCTTGATCAGGTGCACGCGCGTCTTCGTGTCGAGCTCACCGTAGTTTTCGACGTAGGTCTTGGTGAGAGGGTCGATGACCTCGTTGAGCAGCTTCTGGACCGCGGGGTCCTGCATGTCGTTGTTGGCGCGGCCCAGGGCATCGTCGAAGAACTGGGTCAACCGCTTGACGGCCGGTGGTCGCCACTTCGGGTCGTCGAGCTTTTCGATCCAGTACTCGGGCTGGCTCTCGTCTTTGCAGCCGACCATCACGGATGAAACGGCGACGGTTGAGGTAATGGCTGCGGTGCCTAAAAGCAGCGAACGAATCAACGCGGCAGTGGTGCGCGAGGAGCGGAGCATGCGGTTCCTCCCAGGCTCGGGTTCAGTGCGCCTGTTTTGGTGTGTCGTGCGCGCCGGGGCTCCGACGACAACGTGTCGCCAGCGAAAGCGGAATGGTCCGACAAAACCCTCTCGAATGGCGCTCGCGGACGGTACGCCGGGCTCTGTAGCGCTGTCAACGAAACCGCGGAGAGCGGCGCGGCGTTGGGAGCGCCGTTCACTCACGCACTCCGGCCCACCTCGTCACACACCGCTCACGAGCGCGAAGCTCAGGAGCGGCGACCGACTCGTCACGACTCGTGCAGGGGCCAACGGATCATCGTCGTGTCGAGTACGTCGGCCAGGCGCTTGACGACCGCAGCGTGCAGAGCAGGATTCGCCGCTACGACACCACGGTGATTTTCCACCTGGTCGGCCCGGTAGTCGATGTTCGCACCCCATGCGTCGGTGAACTCGCCTCCGGCGGCGCGAACGATCGCTTCCGGCGCGCAGGAATCCCAAAGACATCCGGCGCGCCCCGGAGCCATGTACACGTCGACGACGTTGCGGGCCACGGCGACGCCCTTGAGTCCGGCGCTACCCAGGCTCACGAGCGATCCGGGATTGAGGTGCTCGAGCGCGCGGTCGAGCAGCGCCGTACGATGGGAGCGCGAGGAAGTGACGCGGGCGCGATCCAGCGACTCGACGTCACCTACGTGAAGCGCGCGGCGTGAGCCGTCCGCGCCGATCTCGAATGCACCGCTCTCCGGTTCGCCGGCCCAAGCGCGCTCCTGAACCGGGGCATGGATGACCCCCCGCGTCACCCGGTCGCCTTCGAGCAGGCCGATCATCACCACGAACTCGCCGTTCCTGGCGACAAACTCTCGTGTGCCGTCTACCGGATCCACAAAGAAGACTCGGTCGCTCTTTCGAAAGTGCTGCCAGTTTTCTTCCGGGCTTTCTTCGGCCACCACGGGGATGCCGGGGAATGCGGCCTCGAGGCGCGAACAGATCAGATCATTCGCGAGCCGATCGGCCTCGGTCACCGGATCCGCGGGACCTTTGTAGTCGACGTCGAACGGGCTCGCGTACACCTGACGGACCACCACCGCCGCATCGGCGGCGATCCGGATCATCTCTTCCAGAACGTCGGTCATCGCAGACTTCGAGGTTCAGCGTGGCACATCGAGGTGCTCGAGGCGCTGCTCCAGAGCGCTCAGCTTCGAGGTGGAGAGATAGGGTGGCTCGCCTCCGCTTTCTCGAATGAGCTGGTCGAGTTGCATTCCCGACTTCGGTCCCAAGATGGCACTGGAGATGAGCTCGTTCGAGAGGGCGAAGCGCACGGCCACTCCCCGCAGGGTGCGCACGTCACCCGAGACGAGCGGGCGGACCGCATCGAGCTGACGAATGCGTCGGTTGAGCTGTGCCACGGACCAGCGGTCGCGCCGGTGATCGCCGTATCGGAATTCCTTGTTGCGGGGCCACAGTCCGCACAGAAGGCCGTAGGCCAGCACCGAGTGCACCAGGACTCCGATACCGCTCTCGCGGAGTCGCGCCGTGCGGCCGCGGAGTGGTTGCACTTGCAAAACGTTGTACGGCACGCTGAGCACGTCGACTCCAGCGTCGAGGGCGGCGTCGACGACCTCCTCGTTTCCGGCGCTGACGCCAAAGGCGCGAATTGCGCCCTGATCCTTCAGCTCCCTGAGGACGCCGAGCGTTTCGTCCTGGGCGAGCGCTTTTTTGGAGGGGTTGTGGAGCAGAACCACGTCCACCACCTCCCGCTTCAAGCGGTCACGGGACGCTTCGAAGGCTTCCTTCAGGTAGGCGGCGTCGAAGCGCTTGCGAGGCGGCGTGGCACCAAGGTCCGTGCCCAGCTTGGTGACGATGGATGCGTCGGTGTCGTCTCCCAACCGTTCGCCGAGCTTCGTCTCCATCCAACCGCGTGCGTAGTTGTCGGCGGTCTCGAAGAGAGTGATGCCCATGGCTCGGGCTCGCGCGATGACCTGGTCGGCTTGCTCCGGATCCACCGGTCCATAGCCATCGCCGGACAGCCCCCAGGTTCCGAGGGAGATCTCCGACACCTCGATGCCGGTCTTGCCGAGCGGCCTCTTCCTCATGGCGGGCGTATAGCACCGATGAGTCTCGATCCCAGAGCACGCGCAAAAGCCCCCGCCGCCTTCGGCATCCGCAAGCCCCCTCGCGCCCGACGTACGGGAC
>JBNKGC010000285.1:0-6608 GCA_050289625.1 Polyangiaceae bacterium | reverse complement strand
CCTGCGTCCGGAAGGCAAACTGATCGGCGCTCTAGAGCGACCGGTTCACCGCTCGTCGCGACCAAACCAGCAGTACGAGCGACGACTCGTGCGGCGTGGACGAAGCCGAACCGGTGAAAACCGACCCTTGCCCGAGGTGTGGAGCGTTCTCGCCGGCGGTCAGTCGCGGTTCAAGATCGCGGCCACCCGATCCTTGGCGCCGGCGGACACTACGTTCCCGTGCGCCATGACCAGCCGATCGAAGTCCCAGGTGAGGATTTCACCGTACGCTTGGGCTTCCGCGTCCGGGTCCTTGACGAGTGAGCGCCAGAACCGACTTTGCGTGAGGCGACCGTGGGCTCCGCTCATCTTGAGGAGGAGTTTGGCCACCCACGCGGCCTGATCAACGTTGAACAGCATGTCGGCAACGAGGAGCGTGCGCGACGGGCGATGAACGACGGCCACTTCGTTCAGCTTGGGCAGCCCACCGACCAACCGAGTGCCCACGGCCGGATCGACGTCGACGGAGTCGCTCAGGGTGCGATGAATTTTCAGCCCGGGCTGTTTGATCTCGACGCCGGGAGCCGCCCAGAGCTTGGCATCCGGCCAGCGGGCCTGTGCCCTGGCCAAGAACAGGTGGTGGTAGGTGTTGGGGGCGACAACTGCGCTGACCCCGCCGAGGCTCTCCAGCTGATCCTCATCCTCCGGCTCCAGCGCGAGCGGGGACCAAAGGAGCAAACTCCCGTCCGATTGCCGCAGTGCGCAACACCGGGAAGGGAAAACCATCCCCGGCCCCATGCGCACTTCGCCGTCGCGCGCCCAGATCCCATCGCCGATCGCAACGAATTTTCCCGCCATGAATATTAGTCAACCCGCCCTGACTAAATCTGTCAACGAGTTCGAGCGACGGTTGACCAAAATAGTCAGGAATGCTTGACCAGATGCGTGTCCGAGAAGGTTCCTGAAGAAGACCGCGCCGAGCTCGAGAGAAGAAAGGCCGTCAGCATCGGGCAACTCCTGTTTCGCGCCGCGCGCCTGTGGAACGAAGAGGCGATTCGCCGCGTGCGACGCGGCGCTTTCCCAGGAGCGCGCCTGGCCCACACGCAACTTCTTCCGCACGTCGATCTGGACGGCACGCGCCTCACGGATCTTTCGGCTCGCCTCGGCGTGACCAAGCAGGCGACCCTCGAGCTCGTGAACGAGCTCGAACGGGTTGGGATCCTGGAGCGAATCCCCGATCCGAGCGACGGCCGCGCGAAACTGATTCGCTTCTCGCGGCGGGGTCGGCGGGCCCTGCTCGAGGGTCTCGACGTGCTGAGCGCCCTGGAGGGTGAGCTTCGAGGGGAGCTCGGGGATCGAAAAATGGACGACCTGGGCGCCCTCTTGCGGGAGCTCCTCGAGGCGATCGAACGGCGGTTCGGGGAATCCTACGGTTAGCCGCGCCTCAGAGTGAGGGGCCCATCAGAGGGCCCGGAGCGACGATGGGTGCGGCGCTTTCGAGCGCTTTTGCCTTCTGGATTTCCTGGCGGGCTTTCTGCGCCATGCCTCGCTTTTGGTAGGCATCGGCCAACGCCAGATGCGCCTGGGCGACCTCCGCGGGGCGGCCGTCTCCGAGCACGGCGCTCTCCAACTCGAAGAGGGCCTGCTTTCTCTCCCCGGCGCCCTCGAGGGCACGCGCGTAGAGGCGGTGAATTTCGATGTTGCTGAGGTCGACCCAGATGGCCATCTCCCCCGCCGCCACGGCGCGGTCCCACTGCTTCTGATCCACGAGCAGCTCGAGTCGCCGCATGTGGAGATCGGCGATCTGCTCCTCGAGCACCACGAGGCGATCGAGGGCCCGGAGTTCGGCGTCGGCGTTGCCTCGCTTTCGATGGATCACCGCGATGGCCGCCAGAGGGTCGGACTGCGTCGGATCGAACACCGCAGCTTTTTCGAATTCGGAGAGCGCGGAGTCGAAGTCTTCGCTGGATAGGGCGATGCGCCCGAGCAGCATGCGCACCGCGTAACCATCGTGCCCTTTCCCAGCGAGAGCGTGCAGCTCCTTCGATGCCTGATCGGGCTTGCCCTCGGACAGAGCGATGCGCGCCACGAGGTAGCGCGCGTCGGCATGGTCCGGATCCTTTTCGAGCAGTCGGCCTGCGAGGGCTCGTGCCTCCGCCGGTGCTCCCTCGTCGAACGCGGCGAGGGCGAGCATCAGCTGTGCGTCGGCGTCCTCGGGTGCCTTCTTGGCGCGGGCCTGAATCGCGCCGAGGTTGCCGCGCCGCACCGTCGGAACGAACTGAGCGTCGTAGCGGCCGAGTTCGCTCTTCAGGTGGGCCTTGAAGCGGGAGTCGACTGCGTCGGGGCCCACCCCCCACGTCCTTTCGAGGACCGAGTCGGTGCGCTCACCCTTGCCCCAGAGCTCGAGCATCGTCGAGAGCTTCCCCATGTCGCCGTCTTGAAGGAGCATTTCGACGATCTTCGTCGACGCGTAGTACGCGGTGCCGATGTCTTCCATCTGTTCGGCGCGAGTGAAGGCGCGGCTCATGGACGCGACCGCTGGCAGACGGTTGCCGCGCAGCGCGCGGTAGAGACTCGGATCGAGTTCCCGGGTCCACTCGGTGCGGGCGAGCGCAGTTTCCACTTCGGCCAGACCTTCGGTGAACCACCGCGGGACGTGGCTCTCCGACTTGCGGATGTGGAACACGTGGGCGAGCTCGTGCCACAGCGTCATGCCGAGGTTCGACTTTTCTTCGGAGAGAGCCATGGCTGCCAGGGTGTGGCCGAAGCACACGCCTTGAATCGCCGTGCTAGGAAGCCCGCTCGTGCGCACGGCGAACTGGTCGCGCTGCGCGTACAGCTCGATGCCGACGCGGCCTTCGGGCTCGAATCCGTAGTGCTTCACCATCACCGCCCAGGCTTCGTCCAAAAGCTTCGGGACGTAGCGCTCCAGAAGGGGCTTTTCGACCTTCGGGTAGCGAATGCGGAAGCGACCGTGCTGCGCCGTCTCGTAGTCCCGAGGAATTACTTCCTCGTAGAGCTTGAGCGTGTTGTAGACGCGCAGATTGAACGGATCGGACTCGAACGCTCTGCGGAGCTCCACGACCCCCGCGGCATCGCGGCCGGCGCGAATCAGATTCAAACCGAGCTGAGCGCGGGCGTGCCCGTCCTCGGGATCGATGCGCGTCGCGCGGCGCATCAGGCGCACGATGTCGTCGTAACGGTGCTCCCAATCTGCGTACTCCCCGATGATCGAGAAGAGCTGGGTGTAGGTTGGATTCAGCTCGAGTACGTGCTCGACTGCCTTTTCGAAACCCGGCTCATCGTCCGCGAGGAAGCGCGCCGTGGCGCCCATCGCGAGCAGCTCGAGGTCGCGCGGATTCGTGCGCAAACCCTGCGCGAGGTGCCCCTCCGCGCTGGCGATCTCCATGTCGCGTAGATCGATGCCTGCGAGCACGAAGTACGCGTCCGTGAGTCGAGGATTCACCTCCAAGGCTTCCTTGGCGAGACGCTCGGCGTCGTCGAAGGCGAGCGCGTGGCTCAGTGCAGCCTGTCCGAGTAGGGCCTTGGCTTCGGGATGATTAGGAGCCTTGTCGAGGGCTTCGCTCAGCACCTGTTCGGCGTGCGAGATGTCGTACTTTTCGAGGTAGAGCTCGGCGCGCCAAAGCAGCGTACGGACGTCCCCCGGTGCGGCCTGCTCGGCTTGGTCGAACGCGTCGTTGGCGTCGTGGGGACTCCGGAGCAAATGCGCTGCGCGGCCGACCGCGGCGATGGTGCGTCCGTCTTCCGGTCGGATTTTCTCCGCGTTGTAGGCCTCGATCAGTCGCATCAGCGCTTCGTTGGCTTTGTCGCGATTGCCCCGTTCGAGCTCGATTTCACCCGTCAAAAGGGATGCTTCGAGGGAGGACTCGGTGCCGGCGAGGGCTCGCGCCGCTTCGTCCAGGCGCCCGAGACGTCGCAGACCCTCGGCTCGCACCAGTGCGATCTCCGTCTCGACCTGGGCGTGGTCGCCCTGGGCCTTCGTCTGCGTCTGCGTCGACTCGAGTCCGAGCTGGGCGGCTTCGTCGTAAAGTCCGGTGTGTAAGAACACCCGCCCAAGACCGGGAAGCGCCGCCCGACCGCTTCCCGCTGCCTCGGCGCTCCGAAAGAGGCGTTCCGCCTCGGCGTAGTCGGAAGCTTCGAGTCTTTCGCGGCCCTCGCGAAGGAGCCTTTCGGCGGAGGCCGGCTTGGCTTTCCGAGAAACCTGACTCTCCGAGCCTGGTGTCGTTGGCGGTGTCGCAGTGGAGCCGCAGGCCACCGCTCCGCAGGCCACCGAACAGACCAGCGGTGCGAGGAGGGAAAAACGGAGTCCGAGCGGGGTTCGGAAACGACGGGGGAGCCGCATGTCTGCCATCTTGACACGAACCCCGGTTGGGTGCGTGACGCCGCCCCGCCGCTGGCCTTCGAGGCTGCGGCGGTCAATCATGGACGTGGCGTTGCGACACTCCGTCGCCCGCGGGTCCTAGAGCGACAAACCGTTTTACCGCTTGTCGCGACCAAACAAGCAACCGGAGCGCCGATTCGTGCAGCGCGGTCGAAACCGAGCAGGCGAAATCCGCTGAGTCGCCCGTGTCGAATCCTTACGAGCCACCCCGAGTCGAGCACCGCCAGACGTCACTCATCGAGGCGCCGGACGGAAAGACCTGTCCGGCGTGTGGCGAGCAGGTGGGCTTCTTCCGCGTCTATTTCGCGTGGAGTCCGAACCACATTCGCTGTGGACGGTGCCGGGCGGTGCTGCGCTACCGCCACATCGTCGGGCCGGGACTCGGAGTGCTCGTGGTCGTGCTCCTGCTCGGGGCCGCCACGGCGTTCGTGGCCCAGTTCGTCGAGGGACCTTTCGCCGTGACATGGCCACTGCTTTTCGCGGGATCCGCGGCGCTCGCGGCCATTCCCGTAGCGTTCTACGCGCGGGCTCGCAATCGACTCGTCGTCGAGCGTCCACCGGAGCCGCGCGGCTGAGCGCGAACCTCGGCAGCTTCGATGGTTCTCTTTCCACGGCTTCGCCGAGGGTGAAAAGCGTCCCGCGTCGGGCGAAATTTTCTTTTTTGCCGCCGCGATCGGGAGGAAGGTGGACCCATGCTTGGAAGTGCCATCGGTCGCCTGCGGCTCTTGGGTATGCTCGAGGGGGCGTCGTTCCTGCTGCTCCTGGGTGTGGCGATGCCGCTGAAGTACCTCGCCGGTATACCCCTGGCCGTGAAGGTGGTGGGGTGGATCCACGGCATGTTGTTCGTCGCCTTCGCCTTGGCGATCCCCCCGGGCGTGTCCGCGCTCCGGTGGTCCGGGGGGCGGGGGCTTTTGGTCTTGGCGGGGGGCTTGCTGCCTTTCGGGCCCTTCGTGATGGATCGGCGCTTGCGCGACGCCGAGGCCCAGGCTGTCCGCTCGGGCGAAGACGACGAGGCACCTCGCGTCGGAGTGTGACGGATGGACCGCTCGTTTCGGCCTTTCGTCATCGTCGTTCTGCTCGGAGCGGTCGGGCTCCTGGTGGTGTCGCTAGCCTTCAAGAACCTCGGCCCGCCACCGCACGCGGTGTTCGAGGCTTTGCTCACGGACGTCGACGATCGCATCGAGGAGGTCGACGGCTTCGTCTCACGACGCGAAGGATACGACGTTCATCTGCGGTTTCGCGCCACCGACGATTTCGTCACCTCTCTGCCGTACCTGGGCTTCAGCAAAGCCTCGTGCGAACAGGTGCGCACGAAGATCAAATTCCACCCGATGCGAGTCGCCGTCTGGCCGCCGTGGCGACCCGAGACACTCGAAGAGCCTCTCTGCCTCGAGCGCCTCGGCGAAAATGCCTGGTCCCCGCGGGGACGGGACTACGTGCTCGCGGAGGCCGACGGAGGCTGGGTGTACTTCTCGGGGAGCGGCCGGGAGTACGACCGGAACACGCCTGATCCCCTCGACTAGAGCGACAAGCGGGCGCTCTAGCCGGGCTGACGCTTGTGGGATTGACCCAAGACGACGCGGCTTCCCACGCCCGCGCCCAGCCGAGTGGACGCGTTTCCGTCGCGAACTGCGATCTCGATCGTCCCGAAGGAGCCGAGGAGAGCCACACATTCCCCGCGTGCGGCGTCGGAGTAGGTCTGAACCCAGGGCAGGGGAGTGCCGCCCACGACGACCGAAGGGTTTCCGCGTTCCGGACTCCAGGCGATGTCCGTGATCAGGTTGCCGAAGCGATCCACCACGCGGACGGTCGATTCGTCGTCGTGACGACTCGGCGAGGCGAGCGCGACGGGAGCGCCGAGAGCTGCGGCGGGGGTTCCCGCGGCAAGCGCACCGGTTGCCGGGGCGAAGACGTCGCGCCCGTGGAAGGTGCGGCTCGGGTTCGCTGGGTTGCGCCCCGCTCCGGACGGAAGCCTCGTGCAGTCGACGGCGAAAGCCGCCTCCGGCGCGTCGGATGCGCGCACGTCGTCGAAGAGCGGCCCTTCGGGTCCGACGAAAATGTAGCCTGCCCGTTCGAGGACGATCGCCCGGCGACTCGAGCCGACGCCTGGGTCGACGACGGCCAGGTGAATCGTCCCGCGCGGGAAGTAGCGGTAGCTCTTTTCGAGCCAAAAGGCGCCGCCCCGCACGTCCTGGGGCGCGAGCTCGTGAGTCAGATCGACGAGGCG
>JBNKGC010000284.1:0-6628 GCA_050289625.1 Polyangiaceae bacterium | reverse complement strand
CCGGAGCACAGCGGGACCGTGGGGTGAGGAGCGGCGATTCACTCGCCGCGACGAGGGGGGCGGGTCCGCCCCCCTAAAACTAGCCGTAGAGTGACTCGAGCTGCTCGCCGTAGGTGGCGAAGACGTTGCGTCTCTTCAGCTTGAGGGTCGGCGTCAGCATGTCGTTTTCGGGGCTGAAGTCCTCGAGGACGATCGTGAACGCGCGGGGGCGCTCGTAGCTCTTGAACGAACCGCTGTACTTTGCGAGCTCCCCTTCGAGAAGCTCGTGGACCTTGGGATCCGTCTTCAAGTCGCCGAGGCTGTGGCCGTTTTCCGCTGCCCACTTCTCGACAGCCGCCACGTCGGGGACGACGACGCAGACGTTGAACGGCTTGTTCGCTCCGTGAAGCATTACGTTGGCGATGTAAGGGGAGAGCTTGAGTTCCTCCTCCAATGGTGACGGAACGACGTACTTTCCGGTCTCGAGCTTGTACTGCTCCTTGATGCGCCCCGTGATGAACAAAAAGCCGTCTTCGTCGAGGTAGCCCATGTCCCCGGTGCGGAACGAACCGTCCGGGAGGAGCACCTGGGCGTTTTCTTCGGGGCGATTGTGATAGCCCTGCATCACGTTGGGACCGCTCACGATGATCTCACCGCTCACGGGATCTCCCGTGACCTCCTTGTCGATGCGGACTTCGACACCGGGGATCGGCGGCCCAACGCTTCCGATCTTCCGGTGACCCGAATAGTTCGCGGTGCAGACAGGGCTCGTCTCGGTCAAGCCATAACCTTCGTAGACATCGATGCCGAGGGCATCGATGAACTCTGCGACCTCGGTGCTCAGGGCGGCGCTCCCGCTGACCACGAAGCGCAGCTTGCCGCCGAATTTCTGTCTGATTTTCGAGAAGATAAGCTTGTCAGCGAGCTTCAGTGAGACCTTCTCGCCGAAGCCGAGCGAGTCGCCGCGCGAGCGCTTGGTGGCGGCGGCGATGCCGCTTCGAAAGAGCTTCTGGATGATGCCGGGCTTGTCCGCCATCTGCTTGTTCACGCCGTCGTAGATTCGGTTGAAGATCCGCGGCACGGCGACGAGCACCGTCGGCTGGACGACGGGCAGGTTGCTGACGAGCTGCGGCACCTCGTCGTTGATGGCCATGGCCGCCCCTTGATCCATCAAGGTGTAGAGCTCGGCGGTCTGTCCGAACGAATGCGCCCAGGGGAGGAAGGCCAGGCTGCGATCACCCGGACCGAAGTCGAAGCGCTGGACCGAGCCGAGGACGTTCGACGAGAAGTTTCGATGGCTGAGCTTCACACCCTTCGGGTTTCCGGTGGTCCCGGACGTGTAGATGAGAGCCGCGAGGTCTTCGGGCTTCACTTCGGCTCCGGGCGAGGGATTCTCGCTGCCGACTTTCAAGAGGTGCCGGTAGGAGTTCTGGTCCGATTCCGGCAGCTCGAATCCGAGGATGCGCTCCAGACTGCCGATGTCCTTGGTGACCGTCCGGAGTTTTTCGACGATCTCGTTCGTGGCGCCAAATACGACTTTGGCTCCGCAGTCCGTCAGGATGAAGGCCCACTCGTCCGGCTGCTGAGCCTCGTACATCGGGACGATGACCCCTCCAATACCGAACGTGGCGAAGGCAACCACCGCCCACTCGAGACGATTGTCGGAGATCAGGGCGACGCGATCGCCGGGCTCGATGCCGAGGGAGGCCAGGCCACCACGCAGCTGTTCGACGAGCGTGCGGAATTCGTTGTAGTGCGTCCACTTCCAGGCGCCCCCAGCGAGCTTGGTTCCGAACGCCTCCCGGGATGCGTGCTTTTCCGTGGTTTGCTCGAACAACTGGACCAGCGTCTCGAACTTGTCGCTCATGTGTCTTTCTTGCCTCCCCAGGCCGACGCTGTCCGCTTCGGCTCTCCTCCGAGCTTGATGGACGGCGCGAAGCGAAGATAGGGAGAGGGGTCAGGGGGGTCAACGCGCCTCAGGTGGCCCGCTCGCCCGCCGCGGCTGGCGGTTCCTTTCGCGGGCGCTGCGGGCGAGCGCCGAAGGTGCTAGCTTCCGAGCCGCCCCGAGACCCCTCCCACGGCGCGCGCAGGCCTCCGGCCGAGCACGACGTCAGGGAGGGGCGCGCGCGGAGCGGGCCGAAGGCCCGCGAGCACGGTGGGGGGTGGGCCCCCCAAGCGAGCTTTGGTGCCCTGCGTCCCTTTGCTCGCTGCTCTGGCGTTCGAAGGGACGCCCCAGAGAGTCTCTCGAGATCCCGTCGTCGCCATGCCCTCGTTTTCCGTCGTCACCTTCGGCTGCCAGATGAACATGCACGACTCCACTCGGATGGAGGAAGTGCTGCGGGGCGCCGGCTACGCTCGGGCCGACGAGGTGGAGACTGCCGATGTCGTGTTGCTGAACACGTGCAGTATCCGCGAAAAGGCCGAGCAGAAACTGCGCAGCGAGGTGGGACGCCTCGGGGTCCTCAAGCAGCGGCGACCGGACCTCGTCATTGGCGTGGCTGGTTGCGTTGCCCAACAAGAAGGCGAGCGACTGCTCAAGGGCCTCCCGCAGATCGATTTGATCATCGGTCCCGACAACATTCCGGAGCTTCCGGCGCTCCTGGCGGACGTTTCGACCGGCGCGCTGCCGCGGGTGCGCACCGTCTTCGACGTCGACGGTCCGAGTTTTCTCGCTGCGCGTCCGGAGCCGGGGCGCGCGGGTGCGACCGCTTTCGTGACGGTGATGAAGGGGTGCAACGAGCGCTGCTCGTATTGCATCGTGCCGTACACCCGAGGCCCCGAGCGCTACCGGCCCTCGGGAGAAATCTTGGAGGAGGTGCTGCGGCTCGTCGACGCCGGGGTGCGCGAGATCACCCTGCTCGGTCAGACGGTCAACAGCTACATCGATCCTTCGAAGAGCCTTTCGCCCGCGCCGGGCGTCGGTGAGTGTCGCTGGCAGCACACGCGCGGGTCGATTGCTGCGCAAGACGAGAGCGAATTCCCTGCGCTGCTTCGCGCCATCGCCGAACGAGTGCCGGGGCTTGCGCGGCTTCGGTACACGAGTCCGCACCCGCGGCACCTGACGACCTCGCTGATTCGCGCGCACCAAGACTTGCCGGCGCTCGCTCGGCACGTTCACATGCCGGTGCAGTCGGGAAGTGACGCCGTTCTCCGCCGCATGATCCGCCGCTACTCCGCGGCGGAGTATCTCGAACGGACCGATGCGCTCCGACAGGCCGTGCCTGGTCTCACGCTGAGCACGGACGTCATTGTGGGGTTTCCGGGCGAGACCGAGGAGGACTTCGAGGCCACCGTCGCGCTCGTGGATCGCGTCGGGTTCGTTTCGCTGTTCGGATTCACGTACAGCCAGCGCCCATTCACCCCGGCCCTGAAGCTCGCCGACGATGTCAGTGACGAGGAGAAGGGCCGGCGCCTTCAGCGCTTGTTCGAGGTCGTCGACGCGCACAAGGCCGCGCATCTCGCCTCCCGGGTCGGTGCCGAAGAGTCGGTGCTCGTGGAGGGCCGGGGAAAGAGCGGAGGCTGGAGCGGTCGTACCGAGCGGAACGAGATCGTGCACTTCGAGGCGGAGGGTGACTTTGCCGGACTGACCGTGCCGGTCCACATCGTCCGGGCATTCAAGAATTCGCTCGGGGGTGAACTCGGAGAGCTCTCGAGCGATTTGAGGCAGGCGCTCGAGCGACGAAAGAGCGCTTCGCGCGGTGAAGGTCTCGCGCACGCGGGGAGCGCGGACGAAAGCTCGGGCAAAGTTCCCGAGCGCCGGTCCCTGCCGCTTCTCGGCTGAGGGGTAAAAAACGGGGGAAGGAACCAGTCGGATGGCGATTGTTCGAGCATTCAACGACGTGAGTCCTCGTCTCGGGCAGGAGGTCTTCCTGGCCGAGACCGCCACGGTCATCGGCGACGTGGAGCTTGGAGCCCGGAGCAACGTTTGGTACGGCGCGGTCCTGCGCGGCGACGTCGGCAAGATCCGTGTCGGGCGGGATACGAACCTTCAGGATCTGTGCTGCTTGCACATGAGCGGAGGCATCTCCGACGTGATCATCGGCAGCGAAGTGACGGTGGGGCACTCGGCCGTGATCCACGGCGCAATCATCGAGGACGGGGCTCTGATCGGGATGGGAGCCGTGCTGCTCGACAACGCGCGCATCGGCGAAGGCGCCATCGTTGCGGCTGGCTCGCTCGTTACCGCGGGGACGGTGATCCCGGCTCGCACGTTGGCTCGGGGCAGCCCGGCCCGCGTCGTCCGTGAGCTGGGGCAAGCCGAGATCGAGCGAAGTCAGCAGGGCGTCCGCAAGTACGTGGAGCTCGCGCGGTTGCACGGCGCGGCCAATGGGCCGGACGGCGACCGCTGAGACTCGCCCCGCCCCGCCGCTGCTGGGTCGGGCGGGCTCTCGTGGAGGGCCTGGGGTGGTCGGTAGCGGCCTTCAGCCACCGCCGACGAAGTGGACGATTTCGATCACGTCGTCGGACTCGAGCTCGACCACTGCGTGCTCCGCTCGTGGCACCACTTCGGCGTTTCGCTCGACGGCAACGGGTCCGTCGAGACCGAGGTGGGCGATGAGCCCGCCGACTGTCAGGCCTTCCGGAACGTCTTGAAATTCACCGTTCACGGTCAGCTTCATGAGCTGGCAAGGTAAGCCTGCCCGGCGGACGGTCAAGCTCAGTTTCTATCCTGCTGGAAGTTTGGTGGAAAGTTGGCTCGTTGGCTGCCGAGCGTCGGGCCGAATCGGCCCAATGGGGCGGCGAGGGAAGCTACCTCGGTCGGGCTGCGTAGCTCCGCCTCGGAGTGGTCCCATTTCGAGACGACCTTGGCCCCAGGCGGGCGAGGGCCAAATCGGCTACGGGAGGCCATTCCTCGGCATGCGCCGCTCATGTTTTCTTCGAGCATCGCAAGCAAGGCTCGCTAGGATCCGCTGGGAGCGCCCTGAATGATCAACCGAACGAAAGTCATCGTGGCGTTGGGCGCCATCTTGGGTCTCTCGGCCGGTGCATGGTGGGGCACGACTCGGGGGCCGGAACCGCTGGTCGTTCGGGTGGATGGTGCGGTGTTCGAGCCCCTCGACTCGGAGGGGCAGCCCGTGCGGGGGCCCACCTGGAAAACGTTCGTGGAGGCCCGGCAGGCGCGTGCTGCGAAACGGGAGCTCACGCTGCGCGTCGAAGGTCGGGCGTTTCGTTTCAAACAGCCCGAAATGGGTGTCGAGCTCGACACCCAAGCGCTCACGCGACGCTACCACACCCTCGACGAAGCTCGGGGGATCCAGGATCTGACGGTGAGCTACCGTTTCGACGATGCGACGGCGCGCGCCGCCCTCGAAGCGCTGGCACCGGCCGTGCGGCGCGAGCCGACGGACGCGCAGGCGCTCGTCCGCGAGCACCGTATGATCCGAGCCCGAGCCGGGGCCGAGCTCGACGTCGAAGGCACGCTGGCGGCGCTGCGTGCAGCGCCGGTGGAAGAAGAAATGCTTCTCGACGCAGTGATGCGCCCGATTCCGCCGAAGGTGACCGACGAAATGGTCGGCCCGATCGACGTCTCGAAGGTTCTCGCCGTCTACGACACGAGTTTCCAAGGAAAGGCCGGGGCACGCGCGGTGAACATCGCACGCGCGGCTGAGTACCTGAATGGCACGATTCTCGGGCCTGGTGCGGTCTTCAGCTTCAACCGAACCGTCGGAGCTCGCACTCACGCCCGCGGCTTCGTAGACGCCCCTGTGATCGTCGAGGACGAGATGGAGAAGGACGTGGGTGGGGGAGTCTGCCAGGTGGCCACGACACTCCATGCGGCCGCCCGCTTCGGCAATCTGGAGGTGGTCCGGCGCCGCAGCCACAGCCGGCCGAGCGGATATGCGCCCCTGGGGCTCGACGCCACCGTCATCGACGGCAAGGTCGATTTGCGGATCAAGAACCCGTACGACACGCCGCTCTTGGTGCACGCCTTTCTGCCGAGTCGCTACGTGATTCGTGTGGAGCTCCTCGGGCGATTGCCCGAAGTGAAGGTGGATCACAGCTACTTCGTCACCGAGTCGACCCCCTTCGTGCGGCGAGTGTGGACTCGCGACGAAGTCGACCAGGGCGAGTTCGAGCGAAAGCAAAAGGGTTCGCCCGGCTACCAGGTCGTGAGCATCTTGAAGATCGAACACCCCGACGGGCGGATCGAGCGGCAGCGATACAAGAGCCGGTACTATCCTGTTCCCGAGGTGTTCTGGGTCGGCGCGGGGGCGGATCTTTCCGACCTTCCCAAGCTCCCCAAGGGAGCCACCGACACCGTGATCGATGGCGCACGCGACGAAGACCCGGAGCTGGTCGACTCGGATGCCGCTGGCGATGCGGCGACGCGAAGCGCACCTCGAAGCGACAACGTCGGCCTCGGCCCCGCCGAACCCCTCCTGTAAATCCCGCAGCAAGACACCCCAAGGCACGCAAGGCCGCCGTGCAAACGCGAGCGGCACGGAACAAACCGAGCCACGCGAGGCCGCCGCTCAAGACGCCCGCAGCATGGAACAACCCCAGGCACGCGAGGCCGAAGGCCGAGAGTGACGAGGCCGCCGCTCAAGACGCCCGCAGCATGGAACAACCCCAGGCACGCGAGGCCGAAGCCTGAGAGTGACGAGGCCACCGCTCAAAACCAGCAGCACGGAACAAACCGAGGCACGCG
>JBNKGC010000283.1:0-6635 GCA_050289625.1 Polyangiaceae bacterium | reverse complement strand
GAGCCGACGACGAAGCCGCCGTAGCTGTCGCCGTGCTCTCGGCGCGTGGACCGGAGGCCAGTCGCGCCGTCGATCAGGCCTTCGCAGACGCGCCACCGGGCGCACAGAAGCGGATGCTGGACGTGATGGATCGCGTCAGCTGCGAACAAAGTGCGCCGACGTTCGCCAGGGCTCTCACCTCGACCGAACCGAACCTCTCCGAGCGGGGCCAGCGGGGGCTGCGACGTTGTGGCGACGCGGCAGGCGCAGCTTTGGAAGGTGCGCTCGCCGCGGCGTCCCCAGCGGCCGAAGGGGCGCTCGCCGCCGAGCTTTCGCTGATCGATCCGGCGCGGGCGATCCGTGTGCTCACACCTCGGCTCGACACACCGAGCCGTGCTCGCCGGCGGCAGCTTCGCAAGGCCTTGGCGCAGGCCTCGAGCGTATCGCGCGCCCACCCTTTGGTGGAGCGGACTCTCGAGAGCCAGGTGCTTTCGGCGCGGGCGCGACTCGATTTCCTGCGAGCGCTGGGCTCCCGATCCCTCGAATTCCAGAAGGCTGCCGAGACGTCTTTCGGGCGGCTCGCGACGAACGACGCTTCGTTCCGGGTCCGCTACCTGCTGGTGGAGCCGGCAGTCACCCTGGCCCCGGTTTCCCCCGCAGCGGTGCGGTTCCTCGAGCGAAGCGTCTCGAAAGATCCGAGCCCCCTGGTGCGGGCTCGCGCCGCAGCGGCACTCGGCAGCACGCTGCCCGCTCGCTTCGGGCCGGTCCGGGGCGCGCTCCTGGTCGCGCTGCGAGACGCAAACGTTCGGGTGCGCACGGCAGCGGCGCAGAGCCTCGGTGCAGCTCACATCGAGGCGGCGCGTGACCCCCTCGTGTCGGTGCTCGCGGACGACGATTGGCCCTTGGCGCGCACGGCTGCCGCCGAAGCTCTCGCGCACCTCGGCGCGTCGCGGGCAGTCGACGAAGCGCTGGCCGATGCTCTCGACGAGGACCCGTCGCGCGACGTGCGGGCGAGAGCCGCTCGTTCTTTGGGGACACGCAAGGCGCTCGAACAGCGGGAGTTCCTCTACGAACATCTTTCGATGACCGACGAAGACGTCGAGGTTCGCCGGGCTTCGGCTTGGGCTCTCGGCGAGATGTGTGACGCCGACGCGGCGGACCGTCTCGAGCGCTACGCGCTGTCGCTCACCGAACCGCGGATCGATCGGGATGCGCGGGCACTGGGACTGGCCGCGTTGCGCGCCCTCGGAAAGCTCGCGCCGGCGGATTTGGCTGAACGTCTCGCGCCGCTCCAGACCAAGTCGACGCCCTCACCGGTGCGCCGCATCGTCAGCGAGATCCTGGCCGAGCCAGCGCGCTGTGGCGGTCGCGTCGAGCGCTGAGCGGGCTGTCTTCCTCGCAGCCGGGGAGGGTGGTAGTACGCGGGCCATGCAGAGTGGCAGCGGGAAATGGGCCCTTGTGACGGGAGCTTCCGGCTTTTTGGGGTCGCGGCTCGTGCGGCGCTTGGTCGAGCGCGGCGAGTGCGTGAAGGGTTTCGTCCGACCGGGATCCAACCTCAAGTATCTCGAGGGCCTACCGGAGGATCGGTTCCGGATCGCGGTGGGCGACGTGCGCTGTGACCACACGATCTTCCGAGCGCTGAGTGGGTGCGATCGCATGTACCACGTGGCCGCGACCTATTCGTTTTCGGAGACGGCCCGGCGCACGATCCTGGACGACTCGGTGCTCGGTGCGCAGGCGGCTTGCGAGGCGGCGAGGCGCGCTGGCCTCGACAAGGTCGTCTTCACGAGCAGCGCGGCCACCCTCGGGGTCTCTTCGAAGGCGGAGCCGATGGTGGAAGGTCACGAGTTCAACTTGCGCGGAGCGCACGCCTACGGCGAAGCCAAGCACGAGGCGGAGCAGGTGGCTCTCGACGGCGTCGAGCGAGGCCTCCCCATCGTCATCGTTCAGCCGACCGTGGTCGTGGGACCCGGCGACTGGAAGCCCACCCCGAGCGGGAACATGCTGCTCAGCTACCTGAAGCTTTCGCCGAGCTTCCGGGTGCCGGTGATGCCAGGCGGTTTCTGCTACGTGGACGTGGACGACGTGGCTGAGGGACACATCGCCGCCATGGAGAAGGGAAAGGTCGGTGAGCGCTACCTGCTCGGCGGGGACAACCTGGAAAACCGGGAGTTTTACGAGATTCTGAGCGACATCACCGGGCTCGCCGAACCGGGGAAGGAGCAAGGCTCGGGATCGGCCAAGCTCGTCGCCAGCGTGATGGAGCTGTCAGCAAGCTTGAGTGGCACCGCGCCGCTGGTGACCCGCAAGCTGGTGGACAACTACTTCGGCAAGTACGTCTTCGTGAACAGCGAAAAGGCGGAACGCGAGCTCGGGTATACGCATCGTCCAGCCCGCGAAGCTCTGTCTCGCGCCGTGCGCTGGTTCTTGGACAACGACTACGTTCCGGAGCGGGCAGCGCGTCGCGTTCGATTGGAGCTGCGTCCGGTTTGATGAGGCGCCCTTCGCCTCGAAGCGAGCATCGTCGTGTCTGGTTCACCCGGCCTGGACAATGAAGCTTTGGTCGCGCCGGATGGTGCGCTCGAGGATCTGCGCGTGGGCCTATCGTGGGGCCTGCTCGCTGGTGTCGTGGCAGCCGTGCCAAGCGTTTCGCGAAGCGTTCACGAGGGCATCGGGGCGGGAGCATTGGGTGCGGTGGCTTGCGCTCTCGCCCTGGGGGGAGCGCTCGGGGCCGGCCTGCAGCTTGCCGGCGGCCGGCGTTTGATGACGCTGGGCGTCGGCATCAGCCTGGCGTTTTTGCCCCTCGCGGTCTTCGGGCAGTGGCTTTCAGCTGCGACCCACCATCGTCCTCTCGGGGCGGTGACTTTCGCCGTGGCCGCGCTGGGCGTGGTCGTGGGGGCCTTGCTTGTTTCGGCGCGCCTGGTGGATTGGGCGCGAGGCAAAGGAACGAAGAAGACCGTGGCGACGATCGGGATCGCGCTGTCGACCGCGCTGAGCATCGGACTCTTTCTTCGGGGGATGCCGGGTCTATGGACCGGGGCGCGGGCAGGGCTGGTTGATGGCGGGCTGCTTCTCGGGGGCCTCGGCCTGCTCTTCGCAGTGAGGCGCGCTAGCGCGCCTTGGACGCAGTTGCTGCGCCGTCCTGCTGGGTGGATTTGGCTCGCTTGTCTCGTCCTGGCGTTCGGATTTTCCGTCGCCATGCCGGATGCGCTCGGGACCGCTTCTGCCCTTTTGAGCTTTCCGTTTCGGGCTCTCGTGGGCGCGGCCTAGGTAGATCCCGGCGCGAAATGGCGCCGGACTAATGCAGCGTGTGCCAGTCGCCGTCGTGCTCGACCTTCGGCACATCGCGGGAGAGCAGGGGGGGCGCCGCCCCGGGGTTGTTCAGCTCGGCTCCAGAAGTGAGCACGATGTGGACCGGCCGTTCGGCGACACGCTCCAGCGCTTCGCGACGTCGGTCTTCCGCGGCCTCTTCCTTCGCCCAACGCTCGAGGGTAGCGGTCGCCCGCCGGCGCTTGCGCCGCCACCCCCAGATGAACAGACCAATGGCCACCATCCAGACGGTGCTTCCGCTGAACAACACGGGCCAGAACGTGTAGCGACGGGCGACATCTTCGCGCCACTCGTGTTCGAGGCTTGGCAGGTCGGTTGCGTAGGCGTCGGAGAGGGCCTGTTCGAACGGTTGTCCGCCACCGATGCGACCAATCAGCGCCCGGAAACGGTGCATCTCGTGCGAACGCAGGAGGTAGCGCACTACGTCGGCTGCTTGCGCGTAGGCGACGGAGGCAGTCGTGGCATCCGCGGGAAAACGGTGGGTCAGGTCCGCAAGGGGGAGCAGATTGCCGGCAAGAGTGGCGGTCCACAGTGCTTGGACGCGGGTGGCGATTCCTTCTCCCGAGGCGTAGACGGCGAACCCTTCGTTGAACCAGCGTGGCACGTTGCTGCGCCCCACCGCATCGTGCAGCGCGATGTGGGATAGTTCGTGGCGGAAGACCTCCAGCAGATCGTGGTGGTCGTTCGGGTAACGTGGTTGCTCGGTGAGCAGCACCAGGCCGATCTCCGAATAGGCGACCCCTGACGCGTACTTGGGGTAGCCAACTCCCTGCGGTGCGAGGGTTTGCATCTCACCGGTCGTGCGGGCAATGCGGACGTGAACCTCGTCGAGAACCGGGCGTCCGAGCATGTCAGTGAGCTCGGCCTTGACTTGGTCGGCTGCGGCCTTGAGGGGCTCGATCTTCGCGCGAATCGACGGGTGGTAGGCAAAGTGGATCCAGCCGGCGTCGTATGTGCTGAACCCCTCGGGCACGCTCGGAACGGTTGCTTCCGCCGCGTGGGGATGGTCCGAAGGACGCTGAACAGCGAGGGACGTGGAAGCTTCAGTCGTGGGGGCGCTGGCCCCGGCTGGAGGCGTCGACGCCGCTAGAGGGAGACTCGCGAGGAGCACCCCGAGGGCGATCAGGAGGGCGGCCCACCAAGACTGCCCCGCTCTTGCTCCAAGTGCGAAAAAGGGCTCCCGAGGAGCCAGGAGAGAGCGGGGACCCGGCAACGTACTAGGAAGCTAAGTTCGCCTCCAGATTTCGTCAATGCTGCGCGTTCGAGCCGGAAAAGCCGTTTGGCGGCTTTGGAGCCGCTTTGCCGCCTTGGAACCGCGGGGCTGAGATCGCGGCTTTCGAGCTACGCGTCGCGCGACGGAAGCGCTTCCGTACTTGTCCGGTGGGGGCTCTCAGACCGCTAGACTGCGCCTTCCATCGAACCGCGGTGGTATCGAACCGCGGCGGTATCGAACTGCAGTGGTATCGAACCGCAGTGGTATCGAACCGCGGTGGTATCGAACCGCAGTGAGCGGGTGCGCGTCAGCGCTTGGTGGTCATGCTCGGCGGGGGCTCGCTCTTCATGTGCTCGTGTTCCAGGCGGCGCGATTCGCACACGATGCGTTCGAATACGCGGCGCACCGTGGCGTCGTCGAGCGGCTCGGGAGCATGCGCCACTAAACGATCGAGCAGGGCCTGCTCTCGCTCAGGATCGTAAACGGCGATGCCTTCACGGCGCTTCCGGTCCCCGACCTCGAGGACGACGCGAACTCGCCGCGCAAGGAGCTCCAGGACCTGGTGGTCGAGTTCGTCAATGGTTTGCCTCAGAGCGGCGATCTCCGGGTCATCGATCACGGCGCGCGATGCTAATGGCCTTCCCCGCCTGGCGCAAACTGCGCGCCGGATCAGCGAAACGTTTATCCACGGAGTCGGCGGCTCAGCGGATCACCGTTGGACAGCCCGCCACGATCTGGACCTGCACGACGTCACCCGACTGCAGACGGTCGCACGCAGTGCCATGCAAAGTGACCATGCGAGGCTCGTAGGTCCAACCATCGTCAGGGTTCGATTCGATGAGCTCCGCGTCGAAGTAGACATTCAAAAGCTCAGGCTGCGGGGGCGCTTTCTCCAGCGTAATCTCGCAAGAAGTCGAAACGGTGTCCCCGATGTCGCGCAGGGTTTCGGTCAGGGTCGTCACGTCGTCGATATCGTAGTAAGCTCGCTCGGAGCCCGAGCGCGCGGTGCCGCCGGCAATCGCGAGCTCATCGAGAAGCTCAGCGAAGATTTCCGTTCCGGGTATCCCGATGACGAAGGTGCGGACTCCGGCATCTGCCAGAGCAGCGACCGCCGAGACGCTCGCCTCGCGGTCCACGCAGTTCAGCTCGGCGCCCTCACCGGCGATCTCGGGATCGCAGCAGTTCGTGTCGGCGTCGCAGGCCACGCCATTCAGAGTCGCCCCCACCAGGTTCGCCATGCAGTCGCGTGCACTGCAGCCGGCCTCGGCGTTGCAGTTCGGGATTCCGTCCGTGAGGAGCACGAGCGCGGTCTCGCCTTCGAGTTCGATGAGGGTCGGAGTGATTTGCTCGATGGTTGCCGAAATGGGCGTGCCGCCACCGGTCGAAAGCACCGTCAGTTTTGACGTGAACGACGTGAGGACCGGCCCCGCTACCTGCTTGTTGACGCACTGCACAGGATCGCCCTCGCGGGTTTCGAAAATCTCGATGCCGGCTCCGCAACCGTCGGAGCCGAACGCCGGAAACATCGTCATCCCGTATCGAATGCGATGCCCGAGCGCGACCAGCATCTCGGAGATGGCGGTCTTGGAGGCCTGGAGCTTCGAGGTCGAGTCGCCGATTTCGAACGGTTCGCCCATGCTCCCCGACGAGTCGATCGCGAAGTAGAGATTGGGCTTCTCCTGGAAGACCGGGATCACCTCGTTGGCGCACAGTCCGAGCTCGTCGATCGACGGGGGACCTTCGCAATCCTCGACATCGACGCCCGGCTGGCCTCCTCCTGTGCTCGTCTTGCCGCCCCCCCCGACGTCGATGGAAGGGAGGCGATCCTCGTCACCGCACCCCGGCGCTGCGAGCGACGCGGCGAGCGAGAGCACGAGGAGGCAGGTTCGGGGCGCGCGCACTGAACCTACAGAGTAGCAGACTGAGCGCTCCGCGCCGCGCAGGGGCGCCCGGGACCCCCTGAACAGGCGGTTTTGGGGCGCCGCGACTGCGCAGCGGCGAGGCGGGGTCTTTGTCAAAGACCCCAGAAAAATAAGTAGTTCGGCGACACTGGCCCCTACGCCGAGCGCCGCGCGCCCTCACCCCCTTGGGGGTGCGCGACGCTCGAAGCGCC
>JBNKGC010000282.1:0-6716 GCA_050289625.1 Polyangiaceae bacterium | reverse complement strand
GCTCGGCTTCGGCGCGCTGCACGAATCGGCGCTCCAGTTGCTTGTTTGGTCGCGACAAACGGTAAACCGTTTGTCGCCCTAGCCCACTTTTGCCAGACTCGCCGCCCATGATTCGGAACCGCGTCTTCAGTCAGCTGGTCTGTGGAGCCCTCTTGGTGGGCATTTTGGGAGCGTGCAAGTCTCAGAAGGAAACCCCGCAGTCGGAAAATGCCCCTGCGGCGGCTCCGACCTCGAGCGCTTCGAAGACCCCGCCGAAGCCGTCACAGCCAGCGGGCGGCATCCCTGCCCCTGCAGACGTTGCAAAGCCTCCGGCTAACGCGGAAACCACCGCTTCGGGGTTGGCGTCCAAGGTTCTCAAGCCCGGTGAGGGCGGTGACAAGCCGACCGCTGACGATCGGGTGACGGTTCACTACACGGGCTGGACCACCGACGGGAAGATGTTCGACAGCTCCGTCCAGCGCGGGGAGCCGACGACGTTCTCCCTGAGGGGCGTGATTCCCGGCTGGACCGAGGGTGTGCAGCTCATGACGAAGGGCGAAAAGCGCCGCTTCTGGATCCCGGGGAATCTCGCGTACGGCGAAAAACCAATGCGCCCCGGCGCGCCGGCGGGGCAGCTGACCTTCGACATCGAGCTCCTCGACATCAAGTCCGCACCCAAGGCGCCGGAGAGCGTGCAGGCGCCACCCGCCGACGCCAAGAAGACGAAGAGTGGGCTAGCCTACAAGGTGCTGAAGAAGGGAACGGGCACGAAACACCCCGAGCCGAACTCGCGTGTCGAGGTCCACTACACGGGCTGGACCACCGACGGGAAGATGTTCGACAGCTCCGTGATGCGTGACCGCCCGACCACGCTGGGCCTGGACCGAGTGATCGAGGGCTGGAAGGAGGGGATCCCGCTGATGGTCGAGGGCGAAAAGACCCTTTTTTGGATCCCAGAAGACCTCGCCTACAAGGGCAAGCGCCCTCCAAAGGGGATGCTCGTCTTCGAGGTCGAACTCATCAAGATTCACTGATCGGCCAAGCGCGTGACTCGGATCCAAGTGACCGCGCTGGGGGCGCTTCTCGCCGTTTGTGCTGGGTGCGCTCCCACCGCGAGCGTGCCTGCGCAAACACCGTCGCCCAGCGACACTTCGGCAACCGGATCCGCTTCGGCCGAGGTTCCGTCCGAGTCGCCGTACCAGGCTCTTCCCCCAGCGCCGGCCGCGGTTCCCCCTCCAGGAGCCGAGTGCGCACCGTTCGGAGCGGGTGCGACAGCAGAGTCGGAGCGGTCGACCTGCAGCTCGGCCAAAGAAGCCCTCGCTGCTGCGCTATCCCTGACCGACGCGCTCGCGCGCGATCGAGCTTTGTCCGCCCTGGAGTCGTGTGACGACTGGCCTCGCGGCTTCGTACGCGCCCTTCGGGCCGAGGTCGCTCCGACCCCCTGCGGCGACGTCGTCATCGCGGACGAGCTCTCCAATCCTTCTGCGGTCGACGACGAACTGCGAGAGCCCCTCATCGCCCTCACCCTCGCGGGACGGCTCCGTCGCATGGCCGCGGAGCCCCCTCCCCCTCCGGAGGAACACACCAAAGAGGCGCTCCAGGAGTACTTCCAGGGCGCGATGTTTCCCTGGATTTCGAAGCAAGCCGAGGCGATCCACGCGATGGCGAGTACAGGAGCATCTCTCCGGGGCTACGCCAAAGGCATCGTCGCGGTCGAAGCGGGCATGGCCGACATGCGCTTCGTCGAACTCGTGCGCGCCGTGCCCATCCCGACGGAGATGGCCGAAGATCGGGAGCTACGCGACGTCTACTACGCGAGCCTGGATGAGGCGCTCGAACCGCGAAAGCGGCGCGGTAGAGACGCTGCCCTCGTCGGTTTGCGCGAGCTCGCCAAGGTGGGCCTCCTCGAGGACGAGAGAATTCGGTCGGCGCGCGACCTTCTCTCCCGCGTCTACGGAGGGCGACGCGTCAACGCTCTCGATTCACTTTTGGTTCCCGAACTGGAGCCACCCCACCTGACGACGTCCGAGGATCGGCTGGCCGCTACCCTGCCCACGTTCTACGTTCCGTGGGCGTCACTCACCGTTCCCTCCGACGATGCAGCCCTGGGTGGGCGTTTGCGCGCGTATCTCGAGCGCGGCTTGCCCGCGGCGGTCCGATTGGATCTGGGCTCGAAAGCGATCTCGGAGAATTTGGCGCTCCTGCTCAGCCGCGGATACTTCGAGCTCGGTCGAACGTACTTTCGGTCGGAGGACTTCGCGAAAGCGAAATCCTTGCTCGAGGGCCGCGAGGGGCCGGAGGCTCGGGAGTTGTCAGCCCTTTCCACTGCCCTCATGGCGGGACCGCGAGACGCGGCGCAGCTCATTCTGGAAGGTCCGCGCTTCGCCGATGCCTTGGGAAACCTGGAGGCCCTCGACACCATCGCGCGAGGTAACGACGCCCGAGCGGGACGAGCAGCCTTCAACGCGGCCTATCTTCGGGAGCTCGTCGCACCGGAGGGGGATCCTGCCTACTGGCGACAGCTCCAAAAACGCTACCTTCGGGCGGCGCAGCTCTTGTCTGGTGGGGAGCGGGCGGAGGCACGCACCCGCGCCACCGCGGCAGGTCAGACGGCGCAAGCCATCACTCCTGATTCTTGAGTCAGAAAGCGTCGTCATCGAGCGCTGGGCTCGGCTTTTCGTCCCGTGGCCGAACCTCGAGAACCGCCATCATCCCGAGTTTCGCGTGATCGAGGATGTGGCAGTGGAACATCCACTCCCCCGGTCGATCGTCGTACGTGACCACGAAGCGCAGAGTCTCCCCGGCTGGGATGTTCACGCTGTCTTTCCACTCGCGCACGGGCCAGGGCACGCCTCCCAGCTCCAAGACTTCGAACGAGAAGCCGTGCAAGTGGAACGGATGGTCGTAGCCGGTGGCATTTTCGACTTCCCACACCTCAGTGTCGCCGACATAGGCAACGTGGGGCTCGCTCACCCCTTCGTTCGAAGCGCCGTGGACCACGCCATTGATGGCTAGGTGAAGGGTTCCATCGATCACTCGTTCTCCGAGTTCGATGTTCCTCGTCGGGAGATCCGTTGGGTCCAGGGTCTCGAAACTCCGCAGTGTTTCTGGAACCGGCGCCGACTGATCCCCGCGTCCACTCCACACCTCGAGATCGATCAAGGGTTCGTCGGTCGGCGGCAATCCCAGGTGGAATCGGTCGGGATCTCGGTTCACGACCTCGGCTTCTCCGACGGTGGAATCCGGCAAGTTGACCAGGACTTCGCCGCGCTCCGATGGCGCCAGCAGGAGTTCGTCGAGGGTTTGGGGATGCTCGATCAAGCCGGCGTCTCCTGCCACACGCACGAGCGGAACGTCCGGAACGGCCACCTGGAAGAAGCGGGCCCGCGCGGCGTTGATGACTCGCCAGCGTTGCGGCACTCCGGCTCGCATCGCGAGGCTGGAGCGGGCTCGCCCGTTGATCAGCAGGATGTCGCCCTCCCGACCGAAGTAGTCACCGAACCAGTCGTTGCTATCTCCTGGGCGGAGCTGTCCGTCGTCGTCCAAGGAAACGTCGCTGAGCACCAAGACCAGGTCCTCGACATCGAGCGGGTCGTCCGGATCTTCGACGACGATGGGACCGTAGAGCCCGTAGCCCACCTGCGCAGAGGAGTTGATGTGGGGGTGGTACCAGAACGTTCCCGCATCGGGCAGTTCGAAGTCGTAGGTGAAGGTCTCTCCGGGCTCGACAGGATTTTGCACGGCCTGGGTCCCATCCATGTCCGAAGGAACCCGGAGACCGTGCCAGTGCACAGTCGTCGCTTCGGGCAGGTGGTTCGTGAAGTGGACCACCAAGCGATCTCCACGACGCGCTCGCAGCAGCGGTCCGGGAACCGAGCCGTTGTACGTCCACATCTCGGTTTTCACACCGGGTCGAAATTCGAGCTCCTCCAGGCGAGCCTCGAGGTTCACCTCGAGCACATCCGGATCCGGATCGAGATCCTCGAAAGCCACCGGCGCGATTGCGGCGTCCCAACCGTCGGGCTGGCCCGAAGGCGTCCCCTCGCCGTCGGGTGCAGCCGAACAGGCACACACTGCCACTAGCCAGAGAATAGGGCGGTATCGACTGCTCACGGTCACGACCCCTTTTGATGCAGGGGGTGTTCCATCACGCCCACTCCTGATACCGCGAGACGACGTGCTGGACGAGTTCGGGCGCAGTTAGACCGCGAGGATCTGGGCCACGCTGTGTCTGTCTCTCCGCAATCGAGCGGCCACATCACTTGAAGGCTCGAACCTTCCGAACCAGTGCCTCAACGACCTTGGGCTTCTTCTTCAGGTCGGGGTTGCCGGGCATGATTGGGCTCTTTCCAACGGCGGCACCGCCCGACAGGATCACTTTCTCGATGTGGTCGTCAGTGACGGCTCCTTGCCAGGCGGAGTCCGTGAAGTCGCGAGGCTTGGGGCTTAGTGCAGCCGCACCGGGACCGTCGCCTTTACCTCCCTCGCCGTGGCAGACGGCACACTTCGTCGCGAAGTACTCGTCGGCGTCGCCCCCGGAGTTACCTGCGGGTTCGGTGGGGGACACCACCACAACCGGCGACGAGGAAGCCCCCGCGTTCGGATCGGGAGGACTTTCTTTCTTGCAAGCAAGGGTGAGAGTCAGGGCGACGACGGATGACAAGAGAAGGTTGGAACGCTGCATCATGTGGTCTCGGGTGCTGGAACTTTCAGCAGCTGCGTTCAGCATTAAGCGTGCCAACCGACTCTCCAAGTCGCATCCCCGATACCTTAAGCGCGAGCGCGCCCGTCAAGCTTGAGTTTTGGCGAGGCTTTCGCGAGCACCGGAGCGGAACGTACGTGGGTGCGCGCAGCGCTGCGTCGCACCCGTAGTGAGCGATCGAGCGACTCGCAGGAGTCGCGCAACTCGTGCGTCGCGCAGTTTGTCTTACGCACCGGTTGCGCGGATGCGGTCGACGCAACTCATCTGGCCGGTTCAACATCTCGCCGAGCCCTGCGAGAAGCTCCGCGGAGCATCAATCAGAGCGCTGGTGATAGTACGAGTCGGGTGCGATCTGCCTGAACGGTTTCAATCCACGTGCGGTGAACCCGCCTTCAGCGGTCGACCTCACTGAGCGCTGAGCGGCCGACCGATCGCAGCTCGCAGCGCTGGCAGGTTTTTCAGGACGAATCCGTTCTCGTCGCCTTCGACCGTCCCCGCGCGCTCCCAGCGCGTCATCACTCGAATTGCGGTTTCTTCGCTCGTGCTCACGAACTCCGCCAGTTCCTGTCGCGAGAGGCGAATCGGAATCGAGCTCGAGCCATCATCGAAATCGTCCCCAAAGCGCTCGTACAAGGTCACGAGCATTTGCGCCAATCGCGCCTCGACCGTCCCCGCACTGAGCACGTCGATCTGTCGGAGGAGGTTCTCGACTTTCACTTGGGCGTTGCGGACGAGCGCTTCGGCGAGTTGCGTGTTCGTTCGCATTGCCTCGAGCACCCGGTCACGGGGAACGAGCACGACTTCCAGTTGAGCCGAGACGGCAATGGCGGAAGCCGGGTAGACCGCGCCCTTGATCAAGGGGAGATCGCCTGCGCTTTCCGGCGCCGCGAAGAGACCACAGATGATCGATCGCCCCGCTGCGGTGGGGCGCACGACTTTCAGGATCCCGCGCCGAATCGCAACGAAAAACCGGGGCTCGTCGCCTGCGTCCCAGAGCCGCTCCCGGCGCACCAGAGTTCGGAGGGTCGCGGCCCGAGCCAAAGAGGACAGCACGGTCGTGTCGACTCCCGCCATGGCCGGAGTTCGCTGCAGAATCTCAAGGGCGCCCATGTGGGGTCCTGAGCAAGAAGCGTTCCAGAGATGCACGCACTTGCTTCCGACGAGGGAGGACGACGCGTACGAAACTCGAACCAAAATTGCGCGCCCCCTTCCCTTCCGCGCAAAGCTTGCGCGTTCTTCCGAACCAAATCGGTTCCACGAACCGACCACTGCTCTCCACCTCGGCCTCAGCCTGTTACGGGGTGTCCCGACGCATGCAGCTTCTCGGTGGACGCGAGAAGCGATGGAGTGTCGAAAGAGACGAATCGAGACTCAGAGCAGTTCCTGGAAGAGCGCGTTCTCGCGGGCTTCGTGCCGACGAAACGCGAAAATGGCGCCCGCAAGCGCGGCCTGCACTTCCTTTCGAGTCGTTCTCCGATCCAGCGACAGGCGCCTCACCTCATGGAACTGCTCGAGCAGCACCGGGTGTTCCGCATCCAATTGGGCCAGTTGTTCGGCACAGGCCGAGTTTCCCAGGGCACGGAGATCTGAAAACGTTGTTCTTACTTCCTCCGCAAAGTGGTTGCCCAAGAGCTCGATGAGCTCAGCCAGTAGGGATTCGACGGCTGGTCGCCAGTCGACGCGAACGTTGCATGCGACGCTCTCCTCGAGCTTTCGCACCAGCTCGAGGAGGTGTCGGTGTTGCAGAATGACTTGCAAGGCGTTCTCCTGCCCCGCAAGAGCAGGGGGCTGTGCAGGCGCTCTTCAGCGAGGTCTATTGAACCATTCAAGTGATCACGGGCCGTTGTGGGCGCGCCTCGTCGCGAACCGGCCTTGAAGCACCTTCCATGCCGTGCGGCTGACAACTCGCCATCGCGGAAAAATGCGCTCAGGGCATCGCTCTCCCCAGTGGGACGAGACTAGATCCCGGCGCGAAATGGCGCTTCGAGCGTCGCGCACCCCCAAGGGCGTGAGGGCGCGCGACGCTCGACGTAGG
>JBNKGC010000281.1:0-6732 GCA_050289625.1 Polyangiaceae bacterium | reverse complement strand
CACGTCCGGAGCCTCATTTCGCGCCGGAATCTAGCGCGAGCCCCCTCACGGCCGCTTGGGTGGGTGACTCGGCTTCGGTGGCGGAAGCTTGGGCTTGGGCAGGTTGGACGCGCCCGCGGACTCGGCAGGAGCGGACTCGATCGCGCCAAGCTGCTCGAAGACGACGTCGGCTTCGGTCGCGCTCTCGTCCGGGGCCTTCTCGATCAAGTGCCCCCTCAGTGCGGACCGGGACTTCGCTAGCAAGCGCTCGCGGTGCTGGTTCGCGATGCGTTCGCGTTGGTGCGCCTGAAGTTCCTCCAGAAGCCGCCGATTCACGCTCAAGAGGTCGGTCACGAAAGCGAGAAGCATCGTGTGAAAACCCATCATGAGCAGCACAGCTGCCAAGATGAGGCTCTGAATCTTTCCGCTGCCTTCTCCGAGAACGTAGTAGTAGTAGGCGAAGCGCAGCCCGATGAGTGTGCCCATCAGGAAGACGACCCCGCCGATCGCCATGAAAAAGCGGAAGGGGCGGTAGACCACGAACATCCGTACGATCGTGAGCACCGACTTCCTCACGTACGCAGGAATGCTGCTCACCAGGCGTGACGGGCGAAGGTCGCGATTGACCCGAATGGGAACCGAAAGAATGCTCAGGTTCTTCTGCCCAGCCTGAATGATCGTCTCGAGCGTATACGTGTACTTGGAAAACACGTTGAGACTGAGCGCTGCCTCGCGCGAAAACGCCCGAAATCCACTCGGCGCGTCCTCGACGGTGGTGCCACTGACGAGCTTCACGACTCCACTTCCGACCCGTTGCAGCAGTTTCTTCAACGGCGAAAAGTGCGCGATGGTCTGAATCGGCCGTGTGCCGATCACGATGTCGGCGCGGCGCTCGAGGATGGGCTCGACCAATCTCGCGATGTCCGAACCGGCGTATTGGTTGTCGGCATCCGTATTGACGATGATGTCCGCCCCACGCTCCAAGCACGACTTGACCCCGAGGGTGAACCCGCGAGCCAATCCCTTGTTCTGATCGAACCCGACGACGTGATCGACACCGTGCGCCCGGGCCACCTCCACGGTTCGATCGGTGCTCCCGTCATCGATGATGAGAACTTCGATCTCGTCGATACCGTCAATCTGCTTCGGAAGATCGGCCAGGGTGACCGGGAGCGTCTCCTCTTCGTTGAGACAGGGGATCTGGATGATCAGCTTCATCGGTTCCGTCGGCGAGGGGTTTTGGCGGAAGCGGGGACCAAGGACAAGGTCCAGACCCTGCGGCGAACGCCGGGCGCTCTCGTTCAGCCGGTCGATCGCTTCTTCGAGCGACGGGGTTTGGCGGCGGGCGCTTCGTCCTCAGCCTTCTTCGGAGGCTTGAGAGGAGCCTTTTCAGCCTGTTTTTCCGTACCCTCGGTCTTCTCGGCGGCCGACGCTTCGGCAAGACTCTGTTTGAGAGCCTCGAAGAGATCGATGATCTGCGCCTTGGGAGCTTCCGGGGCGACCGTGATTTGCTCGCCGGCGACTTTCTGCTCGACGGCACCGAGCACGCGCTCCCGGAACGAATCGTGGTACTTCGTTGCGTCGAAGTCGTCCGTCGAGAGCTGTTCGATCAGCTTGTCGGCCAGGTCACGTTCCACGTCGCTGAACTGAAACGTGGCACCCGAATCGATGTCCTCGAAGTCTCGGACTTCGTCGGCGTAATAGAGCTGGTGAAACAAGAGTCCGTCCTTATACGGACGGATCACCACCAGCTGCTCCTTGCCACGAGCAGCCCAACGCCCCACCGCCACCTTGCCGGCCTTCTTCATGGATTCGCCGAGCAGCTGGTAGGCCTTGTCCCCGCCCTTGTCAGGACCCAGGTAGTACGATCGCTCCACCTGAACCAAGTCGAAGCGATCGAGGGGGACGAACTCGACGATCTCGATGCTGTTACTCTTCTCCGCCTCGAGCTTCTTGAGCTCGTCGTCGTCGAACGTCACGAACTGCCCGCGAGCGTACTCGTAACCCTTCACGCGATGGTCGCGCTCGACGATCTCGTCGTCCGTGGGGCAGTAGTACTGTTGCTTCAGCCGGCCACCACACTTGTCGTGGAGCATGTTGAAGCGCACCTGCTCGGACGAGGCAGCGGTATAGAGCTTGACCGGAATCGAAACGAGCCCGAACGATATCGTTCCGCTCGACAAGGCGCGTGCAGCCATCGTCGTATGCTACCTCGGGGAGATCACCATGACGAAAAGTTCGGACGTTCGACGTCCTCGGGAGCCCGGTGGGCTCGATGCTTACCGAAGTAAGCGCGATCCCGGGAGCACCACCGAGCCATTCGTTGCTGAACGCGCTGTCAGCCCTTCCGAAACGCTCACGGGACGCTTCGTCGTCCATCAGCACGCGGCCACTCGCATGCACTGGGATCTGCGCATCCAGATCGGGGGCGCCTTGCGTAGCTTCGCCGTGCCCCGTGGACCGAGCCTCGATCCAGTGGACAAACGTCTCGCGGTGAACACCGAGGACCATCCCCTCGAGTACTTGGACTTCGAAGACGTGATTCCCGCCGGCAACTACGGCGCGGGCGCCATGATCGTTTGGGACACCGGGCGTGTAACCTACCTGGACGGAACCGCCGAGGAGGGAGTGCGCCGGGGCAAGATCGATTTCGTCCTGAGCGGCTTCAAGTTGAACGGGCGTTTCGCCCTGGTCGAGACGGGAAGCCGGCGCGCCGAACCGGGTCACCCTGCCAAGCCCGAGTGGCTGCTGTTCAAGAAGAGTGACCAGTACAGCCGCAGCAAGAGTCACGTCACCGATGAAGCCCCGCGCAGCGTCCTGAGCGGCCTCACCGTCGAAGAGCTCCCGAAGCGGGACGAGATCGGGGCGGCGCTCGCCCGCGAGGCGGTGAAACTGGGCGCCACCGAGCGACGCTTGGAAACGAAGGGGCTCGTTCCCATGCTCTGCGCTCTCGAAGGGGCCGAACTCGACGATCCGAATCGACTCTACGAACTCAAGCTCGACGGCGTGCGCATCCTCGCCGAAAAACACGACGACAGCGTAGCCCTGCGCTACCGCACGGGACGACCCGCTACGTCGAGCTATCCCGAAATCGCCCGCGCAGTGCGTTCGCTTTCGCCCCACAACGTGGTGCTCGACGGCGAAATCGTCGCCTTCGACGACGCGGGACGCCCGAACTTTCAGAAACTCGGCCCACGAATCCACGCCACCCGTCCCCGGGACGTGGCTCAGGCCGAAGCCCGCGTCGCCGTCGTGTACCTCGTCTTCGACGTTCTCAGCGTCGGCGGCCACGACCTGCGCGACGTACCACTCGTCGACCGAAAGAGACTCTTGATGAAGGTCGCGCCGGGCGCGGGGCGGGTGCGCGCTCTCGACCACATTCGAGGCCAAGGACGCGCCTTGTTCGATCTGTGCAAGGAGCGTGGTCTCGAAGGCGTCGTGGCGAAGAAAGCCGACTCGAAGTACCAGCCGGGACCGGGACGCGGCCCCAACTGGGTCAAGATCAAATGCGAACGCGACGACGACTTCGTCGTCGTCGGTTGGATGCCGGGCAAAGGGAACCGAGCCACGCTCGGCGCCTTGCTGGTGGGCAGCTACGCCGAGGGGGTACTTCGCTTCCGGGGGCGGGTCGGAAGCGGGCTCGACCGAACCGCGCTCACCCATCTCACGACGCTCCTTCCCACCCTGGAGGTGGAAACCTTCCCCTGCGCGGGGGCCCCACCCGCAGACCTCGGCTCGGCCCGCTACGTGCGACCCGAGCTGGTGATCCGCGTGCAATCGATGGGGTTCACCGACGAAGGCCGGCTGCGAGCACCGGTGTTCCGAGGTTTGCGCAACGACGTAGCGCCGGAAGAGTGCACGGCGATGCCCCCCGAAGAAGCGCTCGAGCTCGCGGTAGAGCAGGCTCAGAATCCAGCGACGCCCGACGCTGGTTCCACCGATGGGGAAGGTTATCCCGCGGCGAGCTCCACCGGCACATCGCGGGCGCGCGTCACCGTGACGAATCGGGACAAGGTCTTCTGGCCTGACGAGGGGTACACGAAGGGCGATCTATGTGACTACTACCGGACCATCGCCCCTACGATGATGCCCTTCCTCCAGGGGCGTCCTGTGGTGCTGGTGCGGTATCCGGATGGCGTCGAAGGCAAAAACTTCTACCAGTGGCGGGCGCCGCCCGGCACACCGGACTGGGTCCGCACGCTCGAACTCTACGACGAGGACAAGCGGCACGCGCGAGGCGAGGGCAAGAGCGTCTTCCTCGTCGACGATCCGGATGCACTCGTCTACATCGCAAACCTCGGCTGCATTCCGCTGCACGTGCTCGCGAGCCGGGAACAGACACCAAGCGCCTGCGACTTCCTGACGGTGGACTTCGACATCGGAGAGCGCCCCTTTCGCGATGCGATCACCCTCGCTCTCACCCTGCGTCAGGTCTTGGACGACCTGGGACTGTCCGGCTTTCCCAAGACGAGCGGTCAGAAAGGCCTCCACGTGCTGGTCCCCCTCGGTCCGGGTGTGGAGTTTTCCACCGCCAAGATCTTGTGTGAGCTGCTCGGTCGGCTCGTCGTCGGCAAGCACGCGGACATCGCCACCATGGAGCGCCGCGTCTCCAAACGAGGGGACCGTGTCTATGTCGACACCGGCCAGACCGGCCGCAGCCGCACCATCGTCGCGCCCTATTCGGTCCGCGCCTATCCCGGCGCCACCGTGTCGACTCCGCTGCTCTGGGAGGAGGTGCACCTGGCACTCGACCCAGCGAGCTTCACGATGTTTACGGTTCCGGCGCGCGTCGCAGAGCGGGGGGATCCGATGGCAGAGCTGCTCGAGGTCCGACCCGACATCGCGGGCGCCGTGACCAAGATTGGCTCATGGCTCGGCTCGGGGTGACCAAAGTGTACCTCGTCGTTCCATTGTAGGTCCCTGCGCTGCATGGGTCGGTAGTACAAGCCGACGAACCGCACTCCGTCCAGATTCCTATGCTCGAGGTCGTTGGGACCGCACTCGCTGCACGTGTTGGCAGCCGTCGGAACCGAACCACCGGGGCACAGTTCACAGCGGTCACCTCGTCCGACGGCGCAAACCGGACAGGCGACGCACTGCGCCGTGGCCTGATCGACCCGATGCCTCCCCGGACACGGCGTGCACGCTGCATCCAGGTTGAGGAAGGGCTCCGTTGCCTCCCCAAGGTAGGACATGAGCGACCCACGGCTCGCGCACGCGTTCCAGCGGTCCCATCGAACTTCGAATGTTCGATCGTTCGGGCAACCACGAGGAGGAGCGCGTCAGCCCCTCGTCGGGATCGAGGATGAGCGCAGGCAGTGCGCGCGCCGCTTGCCATCTTTCCGCAGGCGACGGGGATGAGCTCGACAAGCTCGAAGCGTTCTCACAGCAAGCAACGCTCCATCGAATCCACGTCGTGAGCGCTCATCGCGCATTCGAACTGAGCCCGGGAGACGGCGCTGGAACAGCGCAAGAACTCGGGATCGCGCTGCGCCTTGGCGCGTGCCTCCGCCTTCAAGCGGGCGCGCTCGGCGGCCCCAGCGGTGGGGCGATCGGAACGCACCAGCAGCTCCGTGTAGTGATCGAGCAGCGCGAGGCATTCGTGGTCCTCGATGTGCCTTCCACAACCGGCCGCGAGTGCTGCGGTCACGCAGACCCACGCCACGCCGCCGAAGAGCAGTCGCGGCAGACGACTTTGGGGACCGAGGCGCCTCGCCGAGCTCACCGGAAGCAGTCCCCGAACATCTCGTCTGCGGTGGTCGCCGCGCGAATGCACTCCATGGCTTCCTCGGTGATGCGCTTGCCAACGCAGTCGTTCATCATCGACTCACGCAAGGCGCTCTTGGTCGCGGTGACCTCCTTTTCGATCACCGATTCGTCGGACGACCCGAGGCGCTCCTTCAGCTCGAGACGCGCCGCGCGCTCGAGGATCTGCTCGCACTCCGCCTCGGTGGCGGGGTGGCCGCACCCCATCGAGGCGCCCCCGAATGCAGCGAGCAGGAGGACGGCCAATCGGGCGCAGCGTCGAGCGCCGACGCCAGGAACGGTAGGGGGACGGGACATCGAGCCTCGAACTTTTGTCACCCCAGGAGCCGACGGCAACCCGACAATCGCAGAAATCTGGACGCCTGTGCAGCGACTGCTACGATTCGCCCGTGTCAGGACCTGGCCCGAGCAAGACCCGCAGGGCCCCGCTACCGGAGGAGTGCCTCCGCGATGCAGTCAACGCGGAATCGCCCGCGGCCAAGGAAAGCGCCGCGGCCCGAGGGCTCGCCTTGGTGCGGGACGACCCGGAGCTCCGTTGCCTGCTCCTGCGTCAAGTCTTCCTCGCGGAGTTCGAAACCGAACGTTACGAGGAAGCGCTCAGCACGGCCGAATCGATGATCGAGCTGGGAGAGCTCGCCGACGTCGCCCGACAGGACGCCGCGCGCGCGTGTACCGCGCTCGGCGACCCCAGAGCCGCGGCGGGCCACCTGCGCATTGCCGCGCGGATCTGCCCGGCGTCACGACGGGCATTCCACCAGTGGTGCCTCGGTTCCTTGCTCTACCTGGAGGGGGACTACGCGGCTGCGGTCGCGGCGCTCACGCGTGCGGCTCGATGGGCCACCACCCACAAGCCCCTGTACGAGGCTCAGCTCGAGCTCGCGCGGCTCGCAAACGGGGACACCGCAGTTGGGCTCGAAGGGGTCCGCGCAAGGCTGGCAGACTCCCCGAGTGCTCAAGGCTACGGGGAGCTGGTCCTGGGAGAGCTCT
>JBNKGC010000280.1:0-6743 GCA_050289625.1 Polyangiaceae bacterium | reverse complement strand
GCCTTGGTTTGTTGCTCGCATCGGGTGGAAGAGCCGGGTTCAGGGCGTCCCGGATGCGGTTCGGTGCACCGTTTCGAGCTCAGGACCGAACGAGGGGAACCGTTCAGCGTGAGAAGGGGAACTATGAACGGCGACTCAGGCGAAGAAAGCACGATTCGACCCACGCGGTGGGGCGCCGAAATGCGCGTGAGCGACCTGGGTCCGGACGATCTTTCGGTGGCATTTCAACCCATCGTCGACCTGGCGAGCGGAGACTCCTTCGCGGTGGAGGCGTTGTGTCGCTGTCTCTGGCCCGAGTTCAGGAATCCCGCCCAGCTCTTCGAACGATCCGTGGAGGAGGGATGTACGGGTGCCTTGGGCCGTGCGGCACGCGAGGTCGCGTTCAGCTTGTGTCCGAACATCGCCTTGTTCGTGAACGTTCATCCGAAGGAGCTCAGTGAAGGTTGGATCGTCCGCCCGGACGATCCCCTGTTCTTCCACGATGCGCCGCTCTTTCTGGAGGTCACCGAATCGGCGGCTCTCGGCTACTACGACCTCTGTGCGAGCGTGCTCAAGGAAGTGTGTTCACGATCAGGCGCGCAGCTCGTCGTCGACGACTTCGGGGCAGGCTTCTCGCACCTGTCGCGAATCGTGGATCTCGAGCCCAGCGTCGTGAAGTTGGACCGGACGTTGACCCAGCATCTGGACCGACAGCCCAAGAAGCGTCTGTTGGTCACGAAGGTCGTCGAGCTGTGTCACGAACTCGATGCAGCCGTCGTGGCGGAGGGCCTCGAGACGCGCGGTGAGCTCGGCGCCGCGATCGACAGCGGGGTCGACTATGGGCAGGGGTACTATTTGGCGCGCCCGGGTTATCCCGTTCCGCCGGTGCTGTGGCACGGCAAGAGCCTGGGACCCTGCGCTCCGTTCGAAGAAGCGGGCTGACCAGGGCTGATGCGGCACATGACGGGTCGCACAGGCGGGCCCGTGTGCGGTGCCCCACTGGCGGTGCGGAGTCGACGGTCCTAAGTCACCGTTCCCGCGCCCGCGCCCGCGCCGGATTCGGCCGGAATATCCAGAGGGCCGGAAAAGGTCACGATGAGCCATTGATCTGCACCTTCCGCTCCTGTTTTCTTCGACCCCTGCAAGCGTTGGTCGCCATCCGCTAGCCGGCGGAAAGTTCCGAGCCTCGCTGGCCTCAGCATGTCGCAGCACCCCGTTGCTCCTTATCCCGTGCGCCTCGGTGCGCAGTTTCGTCGCCACCTCCCCCGCTACGGTGCGGGTCTGGTCCTGATCGCTCTTTATCAGCTCGGCCAGTGGTGGTTCGACGTCCAGCTGCGCCAGGCGATCGATGCTGCCACCAGGGGCGACCAGGCGCTGGCGCTCGAAGTCGGAGCGACCCTGGTTGGCGTCGCCCTCGCGGGCTTCGGGGTTCGCGTGCTGTCGCGCATGACCATCTTCAACGGAGGCCGCATCGCCGAATACGAGCTGCGGGCGTCACTTCTCGACCGGTTGCAGCAGCTGGGTCCGTCCTTTTACCAGCGCATGCCCGTCGGCGAGATCATGAGCCGCGCCACGAACGACCTGCAGCAGGTGCGCCTACTCCTCGGGTTCGGCGTGCTCAACGTCATCAACACCGTCTTCGGCTTGGTGAGCGCCCTCAGCTTCATGTTGATGGTCTCTCCCAAGCTCACCCTGGCCGCGCTGGCACCGCTGCCCGTGCTGCTCCTGGTGACGCGACGCTTCTCGGGACAGATTTACTCCCGCACGAAGGACAACCAGGACTCCCTCGGGCGCATGAGCGACACGGTGCAGTCCAGCGTCGCCGGGGCGCGGGTGGTTCGCTCGTTCGCGCTCGAGGGTTTTCAGCTCGAACGCTTCGAACGCGCCAACGAAGATTATCTGCAGAAGAGCCTCGCACTTGCCCGTTTGCGAGGGTCGATGGGTCCTGTCTTCCAGTCGATCACTTCGATCGGACTTTTGGTGGTGTTCTGGTACGGCGGGACGCTCATGGTCGAGGGGCACATCGACAAGGGCGGGTTCCTCGCGTTCTTTCGCGCCCTGGGGCGCCTGACCTGGCCCCTGGTGGCTCTCGGTTTCTTGGTTGGGCTCCTCCAGCGCGGTCGTGCGGCCTATGCTCGCCTCGCCGAGGTCTTCGATGCCGAACCGGACATCGTCGACGGACCGAACCCCGCACCGACCGAAGTCATCGGGCGCGTCGAAGTTCGGGATTTGCACTACGCCTACGCCGGGCACGACGTGCTGCGCGGGGTGTCGTTCTCCCTGCCTCCGGGACGATCCGTGGCGATCGTCGGGCGCACGGGGAGTGGCAAGAGCACCTTGGCGCGCCTCCTCCCTCGCTTGCTCCCCACACCCGAGGGCAGTGTCGAGCTCGACGGGCAGGACATCTGCTCCCTGCCTCTGAGGACCGTGCGGAACGCCATCGGCTACGCCCAGCAGGACGCGTTTCTGTTCTCGACGACCGCCGGTCGCAACATCGGGCTTCCGCTGGACGATCCCGACAGTGAGCCCGCCCTCTTGACGATTCGCGAAGCCGCTCAGCAGGCGCACGTGCTGAGCGAGCTCTTAGCCCTTCCAGATGGACTCGACACCGTCGTGGGGGAGCGCGGCGTTCAACTTTCGGGGGGACAGAAGCAGCGCGTGGCTCTGGCCAGCGCCTTCGTCTTGAGTCCCCGGGTGCTCGTGCTCGACGATCCGCTGAGCGCCGTCGACGCTCGCACCGAAAGTCGGATCCTGCAGGCGATCGACGAGCAACGTGCGCAGCGCGGTGTGATTCTCATCACCCACCGGGTGGCCGCGGCGAGGCGCTGTGACGAGATTCTGGTGCTCGACGAGGGTCGCATCGTGGAGCGGGGAACCCACGACGAGCTCTGCGCGGGGGGAGGCCTCTACGCCACCTTCGCCGAGGAGCAGCGAATCGAGAGTGAGCTCTCGCGCCTGGGCGAGCTGTCCTTCCCGACACTGGAGGCGCAACCGACGTGAGTGCTGGAGCTGACACCGAACGGACGGCGGAACGCACCGAGAGCGTCGCGGCTCCGTCGGCGGCCGAGGGCAAGACGTCGAGCGTCGGAGCTCCGTCGGCAGCCGAGGGCAAGGCGTCGAGCGCCGGCCGTCGGGTGGCGGAGTTTCACGTCGAATCGTCCCTGCCGTCGGGGCAGGACAAGCGCCTGATCGAGTCGCTTTGGCCGTTCCTCAGGCCCCATCGATTCTGGCTTTGGGTCTCGCTGACCAGCATCGCGATTACCGCGTGTCTCGCCCTCGTGCGTCCACTGATCATGCTGCGCACCATCGATGCCGGCATCCAGAGCGGTGACAGCCGCGTCATGATGTGGGGCGGTGCGGCGTTCGCGGGTATCGCCCTGATGGAGCAGATCTTGATCTTCGTGCAGATCTACGCCGTGCAGGTGCTCGGAGCGCGCTCCATGGCTGATCTGCGGCGGGGCGTGTTTCGCTTCCTATGCTCCCTGCGCCTCGGGTTCTTCGACCGCCAGCCGGTCGGGCGCCTCGTGACGCGCGTCACGAACGACGTCGATGCGATCCAGGAGCTCTTTTCGTCGGGTGCCTTCAACGCCTTCGGCGACTTGATCCGACTGGTCGGCATCGTCGTCTTGATGTTGGTTCTCGACCACAAGCTTGCGTTGGTGGCGTTTGCCTCCCTGCCGCTGGTTGCCCTGTTGGTGCGTTACGTGCGCCTCGGTGCTCGCCGCGCCTTCGGTCAGATTCGCGGTGAAACCGCTCGCATGAACACCAACATGAACGAGCAGGTGAGCGGGATGGCTGTGATCCAGGCCTATGGCCGCCAGGAAGCGATGGGACGGCAGTTCGACGAGATCAACGGAGCTTATCGCGACGCGAACATCCGTTCGATCAAGTACGACGCGGTTCAGGATGCCGCCATCGATGCGATTGGCGGCATCAGCCTGGCATCGATCATCGTCGCCCTCGGCTACCATTCGGTCTCGTTCGGTACGGTGGTGGCCCTGTCCGCGTACCTGACCCAGTTCTTCGAGCCGATCGCCACGTTGGCGCAACGCTACACTCTCTTGCAGAGCGCGCTGTCGGGAGCGGAGCGGGTGTTCGGTCTGCTCGACGTGAACGAGCCCGACGCTCCCCAGCGTTCGGAGGGCATCCCCGGTTCGAGTGATTGGGCTCTCGAGCTCGACCATGTGACGTTTGGGTACAAACCCGGCCTCGATGTCCTGCACGACGTTTCGCTCCGTGCGCGTCCGGGAGAGAAGATCGCGCTGGTTGGTCCGACCGGTTCCGGCAAGACGACGATCACAGCGCTGCTCTTGCGGCTCTACGACATTCGCGAAGGGGCAGTTCGTGTGGGGGGTAGTGACGTCACCACCCTCGAACGGTCCGACCTGCGTCGTCGCTTCGGAGTCGTGCCCCAAGACGTCTTCCTGTTCCCCGGTACGCTGATGGAAAACATCGCCGCGGGAGAGGAACCGGACCGCGAGCGCGTGCGTCGGGCACTCGAGCACATCGGAGCGCTCGACGTCTTCCTCAAACGCGAGGGAGGACTCGACGCCGAGGTACACCCGCAGGGGACGAATTTCTCCGCTGGCGAGCGGCAACTCATCGCGTTCGCACGCGCGCTGTACCGAGATGCCGAGATCCTGATCCTCGACGAAGCCACTGCGAGCGTGGACAGCGACACCGAGGCGAGGATCCAAGAGGCGCTCGCCAAGCTGATGGAGGGTCGAACGGCCGTCATCGTCGCCCATCGTCTCAGCACGATTCGGGCGGCGGATCGCATCGTCGTGATGCAAAAGGGCCGTGTTGTCGAGCGAGGCTCGCATGACGAGCTCTTGGAGCAGAAGGGGCTCTACGCGGCGCTGTACGAGCTTCAGTTTTCGCGCAAAGCTTCTTGAGGGCGGCGCACCGCGAGCATCGCCCGCGAGACTTGATCGAGAGTGGTCACGATGGACGTCCGCACCATCACTCCGGGCTCGCCGGAGCACGAAGCGGCCCTTGAGCTCCGCAATCGTATCTTGCGGGTCCCTCTCGGCCTCAGCGGAATGTCCGAGGCCGAACGTGCCGCGGAGCCTTCGATGATTCACCTCGGTGCTTTCGACGGGGCCCGTCTGGTCGGGACGCTCATGCTCCTGCCCGTCGGCGATGGTTCGGTTCGGATGCGGCAGGTCGCCGTCGAACCGGACCGCCAACGGGTGGGGGTCGGAACGGCGCTGGTGAGCGAAGCGGAGCGTGTCTGTCGCGAGCGGGGCTTCACCCTTCTCTTCGCTCATGCGCGTGACGTCGCGCTGACCTTCTACTCGAGGCTCGGTTACGCACGGGTCGGGCAGCCCTTCGAAGAAGTGACCATCGTGCACCACAGGGTGGAAAAGCCGCTGACGGGTTGAGCCTGCCGACGGGTGCCGCCAGCTCGCTGTGCGGGTGGCGGGTCAGGCGGGTCAGAGTCCTCCCGCAAGTAGTTGGTTGCGCGGCGCGTGCCCTCTGGGCGGGGTCCGGCTGGGGGTCCGGGTCGTGCGGTCGGGGCCGAAAGCCAGTGCGGACCCGAGGGATGCAGCTCAGCACTTCATCGACTAGCAACCGTGCCCGAGTTTTTCTCGCCGCCGCTGACAACCGCCCTTAGGTCCCAAGGAACTCGAGCCGCTATCCTCCGATCGGAGCCGCCCCTCTCGACGGCTTGCCTCTGCGTGTGCCATCCTCTACCCGTTTGCCGGCGGGTCCCAGCGATGGAGAACGAGTCGATCCCCCCTTCTGAAGATCCGGCGGCTTTGGCAGCCGAGCGGATCGGCATGACGCTCGCCGGTAAGTGGCGGCTCGACCGGGTGATCGGGATGGGAGGAATGGCGGCTGTCTACGAGGCGGAGCACCGCAATCAGAGCCGCGTCGCGATCAAGATGCTGCACGCCGATCTGTCGGCGGATCTCTCGATCCGGCGTCGCTTCCTTCGAGAAGGGTACGCGGGGAACTCGATTCACCATCCCGGGGTGCCTCGGGTTCTCGATGACGACGTCGCCGACGACGGTTCGGCGTTCCTCGTGATGGATCTGCTCGAAGGCAGAAGTCTCGAGTCGATCCTCGACGAGCGGGTCACGCTCGACCCGGCGCTCGTTCTGATGATTGCCGATCAGGTCCTCGACGTCCTCGAGACGGCCCACGCCCGTGGCGTCGTGCACCGCGACATCAAGCCCGACAACATCTTTCTCACGACCAGCGGCGACGCCAAGCTTCTCGACTTTGGTATCGCCCGCGTCGAGACGCGCAGCAAGGCGACCACCATGGGTAGCTTCATGGGAACCCCCGCCTACTGCTCACCGGAGCAAGCACGCGGACGCTGGAGCGACGTCGACGAGCGCACCGACATTTGGGCAGTCGGCGCAACGATGTTCGCTGCCCTGAGTGGTCGCCCCGTGCACCTGGCCGAAACGGCAACCGAGCAGCTTGCGGTCGCGGTCCATGCCGAGGCTCCCGTCCTTCACTTGGTTGCACCGCACGTTCCTGCAAAGATCGCGGAAGTGGTGGACCAAGCCTTGCGCTACCAAAAGGCGGATCGTTTCGGTTCCGCGACGGAGTTTCGCCAGGCGATCGCCGCAGCGGCCGAGTTCATCCCACGGGCATCCTACCGGCTCGCCAGCCTGGCCATGGCGGGCAACGACGACATCACTCTCGGCTACGGCGACGACCTGGCCGCGGGCGATGCCCTGACCATGAGCGACTACGGCACCGCCACGGCCGACAACGGCGCCACCGTCGATGCCGACGGCATCGAGGGT
>JBNKGC010000279.1:0-6767 GCA_050289625.1 Polyangiaceae bacterium | reverse complement strand
CCGGATGGGGGGCGACGACGAGTGTGCGGCACGTTCGCGAAACTCCCGGTGCCCCCAGAGCACTGGTTCGGATACGCGCGTAGGCACCACGGGTGAATCGGCGCGCGCCGCCGGACGAGTACCCGGCTCGAGTAGTATGGAGGTTCGTGAACACGCTCACGGTTCTTCCGTTGAGCTCGGACCGAGCGCGTCGGTCCCCGTGGCTCGACTCGTGATTGGAGCGGGCCGCACCGAGTGGGTCCCGGAAACGCTGCCCGGACTTTCGGCGGGCCGCACCCCACTTGCCAGACGCAGGCGGCCTCCGCGAACGCTGCCAGCGAACTCCTCCCCGACCAGCCGCCGGTACACGTCAGCGGCAGCATCAGCGATGTTCGCCCACGAGAAGCGCGCCACGCGCTCTCGACCGGTTCGCCCCATTTCCATCCGCAGGGGTGCGTCATCGAGGAGGCGGATCAAGGCCTTCGCCAACTCTTCGGGATCGCCGGGTCCGACCAAGAGCCCCGTTTCCTCCGGGTCGACGATTTCCTTCATCCCACCGACACGTGTGGCCACCACGGGTACCCCGCTCGCCATCGCCTCCACGAGACTCATGCCAAATGACTCGACCAGGGAAGGATTGACCAACAGATCGGCCGACTGGTAGTAGCGGGAGAGTTCTTCGTGGGGGACTTCGCCAACGAAGCTCACGCGATCACGCAAGCTCGGATCGATGCGCCGCTTCAGCGCCTCGAGGTAGCTGCCTGGGTAGAACTCCGCCAGCGCCTGGACGTGCGGTTCGTCACTCAGCTCGACGATGTATTCATGAGGTGTCGCAATGTCTGGTCCGACGACGACCAGGCGTGCGTCGGGATGCACTTCCACCACTCGTCGGAAGGCATCGACCAGGACGTGCAGCCCCTTTTCGGGGCTCACCCTCCCGACGAAAAGGAGCGTACAACCGAAGCCGCCACGGCGGCTCAGCGACGGAACGTTTCCGAGAAGGTCCACGTCGACCCCGTTGTAGAGCACCGAACGGCGCACGCGCCCGAACGCCGCTGCCGCTTTGCGGTCCATCAGGCCCACGAGGTGCGCGCTGCAGCCGAGCACGGTGTCGGCATGACGCAAGCGCGACTCCACGATGCTTGGGTCGAGCTGCGAGAGCCACTCGCAATGCATGTGAAGCACGATCCGTGCTCGCGGACATGCCGCGCGGATCAGCGGAACGAACTGCGAAAAGTTGTGAACGTGAACGACGTCGCAATCCCGCTTGCGCAAATCCATGGCGACGCGGAGTGCATAATCGAAGTGAAATCGCGGCGAGGAGACGTGGGGTTCGGCAAGCCCGATCCGACGAAGCATGCGCCGAGCGCGCTTCCACCCCTGATGATCGTGGAGCGACGGGAACCGACGACACTCGATTCCCTCGGCCATTTCGAAGAAGGCCTGCCCCCGCATGCGACGCGAATAGACGATGACTTCGGCACGCGGGATGAGCCGCTGCGCCACCTGATAGGTCCACAGGGACACCGAGTCCGACTCACGGACGGGTGGTTGGAAACGACTCCAAGGCTGACTGACGAACGCCACTCGAAGCCGCGACCCGGGGATGCGGCTACTGGATTGGTCAAACCGTGACCTCATCGGCATCGTTTTCGCGCCTCCTTGCTCTGTGGACCGACGCGGCCCGGCCACGCATGCGATCCCGAATCAGTGCCAACGGCGCGTGGAGCCGCTGTTTGAACTCACTCCCTGCCTGGGACGAAACTCGTGGGCAGCCCCAGCCCAAGCCGAGCGCCCACTCTCGGGCTGGGTCAGCGGGCGCTCGTGCCGCGTACCGGCCGCACAAGCTCTCAGTTCGGTGTCAGGAAGCGCCCTCGTTGCCGAGCCAAAAGCGACGTTTCGAGTTGTCGCAGGGGTTGCGCGAGCGGAAGAACAGACGACGCAGGGCGCCATTTTCGCTTCAGGGAAGAGAGTGGTAATCGGTGCGCCATGAGCTCGCATTCCCTGGCCGGCAAGAAGGCCCCGCGCTCCCTTCTGGTGAACGTGCCGCGCTTGATCAGCGCCTACTACACGACCGAGCCCCTCCTCGACGACCCTTCTCAGCGCGTTGCCTTCGGCACCTCGGGCCACCGCGGAAGCGCCTTGGATGGGCGCTTCAACGAGGCTCACATCCTCGCGGTGACCCAGGCGCTCTGCGAGCACAGAGCGCATCAGGGGATCACCGGCCCCCTCTATCTCGGCAAGGATACCCACGCGCTGAGCGAGCCGGCCCTCATCACCGCTCTCGAAGTACTTGCGGCCAACGGCGTTCCGACCCGCATCGACGCGACCGACGGCTACACACCAACCCCGGTTCTTTCGCACGCGATTCTGGCGCACAATCGGGGGCGGCAGACGGGCCTCGCCGACGGCATCGTGATCACCCCGTCGCACAATCCGCCGGAAGACGGTGGTTTCAAGTACAACCCGCCAAACGGCGGCCCCGCCGGTGCAGACATCACCGCCTCCGTGCAGGATCGGGCCAACGACCTCCTGGCGGAGGGCAACCGCGGCGTGAAGCGCATCTCGTTCAAAGCAGCCCTCGCCGCCCCGACGACGGAGCGCTTCGACTTCGTCACTCCCTACGTGAACGCTTTGGGCGACGTGCTCGATCTCGATGCGGTGAAGAGTGCCGGACTGAAAATTGGCGCAGATCCGATGGGCGGCGCTGGCGTTCACTTCTGGGGCCCGATTGCCGAAACCTACGGTCTCGACATCGACGTGGTGAGCGACGTGGTCGACCCGACCTTCTCCTTCATGCACGTCGACAAGGACGGAAAACTCCGCATGGACTGCTCCTCCCGGTTTGCCATGGCGGGACTCATCGCCCTCAAGGATCGCTACGACATCGCCTTCGGCAACGACACCGACTACGACCGCCACGGCATCGTGACGAAGAGCCACGGGCTCATGAATCCGAACCACTACCTGGCCGTGGCCATCGACTACCTGTTCTCGAACCGCTCCTCTTGGGGGCCAAAAATGGCCGTCGGTAAGACTCTCGTCTCGAGCAGCATGATCGATCGAGTCTGCGCGGAGCTAGGGCGCACCCTCCGCGAAGTTCCGGTGGGCTTCAAGTGGTTCGTGGACGGATTGATCGACGGCAGCCTCGGCTTTGGGGGCGAGGAGAGCGCTGGCGCATCGTTCTTGCGCAAGGACGGCACCGTGTGGACCACCGACAAGGACGGGTTCATCCTCGACCTTCTCGCCGCAGAGATCACCGCGAAGACCGGCCGTGACCCTGGCGAGCTCTACGTGGCTCTCACGGAGAAACACGGCGCGCCCGTCTACGAGCGCCTCGACGCGCCCGCCACCGCAGCACAGAAAGCGCGGCTCAAGAAACTCTCGCCCGATCAGGTGTCGGCACAGGAGCTCGCCGGCGAACCCATCACCGCCAAGCTCACCGAAGCTCCGGGGAACGGCGGGGCCATCGGTGGGCTCAAGGTCGTGACCGAAAATGGCTGGTTCGCAGCCCGTCCGTCCGGAACCGAAGACGTGTACAAGATCTACGCGGAGAGCTTCCGCGGCGAGGACCATCTGCGGAAAATCCAAGCAGAAGCCCGCGAGCTGGTGGACTCCGTCTTGGCTGACTGAGCCCGATCGTGGCCACGCTCCGCGGGGACCAGTAGACTTTTCGGCATGGCGGAGGAATCGTCGCTCCTCGTCTCCGAAGAGGGCGGACAGGTCGAGCTCACTCTGAACCGGCCGGAGCGGAAGAACGCTCTGGATCGCCCCTTGGTGCGGCGTCTCGGCGAGGCACTTCGCTCCGCGATCGAGCGGGAGGCCACGCGGGTCATCGTGATCTCGGGGGCTGGAGGCAGCTTTTGTTCGGGGGCGGATCTGGCGTCGATGGGACCGGACGACCTCCAGGGTGACCTCGGGGAACGCATCGACGAATTCCAAGATTTGGTGCGCGCCGTCGTCGAGGCGCGCCAGCCCGTGGTCGCCAGCATCGATGGTCCCGCAGTCGGCTTCGGAGCGGACTTGGCGCTCGCATGCGACGTGCGCGTCATGTCGCGGCGCGGCTACCTCCAAGAAAGTTTTGCCGCCATCGGCCTCATGAACGATGGCGGCGGAACCTTCTCCCTTCCCGCACTGATCGGGCCGGGGCTCGCCCTCGAGTACTTGATGCTCGGCACTCGCCTCACTGCAGAGAGATGCCACGAGCTCGGACTCGCCAACCACGTCGTGTCCGACGATGCGCTGGTCGGGACGACTCGCGAGCTGGCTCGCAAGCTGGAGGGGGCAGCTCCCTTGGCGCTCGCACGAATCAAGCGGTCGGTGCGCGCCGGGCTTCGCGAAGGCCTCGACGGGGCTCTCGCGCGCGAGCGGGCCGGCCAGCAGGAGCTGCTCAGAAGCCAAGATCTGATGGAAGGGGTCGCGGCCTTCCTGGGAAAGCGTCTCCCGCATTTCCGAGGTCACTGATAGTCAGTCCAACAGGAACTCCCACTACCCGGTATGCGGCGTTTCCTTCGCGTACTGAGGTCTGCGCCCCCGCCGCGCTGGAATGGTGACGCCGGTTCACCCGGCAGCCCTCCGTTTCCCGCATGAAGAAAACCCCGAACGACTTCGTCGTTCGGGGCTTCGTCCTTTCGATGGGCCTACCGCGACCGGCTCAGGCTGCTCCGCCGAGGGAGATGGCCTTCATCGCCGTCATGTAGCCTCGGAGCTCCTTGCCCACGACCTCCACCGGATGACTTGCCACGGCCTCGTTGACCCGGATGAGCTCCAGGTTGTCCACGCCATTTTCCCCGCCGGCGTTGAACTTCTTGCCGATGACGTCCGTGTCGACCTTGCTCATGAAGTCTTTAAGCAAGGGCACACACGCATGGCTGAAGAGGTAGCAGCCATACTCAGCGGTATCAGAGATGACCTTGTTCATCTCGTAGAGCTTCTTGCGGCTGATCAGGTTGGCGATGAGCGGCACCTCGTGGAGCGACTCGTAGTACGCGCTCTCCGGCTTCATGCCGACGGCGGTCATCGCCTCGAAAGCGAGCTCCACACCGGCCTTCACCATCGCGACCATGAGCACACCGTGATCGAAATACTCCTGCTCCGCGATGTTGCCGCCGGCCTCGGTCTGCTCGAAGGCGGTGTCCGCGGTGGCCGCGCGCCAGCCGAGGAGGTTCTTGTCGTCGTTGTCCCAGTCTTCCATCATCGTCTTCGAGAAGTGCCCGGTGATGATGTCGTCCTGGTGCTTGTCGTAGAGCGGCTTCATGATGCCCTTGAGCTCGGCGGCGAGCTCGTAGGCCTTCAGCTTCGACGGATTGTCGAGGCGGTGCATCATTCCGGTGATGCCACCGTGCTTCAGCGCTTCGGTGATGGTCTCCCAGCCGTACTGCACGAGCTTCGCGGCGTAGGCCTTGTCGATGCCCTTTTCGACCATCTTGTCGAAGCAGAGCAACGAGCCCGTCTGAAGCATGCCGCAGAGAATGGTCTGCTCACCCATCAGATCGCTCTTCACTTCGGCCACGAAGCTCGACTCGAGCACGCCCGCACGGTCGCCACCCGTCGCCGCCGCGTACGCCTTGGCAATCTCCAGGCCGTCGCCGTTCGGATCGTTCTCGGGGTGAACCGCAATCAAAGTGGGCACACCGAAGCCACGCTTGTACTCCTCGCGGACCTCCGTGCCGGGACACTTCGGCGCGACCATGACGACGGTGAGATCGTCACGGATCTGCATGCCCTCTTCGACGATGTTGAAGCCGTGCGAGTAAGCCAAGGTGGCGCCCTTCTTCATCAAAGGCATCACCTGCGACACGACCGCCGAATGCTGCTTGTCGGGGGTGAGGTTGAGCACGAGGTCCGCCGACGGCACGAGCTCCTTGTAGGTCCCGACCGTGAAACCGTTTTCGGTGGCGTTCTTCCAGCTCGCGCGCTTTTCACTGATCGCGCTGTCACGGAGCGCGTAGCTCACGTCGAGTCCGGAGTCGCGCATGTTGAGACCTTGGTTCAAGCCCTGCGCGCCGCAGCCGATGATGACGACCTTCTTGCCCTTCAGCTTGTCGACGCCGTTCGAAAACTCGTCGCGTGACATGAAGCGGCAGCGACCGAGCTGATCGAGCTTGCCGGCCATGGTGAGGGTGTTGAAGTAGTTGTTGCGAGCCATCGATATACTCCGCTCTGAAGTGGTTGGGGCTGGAGGGTTCTTGGGTCCGGGGAAGTCGTGTTCGCCCCGCATCGCGAGCCCAGCGTGAAACGCTCGCAGGCGATTGGGCGTGGGGACGTCCCTCGTCGGGAAGCCGGCGCCGAATGGCGCTTCATCCGCGTGGAAAGGTAGCGCCGGATTTACGTTGCGTACATTGATACATTTGCGACGCTATGTTGCACTTTACGCACTAAATGCTCCCAGCGAGACCCCACCATGGAGACCGAAGACCTCAAGAGTTTCGAGCAGTTATCCTCGTTGCTACATTTCGGACGCGCGGCTCGCGCCTTGGGAATGAGCCCCTCCGCGCTGACGCGACGCATCCAGAACATGGAGGAGGAACTCGGGGTGCCGCTTCTGATCCGGGATCAACGGCACGTGAGCCTGACCACCGCCGGCGAGCGGTTTCGAAAGTTCGCTCGTAGCCAGCTCGACCAATGGGAGGAGCTTCGCGCCGAGCTCCGGCAGGAAACGGAGTCTCCCAGCGGCGAGCTCAACGTCGCCTGCACCGTGACGGCCTGCCACACGGTCCTTCCGCGCCTTTTGGCTCTCTCGCGCGAGCGCTACCCGAAACTCACGCTTCGATTGATCACCCAGGACG
>JBNKGC010000278.1:0-6850 GCA_050289625.1 Polyangiaceae bacterium | reverse complement strand
ACTCACCGATCCGATTGCGGTGCCGCTCGAGGCCACCGTGACTTGACGGATTCCGGGGACACGGCGATGGTGCAGATCGACATCCAGCTGGACCCTGCAGACGCAGCAGTTTCGGCCCGGGTGGTCTTCAAACAAGTACGGGAGGGAACATGGCGCGACTGACGCTTGGTCAGAAGAGCGAACGTGTGTTGCGGTTCTTGCGTGGGCTGTCCGAGCCACGCGTAGCAGCGGCGCTGATGCCGTTCGGCTTTTCCCCCGGTTTCTGGGATCACCGGCGAACACGACGACGAAAGGAGCGTCGTCGCAGGTTAGAGCGACAAACGGTTCCCGTTTGTCGCGACCAAGCAGGCAACTGGAGCGCCGATTCGTCCCGCACTGCGAAGCCAGGCTGGGGAAACCGCCCCCTCGATGAAGAGGGGGGGGCGGTTTTCGCAGGCGCTCTGGAGGCAAAGTGATCGGCGCTCTAGTGCGTCAGTCGGGCACCCAGCGCACGACGACGTCGCGTGCTGGGCGCCTTGTCAACCACCGCTGCAGAAGGAATGGCATGACCACTTCGGATGTGAATCCAGGCGAGCGCGTGCTCGACGTACGAGTTCATGAAGCGACCTTGGCTGTCGATTTGGCCGATGGGCGCACCATCATTGCGCCACTGGGGTGGTTTCCTCGCTTGGCGCGCGCGACCCCTGCGGAAAGGGCAAACTGGCAGCTCGCAGGCGGGGGGTTCGGAATCCACTGGCCCGATCTCGACGAGGACCTGTCCTCGGCAAGTCTCCTGCACGGAGCTCCCGCCGCCGCGTCGCGGAGCGGCGCCACCTGAAGTCCCTTCGCTGTGCCTGTGGCCCCGCCTGGGCAACGTGGTGCCAGCGTTCGGGTAACGACCTGTGTTTAGCACCCGGCGCGGGGGGCGACTTCCATGATCACCACCACCACCGCCCGCCACACCTGGGAGAAGAACTCGGTCATCTCGCTCCACGATCGACGATCGGCGTCCGCGTCGTAGACGGTCCCGAACCCCGGGTCGTTGGCTTTGGGGTTTCGACCCCGTCGAGGGTGCGCACGGCCTGGTAGGCGGCGGTCAAGCGTCGGCGCAGGAGCGGGGGATCGTCAGTCAGGGTGCGCATCAACGCGGCACACGAGTCCTTGTCGGTGCCGCGCTTGCCGACGCCGTAGAGGTCGATCGCCGCGCCGACGTAGCCCAGCTTAGCGAGCCGCGTCGCCCGGTCCTCTTCATGCCCGCCGTGCCCCGCCCAAGCGTGGCAGATGAGCACTGTCGGGTGGGGGCCCGTCGTCTCGGGACGGGCAATGACCGCGTCGAATCGATCGTCGCCCTCCGTGTATGCGATTGTCTCGTGGGTGGACATGGCGCGAGCCTATCGCAAGGCTCGTTCATCACCGGAGCGATTGCCCTTCAATGAGCTCAGCGCTCGCCGAAGATCGCCCGACCGAGCCGCTCCGGCTCGGGGATGGTGTCGGGGCGGATCGCGCGGGGGCCTCCTCAGCCTTGCTGCGGCACCCGGTACGTGACCTGGAGCGAGGCTGCTTTCTCGTGATCACGGTCCCAAGCGAAGATCCGCCGATGATCACTGCTTTCATCTACGTCGACGGACAGGGTCTCCAGGCGCAGCGTGATGTCGCTCCCGGTAGTCCAGTCATCGGCGTCGACCAGTTCCTGGACGATCGTGCTGAGGTCGACCGATGGGGTCCGTTCTTGGTAGACCCACGGCTGATCGATCTGCCAGTCGACCGTCGCGTCGGTGAGCGGGGTGATCTCGACTGGATTGCGGTTTTCGAAGTTCAGGGAGGTCGCGCTCGCCTCCCCGGTGATGCGCAGGAGCAGGGGCACGGAGTAATTCGATGCCGGTGTCACTGCCAGGGTAGCCGAGCGGATCTCCGCGCAGCCTGGCAGCTCCACGTCGGTGAACCGAAGCCCCCCCGTGGTGAGGCCTTTTTCTTCGTAGCCGAAGTGAATTTCGTTGGCCTCGAACTGCGTAGCTGAGATCCGACCGTGCGCGTCGTCGGGGCTGGAACCGATGAACACTTCCAGCTCTTGGTCTTCGCTGAGCGAACCCGCCCGACGTTCAGCGCAGGTGAGGCCGCCATCAGGGGCGCCGGCGCTTCCGGCGCTTCCGGCGCTTCCGGCGCTTCCGGCGCTTCCGGCGCCTCCCGAACCGCCTGCGCTGCCGCCGCTGCCCCCGCCGTTGTCTCCGCCGGCGTCGCCGGTACCGCCACTAGCTCCACTGCCTCCACTCCCCTCTTGGTGACCGGACGAGGAGTCACCTCCGCATCCGACGAAGAAGAGGGGGATCACCAATGCGAAGCAGGTCAGTGCAGTGACGGAACGATGCCTACCGAAGATCATCGTGCCTCCCTATGCGAGCTCCTGAACTGGGTCAAGCGTACCGCTATCTGGCGATGCGGACGTCGCTTCCGAACTGGATCCCCGCTCGTCCGCCTTCGGCCACCACCCCGACGTTGAGGCTCGTGCGATCCCCTGTGGTGATGGGACCGTAGAGGAGCGCGTCAGCGGCGGAGGCGCTCCTGCCTCGTCATCGGTCCCCTCCGTAGGCGCAGCGAAAACCGACGTCCACGGCGGCGCGTGGTGGCGCCTCGGTCCCACGTCTTCAGCTGCTGCGCGAGCTTGGACCGAAAGGAACCTCCGAGAACGTGCACCTTGCCGTCGCTGTCGCGCGTCCCGTCAGATCGGACGCCATGACGACGGCTGCCGCTCGGTGACCCACCTTCTTCTGGATCGGTGAGGGGCATGTCGCCGTCGACCTCAACGGCGTGAATCTTGAAGCCGTCTGCCACAAGCCGGTGTGAGACGCGCGCTGGTATGGCAGAGGCGACGACACGGCCCTCTCTGGCAAGGGCTATCAAGGGGATTCGGGGACCAACCGAGGAGAACACCCCCCATCGCAGAAGCGCGCCAACCAGGCATTGCGACCAGCCGTGGCGTGCTCCTCGTAGCCACCGACCACGAGGCTGCCACCGGGTTCCGTGAGCACCTCACGTCCCACTCCTTCGGATGTCGAAAGCCACTGCCATCGAAGCTCGCAGTTGTTTCCAAAGTAGGCCAGCCAGATGTGGGGCTTGTTGCTCGAGTCAGCAATGAACCCAGTGACGTAGACGCCGTCATCCTGCGCGATGGCAGCGCCCAGGGCTGAGTCTTGGTGTTTCCCTGGACCGGATTGAACGTACTCACACTGCCTTGAGCCACTTTCGTCGTACTTGGCGACGCGAATGTCACGAATCGCGAGGTTGTCGGTCGCGCCTGTGTGCCCAACCGCAAAGATGTGATTGTGTGAATCGAGGACAGCGGCGTGCACGGTGCCGATACCCGGCTCATCGGTGTGGTTGAGGCTCCACATCAAGTTCTTGTTCTGGTCGTACTGGCGCAGGAAAAAGCGAGCATGCTCGAGGTTGCTGTTTGCGCGACTGGCGCCCCCCACGACGACACGTCCATCGGCTCCGACAGCGAGCGCCCGCACGGGTTGGAGCCTCGTCCCTTCGTTGAAGTTCACTCCCCATTGGGCCTGAAGATCGAGATCCCATTTGCGCACCCAGTGCATGTCCCCCTGCGCCGTATAGGCTGCCCCGCCTGCTAGCAGATATCCGGAAGGGTCCAACGCGACTGTTTGGACATAGTCGCTGTTGTAGTTGGGGTACGACGTTCCTTGAGGGTGCCACGTCCACTGCTCCGCACCATTCCGGTCGTACTTTCGCAGGAATCGGTCGTGGTTGGTCCTTCCGTTTGCTGCCGTGCCGATGCGCCCACCCACGTAGAAGGAATCCTCGGAATCGACGACGACGTCGAAGGCGACATCGTTGTGCGTGCCGGCACCCGTGAATGTCCACTCGGTTTGATACGCGAGCGCGCTGTCGAATCGAGCGACCCAGCCGTCATTGCCGTTCTCTGTCGTTGCTCGGAAGCCAGAAACCAGCGTGCTCCCGTCGGTCATCTGGGCGATTCCGTAGATCTCCTCGTTGGAGGCATCGCCGGAGTCATAGCTCGTAGCCAGATCGGGCCCCTCGAGGGTCAAGTTGCATCGCAGGTCGCAAGCAAAGCCCGTTCCCGGGTCGGAAATGTCACAGGTCTCGCCCGGATCGAGCACATGGTTCCCGCACAACTCACCAATGCCGGTGCAGGTGCTGTTGCAGGAGCCCTCAGTTCCGTTGTGTTCGTCCGAATCGTCACAGCGTTCGTTGGGGGAGTCGGTCATGCCATCGCCGCATCGGGGACCTGGCCCGGTGCAGTCGGCCCCGCAGAATCCGTAGCTACCGTTCTTTGCGCCGTCATCGCAGGCTTCGTCGCCGTTCTTTTCCCCATCGCCGCAATAGGGAGCTAGTGAGGTGCAGTCGGTGGCGCACCCCCCATATGCTCCGTCGTTGACGCCGTCGTCACATGCTTCATTGCCGTTCTGCACCGCATCGCCGCACTCAGGCGCAGCGCATTCGCCGTCGATGCACACCCCACTCGGGCACGCGTCAGGCTCGCCGCAACTCGGTCCCGGATCGCAGGGCGCACAGGCTCCGCCGCAGTCGATACCGCTTTCTGAACCGTTGCGTAGTCCATCAGAACACGTGCTAGGAGCTGCGCCTCCAGAAGGATCGTCGTCGGGCTGTGACGCTCCACCATCCGAACCGGCCGCGCCGCCATTCGAACCGGCCGCGCCACCGGCGGATGGAGCGTTTGAGCCCGCCACAGACGGATGCTCACCGGAGCAGGCGGCAATGATGAGAGCAATGGGCCCGAGCGAGTACTTTCGAAGGCGCATGTTCGACCTCGGAGTTTGATGAGGGGAGATATCGCACACGCCGATCTCTTCCCTTTTCGTTGGGTCCGTAGCGCAGCGTCCAGCCTAGGAGCGTTCGTACCCGACGTTGCTGCGGGACCGCGGAAGGCCACCCGCGGGTACGGGTGGCAAACCTCAACGGTCTGAGGGGCAAGATCAGTCATGCCGAGGTTACGCGTCGGAGAGCATCGGCACAGACGTCCGAAAGGGCGTCACTGCAGGAAGACCGCGTTTCACTGCTGAACCGGGCTATCGGCCACGTCCCGTCGAACCGGCGCCCTTTTGGACGTCTCCACAACGGCGCTCGTTCCGTGATATGCGGAGGCGTCCTGGACGAGTGCATTTCCGTCCCACTGGACTCCCGCTTCGCATGAACACGATCCAGCTCATCGACGCGATCTTTCAGCAGACCACGGTCCTCATCGCGGAACTCTCCACCGCCGCGGGGAGCCGCGCTCCGCTGGCGCACGTTGCAGATCAGGTTTTTCGAGACTTGACCGCGGAGATTGAGCGTCAGGGGGTCCGACAGAAGGTGGTCGCCGACATGTTCGGGATGGCCTTGCGTAGCTACCAGAAGAAGGTGCGGCGGCTTCGGGAGAGCGAGACCCACAAGAACAAGACGTTGTGGGAGGTCGTTGTCAACTTCATCAGTACGAATGGGCCAGTAACGCGCGCGGAGATACTTCGTCGTCTGCGCTATGACGACGAACGGGACGTTGCTGCCGTTCTTCTCGACTTGAATCAGACGGGTTTGATTCACGCCTCGGGCAGGGGTGACGAGACCATTTACGGGACGAACGAGGCTCGCGATCTCGAAGGCTGGGACAAGACCGCCCGTTTCGAAGCCGCGTGTGACTACGTGTGGCTGAGAATCGCCCGCGAGGGCACCGTCGACCGGGCGGCTCTCCTCACGATGCTCCCTTATGATGAAGAGCTCCTCGACCAGGCATTGGCACACCTAGTGCGGAGCGGACGCGTCGAGAGTTGTCCGACGGAGGAGGGAAGTTCTCCTCGCTACGCGTCCAGCCGCTGCTTCCTCCCCGTGGGGCATGAACATGGCTGGGAGGCAGCGGTCTTCGACCACTACCAAACGATCACTCTCGCGATTGCGAACAAGGTGAAGCGAGGCAAGCGTCGCGCTAACGCGGATGACAATGTAGGAGGAGGAACGCTTTGCTTCGACCTCAGAGATGGGCACCCCCTCGAGCAGGAGGTGCTTTCGGTTTTTCGTGACGTCCGCCGCAGAGTCAGCGATGTTTGGCAGCGCGTGGAAGCCTACAACGATCAAAACCCGATAGCCCCCGCGGACCTGCGCCGTGTGTGGTTCTACTATGGACAGAACGTCAAGAGTGAGTCGGATGCAGAGGATTGACCTGCGGAGGCGGGTGCTGAGGGTCGGGGGCGCCTTCCTGTTCGCCTCGGCTGGTGCTTGTGGCGGCTTGACGGATCCGACGCTCGGGACGCATACGAACTGGATTCAGATCTGCGAGGTCGATTCGGATTGCCCGGGTGCGACGGGTTGCGAGCTGGGAATCTGTCAGTCGACGACAGAGAAAGGCTCGGCGGATGACGGTGTGGTCTCGATTTTCAAGCCGCCCCAAAGCGAGGGTGGCTCCGAAACGCCGCAGCCAGAGACAAGCCCGGTGGTGACGAGCATTCCTCGCCCAGTGCTGCACCTGGACTTCGAAAATTGTACTTCTTCCGATCAGCCGAGCGAGACGGACGGCACGCTGCCCGTCGCTTGCGGGGATGGAGTCCAAGGTCGAGCCGCCTGGTTCGATGGCACTGCGTCTCCGCTGGAACTCATCCCGCCCTCCGATATGTTCGGGGCCGCGGTGACGGTATCGGCTTGGGTCAACCCCGATTCTACGGAGGGAGCTCCGACGATCGTCGGTCGCTGGTACGCTCCGGACCAGTTCTTGCTCAAGATTGAGCAGGAGCGTTTTCACTTTACCGTTGGGCTCTCCGATGGCGGCGGCGCGCGCCCGTTTGCCCAGTCGGGAGTGGCCGCCGAAGTGGGACGATGGGTGCACGTCGTCGGTGTTTTCGATGGCACA
>JBNKGC010000277.1:2479-6861 GCA_050289625.1 Polyangiaceae bacterium | reverse complement strand
GCTGCGGCTGAATCCACCGGCGGAATGCCAACTGGAGGCAGTGCCTCCGGCGGAGCCGCCCCAGCAACAGGTGGAATCGTTCAGAACACCGGTGGTGCCAGTACCGGAGGAGAATCTTCAGGGACGGGTGGGGAGCCACCAACTGGGGGCACCGGCGGCTCGGACACTGGCACCGGAGGCGAGATGATGCCCGTCTTCGGGACCGAGGGTGACGGCCGCTTCGAAATTGGCCCTAACTATTCGGACAATCCAGACCAGAACCCGATGGGCGCACCGGAGGGGAAGGAGTTCGTGTTCTTCATGAGTTCACAAGAGAGCGATATCTATGACGGTCACGACTCGACGCTGAACAATCCTCAGGATTTCAACCGCCAGATCACCGTCTACATCCCTGATCAATACGTCGACGGGACCGAGGCGCCACTTTTGATTCACCACGACGGCACGTCGAACTTCGACCACGTGAAGCGCTCGCTGGATAATTTGACGATCTCGGACGATCCCGATCGGCGTCTGCCTGCATTCATCGCCATCGCCGTCGCCAATGGCGGCGGCGACTCCAAGGGCAGTGAGCGCGGCCTCGAATACGATACGCTCTCCGACCGCCTCGCCCGTTTCATCGAGGAAGAAGTCCTGCCCGCGGTGCTCGCCAACAGCGAAATCCGCGAGGCTTACCCGAATCTGGCTTTCACCAGCGATCCTTGGGGCCGTGCTACGATGGGTTGCAGCTCGGGCGGCGCAGCCGCCTTCACGATGGCCTGGTTCCGTCCGGACCTCTTCCGACGCGTCATCACCTATTCCGGCACCTTCGTCGATCAACAGGATGACGACGCGGCCGAAGAAGCCATGTACCCCCTCGGCGCTTGGGACTACCACTCAGGGCTCGAGGTGATCGCGAACACGGATCCGAAGCCTCTGCGCGTGTTCCTTCACGTCTCCGAAAACGATCTCAACAACGGCCCGGTCCACAACTGGCGCCAAGCGAACGAGAACATGTTCGAGGACCTGACCGCCCAGGGCTACCACACACGGTTCCTCTTCGCGCGAGGTGCTGTCCACTGTGACGGCGGAGTCTACGACGAAACCGTGGCTGACACCCTCGTCTGGGCGTGGCGCGGCTACGAAGAGTAGAGGCACGGCTTTCCAGTCGCGCGGAAGTCTCTTGAGTCGCTCGTGAGAGAGGCAACGGGGTTGCGCCGATGAGGTCGACATCGCAATCTTGCGCGAGCGCCCCCAGGAACTCCAAGCGCTGTCAGACGATCTCGTGATCTCGCTGACAAGCTGCAGACGAGTCCTGGCACGACGGAATGATAGACAGTTTTACGAATGCCCAGCGCATTGTCGACCTGCTGAATGTTACCCAGTGTGATCGCGAGTGAGCCGCAGTACTTGAACCATTCAAATGCGGAGGGCATTGGGTCCCTGCGCGCGACCCAAGCTTCGAGCTTGTCTTCGTGGTCCGGGGGCGCAGGTAAGAACGAGGGATGCTCCAATTTGATCTCCTGTCAGCCCAACGACTTGCCGTTGTGCTGCCGCGCAAGACGCTGAGGGCTGGATTGCGCGTTTATGTTTCCTAGCCCCTAGAGCGCCGATCGGTTCGTTTGGGCTGAAAAGTCGGATCATTCCGATCGGTTGCGGGACGCGATCGACGACACTGGGAGAGTCTGATCGAATGGCTACATGAGCGTGCCGCGATGGACCCCGCCGACGGAACCGACCAAGCAAGAGGAGTGGCTGCTGAAGCGGCTTGAACGCACCAAGAAGTTGTTCGCCTTTCTGCGACGCCACCGACATGAGCTGTTCGGCGAGGCGTTTCAGGCCGACCTGAGTGGGATGTACCGGCAGAATGGCGAGGGCAAGGTTCCGGTGCGGCTGGCGCTCATGGCGATGGCCGTGCTTCTTCAAGCCTGCGTCAGCGCGTCTGACGCGAGCTCACCAAGGACCGCGGCGGTTTCGACTACAAGAAACTGCCTCGCAATCTCCGGGCACGACCCACGTGCGCTACGTCGTGCAGAAGCCGTAGCCGCCCCTCGATCCTCTACACGGTCGAGCAGGGCGGTGCGTCGGTGGCGGGACGATGCAGGTTCTCGGGGGGGCTCGAGCTCTGCGTTCGGCGTGCGAAGTGTTGGCGGAGGGCCTTGTCGTCGCCGACGAGCTCGGCGCACTCGGTCATGATGGCCGCGACCACGTCTCGACCTATCTTGAGGGGTTGGGGGCTGAAAATGGCCTCGTTGCCCTCGGCCAGGCTCAACGTCTCGACGGCCCTCGTCGCGCTCGCGCGGGTCGATGCGCGGCGCATCCTCGATGGTGTCCGCCACTCGGCACAGCAAATAGCCCACGGTGAGGGCGCGCGCGAGCTCGGGCGGCAATAGCCCGATGGGTTGCGAGAAGCTTCGCGAGACGTCGCGGAGCGCCTGGCCGCAGAACCTCCAGTCGTCGTCGATCTGCGAGGAAATCGAGCTCATGCCGCAACCTGCGCCGGCGCAGGCGTCCACGCGATCCTCGCCGCGTACAAAGCGTTGAGGGTGAGCGTGCAGACCACGAGCGCCAAGGTGGTGTGCCCCACCGGGCCTGCCCCCGGCTCCGTCAGGATCCACAGCAAGGCGCACACGTTGCCGAGCAACATGCAGGCCGCGATCCCGAAGGACTGCCCGAGCAGCGTCTTACGCCGCTCGTGCATCGCGATGAACAGAGCGCTCATCAAGAGCGCGCACGCCCAGCCGGTGATGAAGCCCTTGAGATCGTTGAACTCGCGCATGAAGACCCCTTGCACGATGACGGCCATGAGGATGCCTCCGAGAACGCAGAACGGGAGGTACCGCCCGGCGAGAGAAGTGGGCTCGAACTCACGACGGCCATACTTCAAGACGGCGACGAGGATGCCGACGTCGAAGAGGAGCCAGAGGATGTTCCCCAGGTGGATCAGGAGGTAGGGCGACGCGTAGACGGTCGACAGCAAGAGCTCCCACGCCATGTTGCAGCACAGCGCCGCCACCGGCATGCCGAACGACTTCTCCGCGAAACTCTTGCGGATGATGAGGACGTAGGCGGCGAGCCAGAAGCCGAACGTCGCGATCATGATGACGAAGAAGTGGAGCGACGCGTTCGGCGGGAGGAAAGATACGTCTGACATCGGAGATCTTTCGTCACGAAGTCCACGCCCGCAGGAGCGCAGGCGGGATAGAGAGGTCTTCTCGAGCGCTCAGATTCTCAAGAGTCAGCAAGGTCACGCGCCGCATCTGCGCTCGCTTGAGCCCGAGTTGGAACGCCAGCGCTGCGAAGCGCGGATAGCGCGCGACAGAGCCCGCGGGGCCAGGAACGCCGAGCTCGTCGGCTATCGCGCAGCCCAGGAAATAGCGCAGGAGATCCGCAGCCGTCGTCGAGTCACCGATGACCTCACGAGAGGGGAGCAATTCATCGATCACCTCGAGCAAAGCGGCGATGAGCTTTCGAGCGTCGTCCGTCGGCGATGCCTGCCGCGCCCTCAGGGCCAAATAAAGGTCGCGCAACGTCTCCGCGTCGCCTTGCACCAACGCGGGCTTGAGCCCCAGCGCGGGCGCGACGGCGCGCCACACCGCGAGGTATGCCTCGACCTGACGCCGCGAAGGTCGACTGCCCAAGCGCTCGAGGCCCTTGAGCACGAGCCAGGTGAAGCTCGTGTAAGCGTACAATAGGTCCTCTTGATTGATGGGGCGAAGGGCCGAAGCCGGATCGCCGAGCGCTCTCGTTGCGGCGTGAAGCAAGCGCACGCGCACGACCGCGAGCTTACCGGGCCCCTCGGGCGCCAGCCCCCCGGGTGAGAAGACGTCGATCACCATCTGCGCGGTCGAGGCGAGCCGGCGGCGCGTGTGAACCAGCAATGAGCCGGTTTGCGCCAACTGCCGCGCGCCGCGCTCATTCAAATAGTCGGAGGGCAGCGCCAGGCAGCACAGCGACAACATGACCTCCGGACCGTGCTGCCGAAAGAAGGCCTCGGCGTCTTCACGGTCCTCGGGCGCGCAATCGAGTGTGCTCGCGTCCAAGAACTCTCGCAAAGGCTTGGGCCAGGCCGCCGGAGGTGCCTTGGAGCTGCCCATCAGGAGGCCGAAGGTTTGCCGCACCGCCTGCCTCCCGCCGTTCGCGCGCACGGCCTCGAGGGCACTGTCGGCAGGCTCGTCGCCTCCCTGAAACAAGGCTTCCGCTCCCGTTAGCGCTACCACCACGTCCGGGGCTTCTGGCGCGTTCGGCCGTGAACGTCAACCTTCAGAGATAGCGAGACTCGATGAATTCGAGTTCATCCGTGTTCGTAAAGATCAGTGCCGATAAAATCCCCGAGAGTTGGTTCACGGCTCGTTTCGGCGCCGTCGCGAACGAGTGACGCCTCAGTGCTTCTGCGCTCGACG
>JBNKGC010000277.1:0-2469 GCA_050289625.1 Polyangiaceae bacterium | reverse complement strand
GAGCTCAGCGAAGCTAGCGATGGGCGCCGCGACGCGACGTCCGGGAGAGCCGGAAAGGGAGCGCGCGGTTCGTGTTGCCAGTACGCCACCGACGAGTAGTCGCCCGCCATGGAGTTCGAAAGATCGTGGTCCAGAGTCACGCGGAGCGACCGCGTGAACGGAACGGGATCGTCCAGATGAAACCAGTTATCAGCCCAAAGGGCATCCCAACCGTAGTTCCCCAGCAATCGGTCATACGTCTGCTGGTAGGGTGTTCCTCATGACGTTGTGCGCCACAGTGTATCCCGTCGTGCCCTCATCCAGGTACAGCGCCGGCATTTGGTAGTCTGCCCATTCGGACTGGGCGAAGTCGCAGGGGATACCGAGAGCCTGGAACCAGAGCACCACGGTCCCCGGATCGTGATCGCGGCCCAGGGAGCGAATGGGCGGGATAGCACGCCCGGGGGAGTCATGCGGCGGTGCCAGCCGCGGCCCCGCGGGGCTGCTTGGAATTGGGTTCGTGCGGCGCCGACTGCTTCCCGCCGACTAGCCGAGTCTCCGAGCGGGAGTGGTCAGCGATGATCGCTGCTAAGATCCTTCTCATGCGAGGGGGCATCGCGATCGTTTCTCTCTGCTGCGTCGTCTGGGGGATGTCTGCTTGCACCTCGAGCGACGAAGGTGGTGCCCAGTCCGGTGCCAGCGGCGAGACGAGCACCGAGGGAGGGGAAGCATCGGGCGGCTCTGGCACGGGAGGCTCGCCCATGGGTGCTGCGCCCGCCGCGGCGGGCATGGCCAGCAACGGCGCATCGAGCGGCGGAGCGGGAGGCACTGGCGGGGCCGGAGGCGCTGGCGGGGCCGGAGGCGCTGGCGAAGCGGCAGGGCGAACCTTCGTCTACATCGGAGGTGGCGAACCTGGCCTCATCACCGTCTACGAGCTCGACCGAGCCACCCGCGCTCTCGAGTTCGTGAGCGAGCACGATGCGGGGGGCCTGGCTTCGTTTCTCGCCTTCGACCAAGACGCGGGCCACGTCTTTGCGGCCGATGAGAAGAACGGTGGGGTACTGAGCTTCACCCTGGACGAGGCGACCGGCGAGCTCACGAGCCTCGGTGCGACGCCGAATTCGAACAAGCCGGTCTACCTGTCGGTGAGCCCGGACGGCGCGTATCTGTTGGGGGCGAACTACCATCAGGGATCGGTCGACGTGTATCCCATCGGGTCCGATGGCAAGGCGGCCGCCCCCGTCGACACGGAGTCCACGGGGACCAACGCTCACAGCGTGGTGTTCGACGCTGAGGGTCGGGTGCTCGTTGCCAACGAGGGCGCGAACACCATCTCCCGCTTCACGTTCTCGGAAGGCATGCTCACTCCCGAAGTACCTCCGACGACACCGCACAAATCACCGCGGCACATCTTCATCGGGCCCGATGAACGCGCGTACGTGATCAGCGAAAAGGCCGACACCATCACGAGCTACACGGTGGAGAGTGACGGTCAGCTGAGCGAGAATTGGACCGAGCCGCGCCTACCGCCGGGAGGCAGTCCCTCCCACGACACGGGCGCCGACGTGCAGGTGACCCCGAACGGCAAGTCTCTCTACGGAACGAATCGAGGAAACAGCAACACAATCGTCGCCTACGACATCAGTGGCGCAAGCCCGGTCTACCTCGAGCACGAGTCGACGCGTGGTGAGACACCCCGTAACTTCGCCATCGACCCGCAGGGGGAATTTCTCATCGTCGGCAACCGCGGCGACCAATCTCTCACGATCTTCGACATCGCCTCGGACGGTCAGCTCGACCACGTGAGCACGGAACAGATCGACTCGTCCCCCTTCTTCGTGGGGATTTTGGAGCTCTGAGGTCCATGACGCCAGGGCCGCCCGCGCCTCCTGAGCCGACCTTGAAGGTGCAGCTGTTGGTCTCGGCGGGTTTGGTGCGTCTTCGGATCCATGTTCCTTGGGCGCCGCTAATCTCCCTGTCGGCGCCGCTCCGTTCCCTGCGACAGCCCAGGCGAACAGGTCCCGCTCTTCTTGCGGTGGCGTGCCGCTGCGGGGATTGACCAGGGCGTGGGGTGACGCCACCACACCCTCCCTTCTCCAGGATTCTCCCTTCGCTACCTATCTGCCTAGCCATTTTTCCGTGCCCCACTCGAGCTGGCGGTCGAAGGTGTGGATGAGCGAGAATCTTGGCAGCGCGGTCGATAGCCGCCGGGTGGTGCTTCATGCCTTCCGCGAGCTGCTCCGGGGAAAACGAACAGAATGCTCGGTCGTTCGACACCCGTGCAGTGCCATCCGACCGATGCACTTCGCCCCAGGCGGACGTAGACGACCTGTCGCTCGTCGGCGGCCAAGGAGAATAAACGTGCATTTCCGTGAGGCCTGGCCCGTCAGAAGGGTCCGACAGCAGACCCGGACCCCCGCGCTTCGCCGCGGAGAGCCTCCGCCTTCGCCGCTGAACACCACCGATTACCCACCAAGAACGCACCCCCGC
>JBNKGC010000276.1:0-6876 GCA_050289625.1 Polyangiaceae bacterium | reverse complement strand
ACACGCCGCTCCACGGCGTGGGGCTCGCGTCGATGCGCCGCGCCCTCGAAGAGACGGGCCTGGCGCGCCTCGAAGTGGTCGAGAGCCAAGCCGAACCCGACGGAACCTTTCCCACCGTCGAATTTCCCAACCCGGAAGAGGCGGGGGCGCTCGACTTGCTCGTGGAGCTAGCTTCGGCGCGGGGGTGCACACTGGCATTGGCGAACGATCCGGATGCGGATCGCTTCGCGGTGTGCGTAAAGGCCCGGGCGGGATGGCGACGGCTGAGTGGCGACGAAGTCGGGATGCTGCTCGGCGACTTCGTGCTCGGTTCGTCCGCTTCGGTACCGGGCACTGCAGTCGTTGCATCGAGCATTGTGTCGTCGCCCATGCTGGAAACGTTGGCGGCCAGCTACGGGGCGCGCGCGGCGCGGACCCTCACCGGGTTCAAATGGATCTGTCGTGTCCCGGAGTTCCTCGGTGACGGTGAACACTTCGTTTTCGGGTACGAGGAGGCGCTCGGCTATTGTTCGAATCCCGAGGTTCGGGACAAGGACGGTATCTCCGCGGCGGTGGCCTTCGTCGTGCTCGCGCGAAGCCTCGCCGAGCGTGAAAGCTCGGTGCTCGAGCACTTGGAGGGCTTGTATCGGAAGTACGGCTTGTGGGTGCAGAATCCCGTCAGCGTCCGTCTGTCGGGTGCCGACGCTTTGGAGCGGATGGGGGCCGCCCTCGCGAGTCTTCGCGCTTCGCCACCGGCGGAGCTCGCGGGTCTTCGCGTTGAACGATGGGTGGACTACCGCGAAGGCGCGGAAGAACGCCCTCCTTACCTCGGGAATCAGGATCTGCTCGAGATTCGACTCTCCGATCGCGGGCGCGAGGCGGGACGGGTGTTCGTCAGACCGAGCGGCACCGAGGCCAAGCTCAAGGTGTACGTGCATCTGACGAGCGAACTGCCCGCCGGGACCGATGCAGAGCGCCTCAACGAAGAGTTGTCGAGGCTCGGACGCGAAGTCGCCCGGTTGCTCCTCGCGGCCTGCGGACTCGAGGGGTAGAGGGAGCATCGCCTGCGCGGCTGAGGGGCTCGCGTCGGCGCTGGTCAGTCGGGCCTGTCGAAGGGGATGACCTCGACTTCCGCCAGCTCGGGGATCGCGCCCCGAACGCGCGCACCGATGTCCGCTTCGGTGCCGACCACCGCGATCACCAAGTCCTCGAAGGGGATTCGCTTGCGGATGGCTTCGTTGACTTCGTCCAGCGTGACGTTTTGGACCCGCTCCGTGTATTTCTCGTAGTACCCCTCCGGAAGGTCGTAGAGCACACTGTCGACCCGGAGGCCCATCCGCTTGCCGGCCGTGTCGATCGAGAACGCGTGGGAGCGGCAGAGATACTTCTTGGCCCACTCGAGCTCTTCTGTCGTGATCCCGACGTTGCGGAAGGTTTCGAGAAGAGCGAGTTGGAGCTCGATGCACGGTGCTGCGTCGTCCGCTTTGGGGAACGTCCACATGCTGAAGGCTTGGCGCTCCCGATCGAAGGGAAGGCTACTGTATGCGCCGTATGACCAACCGCGCTTGGCGCGCACCTCCTGACAGAGACGCGCCGTGAACGTGCCGCCGAAGATGGTGTTGGCCACGTAGAGCGCCGTGTGGTCGGCGTCACGAGGGTGGGTGCCGAGGCCTCCGATGAGGATCTGGGTCTGCGTACGTTCCGGTTTGTCGACGATCACGAGCTTGCGGCCTCGGGGACCCGTGGGAGCGGGCACGTCGTCGGACGAACGTCCCCCCGCGAGCCCCTGGGCGATCTGCTCGGCGAATTGAGTCGCCTGGGTGCCCTCGATGTCTCCAGCGAAACCGAAGATCAGGTTGTCCCGGGTGACGAGCTTTTCGTAGAGCTGACGGAGGTCATCGAGCTCGATGCGCGCGAGGCTCTCCAGAGTTCCAGCACTCGGTCGACCGTAGGGGTGATCCGCGAAGAGCGAGCGTCGAAACCAGCGGCGAACCAGAGAGCGGTCGTTGTCGAGCCCTTCGACCAGTTCGCCGCGCGCCTCCTGAACCAGGCGTTCGAACTCGTCCTGGTGAAATTCGGGGGCCGCGATCACCTCGCTCATCACCTGAATGAAGCGCTCCGCGGAACGGACTATCGCGCCGCCGTGGAACGTGAGCGTCGAGGTCGAGACTTCCGCCCCCAACGAGCTGCCGAGCGAATCGAGCAATTCGTCGGTTTCCGTCGCCGTTCGTCCAGCCCCGGTGCGCCGCATCAGGCGCGCCATCAGGCGGGCGGCGCCTTCTTTTCCTGCAGGTTCGAGTGCGGCCCCGGTGCGCAGAGCCGCTGTGCAGCCGAGCAAGGGCAGGGCATCGCTCGCCTCGACGAAGGGATGCTCCTTCGTTCCCCTTTGTTCGCTCACGCTGCCTCACTTTCGGTAGGCCGCACGTAGACCACCGTACGGGCTTCAGTTCGAAAATACTTTCTCGCCACCCGAAGGAGGTCTTCCGGGGTGAAGCGTTGCATGCTCTCGAGGCGTTCGAAGGCTGCTTCGGGTTTGCCGAGCACCGTTTCGTAGAAACCGATCGTCTGGGCCTTCCCGTCCGCCGTTTCGAGTCCCCCGAGCAGTCCGAGCTCCATGCGAGCTCGGGATCGCTCGAGTTCGTGGCTTTCGACAGGCTCGCGGCAGGCACGGGCCAACTCCTCATCGACCTCCGCGAGCACCGCTTCGGCCGTGTACCCTTCACGTGCGGAAACGAATACCTCGATCAGCGCCGGATCCCGGTGAGGTCCAACGTGACCGTGCACGTCCGTGGCCATCTGCTTGTCATGCACCAGGCGCTTCTGAACGCGGCTCGCTCGCCCACCGAAGAGCACGTCGAGGAGGAGGGAGACGACCCCGTGGTCCTCGTCGCCGAGAGCTGGCCCCTTGAATCCGACCGCTACCTTTTGGGTTGGGGTGGGCTTTTCGACCTCGAGGCATCGCTGTTCGGTCTGAGGTGGCTCGGGCGCGATGTCCTCGTCGGGCAGGTGGGCCGATCGAAGGGCTCCGTAGGCGCGGCTCACCTTGTCGAGAACGTCCGCTTCCGAGAAATCGCCCACCACGATGATGCTCGCGTTGTTGGGCGAGTAGTACGTCTCGTAGAAAGCGCGGCAATCCTCGGTCGTGAAACCCTCGATGTCCGACATCCAACCGATGGTCGGATGGTGATAGGGGTGTTTCTGGAAAGCCGTTTTCCAGAGAAGCTCGTCCACGGCGCCTTCGACGTCGTCGTCCACTCGGTAGCGGCGCTCGTTGGCGACGACTTCCTTTTCGCTGTCGACCTGCGGATCGCGCAGCACGAGTCTCGACATGCGCAGGGCTTCGAGTTCGACGACCATGCCGAGTTGGTCCTTGGGGAACGCCTCGTTGTACTGGGTGAAATCGAGCCACGTGGAGGCGTTGTTTTCGGCGCCTGCCTCCTCCATCTTTCGGTCGAACTCGCCGGCAGCGAGGCCTTCCACCTCGTTGAACATCAGATGTTCGAAGAGGTGAGCCAGCCCGGTCTTTCCTGGCTTTTCGTGCCGGGAGCCCACCCGAAACCAGGTGTGATAGGCGATTACCGGCGCGCTATCGTCTTGGAGCAGCAGGATGCTGAGTCCATTTCCGAGGCGAAACCTTTCGATGCAGAGGGACTTTCCGAAGGGAATCGTCTCCACGTGCTCGATTCCACCGAATTCGGGAGCATCTGCATTGAGCGCCTGCAGGCGCAGCGCGCGCCCGCCCTGCTTCGCGCTACTCGTCGAGGCCATGCTCCGCGACATAGCGGTTTCCCCGTGCGGGGCAAGGGGCCAGTGTGATCCAGACTGGCCCTCCTTGGTCTACCGAAATGCTCCTCGAGCTCAGTCACCGCCGGTATCATAACGGACCAGGACGCCCGCCAAGCTTGAGTTTTGGCTTCGTTTTCCCTGCGCTCCGGTGCTCAAGTACCCACGTACGTTCCGCTCCAGTGCTCGCGAAAGCCTCGCCGAAACTCAAGCTTGACGGGCGCGCTCGCGCTCAAGGTATCGGCGATGCACACCCCTCACACCGGGGTCCGCGCCTCACTTCGTCGTCGCCCAGTCGCTCTCCGGTTCGGTCAGCGGAAGTGTCCCATCGTCAGCCACACGGTCGTGATAGTGGTACGTGTGACGCCTCCCGTGGCGCTCCCGATGCTGCTCGCACCAGAGCTCCTTCCCTCCCGTAGCCTTGCGAACGGCCACACACCGAGGGCAAGGGGGTTCGATCTTCGGAACGTGCGTGTCGGTCTTCTTCGGTCTCACGACGAGAACCGGACACTCCGCGAGGCGCACCACGGACTCGGCGACCGAGCCCAGCACCAGACGACTGACTCCTCGTCGCCCGTGGGTGCCGACGACCACCAGGTCCGCCTGGACGTCCACCGCCAGCCGGGCGATTTCATCAGCCGGAACCTCCGAGCGCAGATGGGTCATGCAGCGCTCGCAGGCGCGACGTCCGAGCCGTTTTTCGAACCGTCGCTTCTGCTCCTCCACGTAGCCTTGAAGACGGTCAGCCGCCTCGTCGAGCGAGAGCCCGTAGGGCGAAGCTTGCGGAAGCTCGATCATCACGAACTCGCCGAAGTTCCGAACGACGTTGACGGCATGAACCTCGGATCGCGGGTAGGTGCTCGCTACTTCGAATGCGCGCTCCAGCGCCTGAGCACCCAGGTCTGAGTAGTCGACACCGACCACGATCACGTACGGCTTTTGCACTACCTGTGCCTCGCCCATGCCCCACCTCCCCGCGGCCGAAACACCATCGCGAAACCATTCGCGGCTACCGCGTTCGGCCAGGATGGTTGCTGACGCCACCCCTGCAATCATTTCTGACACGCGGCCGTGAGCGGTGCACCCCGCCAAGCAGAAAACCAGCACACCGCCGGTGAGACGAGTCAGCCTGAACGAATCACGCCGAGCCGGGCCGAATTGGAGTGCCGCTGGGCCAGTAAGTCCCTCCGGTAAAACGGCGCAGTCTGCCGCCGTTTGCCGAGGAGGGAGCTCCTTCGCGTGACCCTACTCGTCCCCTTCATCGCGCTGGTATTCGTTCTCGGACTCGTAGCCGGCAAGATCGCCGGAAGCGTCATCACGGCGCCGTTGCTCTTCACGACGCTGGGCTTCGTCCTCTATTGGATCACTCCCGAACTGCACGAAGCGTGGCTCGAACTGCTCCAGGAGATTGCGGAGATTGGTCTCGTACTCCTGCTTTTCACGGACGCGAGCCGCACTGACCTGAAGATCCTGGGGAGGATCGGTAGCCTACCAACTCGCCTGCTCGCGATCGGCTTGCCCCTTACGATCGTCCTCGGGCTCGGCTGGTCCCTGACCCTGTTCGGAAATATCTCCTTTTGGGAAGGTGCCATCCTGGCCGCCATCGTGGCGCCCACGGACGCGGGTCTTGGTCAAGTCGTTGTCGAAAGCCCGCGCATCCCGGAGAAGATCCGCACGGCACTGAGCGTCGAAGCCGGACTCAACGACGGCCTGTCCGTACCCTTCCTTCTCTTTTTCATCGCCTTCGCTGGCGCCCCCTCCGAAACCTCGGGGATGACTCTGCCTCGCTTCCTGGTCGAGCAGCTTGGGTACGGCACTGCCATCGGAGGGGGGATCGGCCTCGTACTTGGCTATCTCCTCGGCCAGGCAAGCAAGCGAGGCTGGACCGAGGACAAGTGGCAACAGCTGGGACTCGTGACCCTGCCTTTGTTTTGCATCCTGGCTTCGGAAGAGGTCGCCGCCAGCATGTTCATCGCCTCCTTCGTTGCTGGCCTGACGGTGCAACTCGGGTTCCGCGACGCCGGGAGGCACAGCGTCGAATTCGCCGAGGATTGGGGCGAACTGTTCAGCTCGTTGGTCTTCCTCGTGTTCGGATTCCTCGTGGCCCGTCGCGTGACCGAGTTCACCTGGGCGCACGCGCTCTTCGCTCTCGGGAGCCTCACGATCACGCGGATGCTCCCCGTCGCCCTCGCCCTCACGAGGACGGGCCTCAGTTTTCCGACGAAGCTCTTTCTCGGTTGGTTCGGCCCACGCGGCCTAGCGTCGATCGTGCTTGGTCTGGTCTACCTCGAGAAGGAGCTCCACCAACCCGGCGAGGAGACCATCCGGCTCGCCGTGATGGCCACGGTGTTCGCGAGCATCTACGCGCACGGGCTCAGCGCCCATCCGGGTCTGGAGGCATACGCGCGGAGCCTCGAGAAGCTCCCAGGAGGAGCTCCAGAGCTGGCGTCCAACGCACCCGGGAAGCTGTCGTCCGACGACTCGTAGACTCCGCTCGGAAACTGGCTGTCCAGCCAGTCCATCCGTGCACTGAGCCAGGCCTTCAAAGCCTGGACCTGCTCGGGCCACGTGGCAGGACCGGGATCGTACGTTTCGTCGAAGGCTTCCGCGCATTGCGACCATTTTCATTGCCCCCGAGCTGTTCCGGCCCCCCGGTGCCTCAGGAAGCCGCGCTCGCACCGACCTCGCTTTTCGAGTTATGGTGAGCATCGCTCGCAGACTGCGAGGACCCCCCGTTCACATCGGATACGCCTCCGCAGCTTCAGCTCGACACCAAGAACCAAGGATTCAAGAGGTTCTCCTTGTTGTAGACGAGCGCTTTCTGCGTGCCCTGCGCTTCGTCGTATCGGAGCACCCGCTTTCCTGCAGCACGAACGACGGCGTCCGCCGCGGCGGTGTCCCACTCCATCGTCGGGGCGAAACGCGGGTAGACGTCCGCGCTCCCCTCCGCCACGAGACACAACTTGAGAGAGGAGCCGATGCTCGAAAGCTCGAGGTCGGGATGCTCCTTTCGGAGGCTTTCGACGTAGGCCGCTGTTTCTCGAGAGGCATGAGAGCGACTCCCCACGACCCGGTAGGGTCGCTCTTCCCTCGGAAGCGGAAGTCGCTTCCCTC
>JBNKGC010000275.1:0-7004 GCA_050289625.1 Polyangiaceae bacterium | reverse complement strand
GCGAACGCCCGAGCTGAGTGGTGAGCTCGCCGCGTCCCCGATGCAGCATGTCGGACACCATCGCCGGCGAAGCCTGCGCGAGGGAACTCTCGATGGCTATTCCCCGGTCTGGATCGAGGAGCATCACCTCGGCGCCGGTCCGCTGGGCGGCCCGTTCCACGAGACCCGCCCGCTCTTCGGATGGCGCTGAGGCCAACCTTGCCGCCAGCGTTCTAGACAAGAGTTGACTCCGAAATGCAGCGGCCTCGTCGCTTTGTCCTCGCACTGCGGACACACCAAGCGCGGCAACTGCCACGGCGACCGCGAGCCCCAAAAGGACGACCGCCGTAGGAGCAACGATCAAAAACGGAATGGGGCGATGCGCCACGCTCGGATCCGCTCAGTCCGGGTCGGTGGAGAGCTTTGCGAAGATCGCATGGTCGAGCCAGCGTTCTGCGACGAACTCCGCTTGTCGCGCAATCCCCTCGAAGCGAAAGCCGAGGCGCTGGATCACTCGTAAGCTCGGGTAGTTGTCCGTCGCGGCCGCGCACCGGATGCGATGAACTCCGACTCGGCGCAGCGCAAATTCGACGGTCGCACGGGCTGCTTCGGTCATCAGGCCGGAGCCGGTGGCATCGCGCTTCAACCAGTAGCCGAGCTCGCAGGATCGGTGCAAATGGACGCAGGCGTCGAGCCCGACGACACCGAGCAGTTCACGGGTGTTCCGTTCGCGGATCGTGAGTCGCATGGCTCGACCAGCGTCCCAATCCTTCTCCGAGGCATCCGCGTACCGCCCGCTGGCTTCCAGAGTGTTGTTGAATGGCACCCAGGGCAGCCAGCGTTCGAGGTGCCAACGCGAGCCCTCGACCGCGTTCCAGAGATCTTCTGCGTCGGATCTCTCTACCGGAGCCAGCACGGTGCGAGCGGTTTCCAGGGGGCGATCGCGGAGCGAGCTGCGTGAAGGAATCGTCAGCGACGGAGTCGATCGAGTCCCCGAAGCAAACAGGTTGCGACTCACGGGGTGTCGCCTTTCCCGCACGCGGCGCGAGCAACGAAAACTTCAAGGTGCCCGGCTTCGTAGTCCCGCCAGGCGAGCAACCACTCGCCTCGTTCGCGACCCGGGACCACCGTGGGGTTCGGCTGAAAACCGCTCACCCGACTGATGACGCTGGCACGACCCACTCCATCCCTGGTGATGGGCGCCACCCGCAAGCGGTTGTCGGCGAAGAAGGCGACGATCGCACCCGCCTCGGGTGCTTCCGCAACGGTCGGGCGAATGGCATCCGGGGCAAATTCCCGGTGCCAGAGAGGTTCCTTCTGGTCGTGGGGAATGAACGCCGCGAAGGCTCCTGCGGCTTCATCGTCCCAAACGACCAAGCAACCCTGATCGTCGCAGGTGAGAGTGGGCTGGGAGTGTTGCCCGGGACCGTGCACCAAGACGGAGTCGCCGGCGAAGACGTCCTTGTCGCTCACCTGGACCCCAGACTTCAGCGCGGGTGCGTCCAGGGGGATCCGCAAAAGCCGAACGTCAGCTTGCGCGCCGCCGTGGCGCAAGGCGACGAACAGCTTTCCACTCACGACCGTTGCCGCCGGATGGGAGACTTCTCCCTTGGCCACCGCGGTGAGTTGCACGGCCTCTTCCAGGGGTTCCAGGTCGCGGCTCAAGCGGCGGGCGACCAAATCAGAAGTCCCCCTGCCGGTGCGCCCCTCGGACCACAGGGCGAGGAACCCTCCACCGGGCAGGCTCGTCAGGGTAGGGTAGTATTTCTCGCGACGTTGCTTGGAAAGCAGGCGAGCCGGTGTGGCGATGCGCCCGTCGGGGTGGAGCATGCGCACGTAGACGCCCGGCTCCTTCCCTCCTGAATCCCAATAGATCGCGGCTACGGATCCGTCCGCGTCGACGAGCTCGGGATACAGTGCGGACGAGGCCTCGGGCGTGAAGTTCCGTGTGGGTGTGACGCGCCGCAGCTGATCGTCGAGCAGCGCGACGTAGCCCTGGCGCCGCCGAAAGTCCTGGTGTGAATCCGTCCACGAGACGAGCGGGCCCTGGGGACCGAGGAAGACCGTTGGGTGCGAAGCCGGCTTGGTCAGGTCGAAGGGGCGCGGTCGACTAATGCCCATGAGGCTACAGTCCCCCTGGTCGTCGAGTGCCACGTCAGTGTGAGCGAGGAGCGACTGGGCGATGATCTTGCCTCCGTCAGTCTTCGTCGCCTTCTCGAACGCCTTGACCGCCTCCTTGGGTTTGCCCCCGGAGAGCAGCGCTTGTGCCTGCCCGATTTCCGCCGCATACGGCTCGGTTTCCGCGGGTTCACGCACCAGGGGCTCCCCCGATCCGGACGGAGACGGACGAGAGGCGTTGGCGGAACGTTGGCTGGACGGCGGGTTGATTACGTAGAGCCAAACCGCGTAGCCGCCCAAGGCCACGAGGGAGAGCACGAGCAGCCAGCCGACGGCTGAGCTCCCCGAGCGCGGCGGCGGAAGAGAGGAAGTGTCGGTGGGCGTGCGTTGAGGTTCCGGGGGAACGAGCGCCCCGGCTGCTTGCGCCGCAGCCACCCCGGGATTCATCGGTAGGTTCCGGCCGGCCATCATCGCGTCCACGACGCTTCCCTCGATCTCGCTGGCGACGGGTGGGCGACCCGGTCGCGTATCGGGCGAAAGAGCACGACTGAGGGAATCCGCGAATGCCTTGGCCGTTTGAAACCGGGCTTCGGGGTCACGATTCAGCGCGCGCCCGAACCACTCGTCGAAGGACGACGGAAGATCCGGACGCAACTTGGAGGGTTTCGGAATCGGAGCACCGGCGATTTGCGCGAGGATCATCGCGACGCCCTGCTCCACGTTCCACACGGTCTGGCCCGTCAGGCACTCGTAGACGATGCAGCCGAGGGCCCAGAGATCGGCGCGATGATCGACCTCGCCCTGGCCTTTGGCCTGCTCCGGGCTCATGTAGGCCGGAGTTCCGAAGAGCGCTCCTTCCCGGGTGAGACGCACGTTCTTCTCCTCACCCTCGGCTTCGTAAAACTTGGCGAGGCCGAAGTCGACGATCTTGGCGAGCAGCCGGCCTTCTTCATCGCGGGTGATGAAGATGTTCTCTGGCTTCAGATCGCGATGAACGATCCCCGCTTCGTGAGCCTTCTGAAGACCGCGTGCGACCTGGGTCGAGATCTTCAGCGTCGTTTCGATCTTCATCTGCCGAACGCGGGTCATGCGGTCGTACAGACTCTCTCCTTCGAGCAGCTCCATCACGAGGAACGGCCGCTCGTCGTACATGCCCGAGTCGTAGACCTCGCAGATGTATGGACTGCGGATCGAGGCGGCCGCCCGCGCTTCTCGAATGAATCGTTCGCGAACGACGCGCGACGAGATCAGCTCGTCCGCCAAGATTTTGACAGCGATCCGCTTGCCGATGTCTACGTTCTCCGCCTCGTAGACGGCCGCCATTCCACCCCGGCCAATCTCCTGGGTGAGTCGAAACTTCCCCTCGAGCACGGTTCCGATGGGGACCTTGGACCTGTTCTGCGAGGGCATGATGGAGAGAGAGCGCGGCGCTTGGCCTCAAGGTTCGCTGAAAAGGCGAAGCGGCGCCATCGCCCGCGTCGGCGCGAGGCGACCGCCCTCGAACCCTAGACGCGCGCTCAGCAGTAGCCAACCCGCTCGGCCGATCGGTTTTGGGGTGGCCTCGACGAGCCTGATGCCAGATGACGCGCCGAGGGAAGCTGCCCGCCGACGCGGTCGTTGGGGGTGCCGTCGGCCCGTGGCGAGCTTTTTCCGTCATCCGCGACGGGTTGGCCGAGAGAAAGGCCGCTGCGCACGAGGCGAACCGGCGGGATGGCTGCCGCCCCGCAGCGCCCGATCTGTAGGTTGGTCTCCTACTCTTTTCTCTCGCCGACTGGTCACCTCGTCGGCAAATCCACCTTTCTGGAGCTGCGAAGTGATTCCGAAACAGACCAGAAACAGTCCGCCAAGTACTCGATGTTGAGGCGCCTGAACCAGGCGCAACTGCTTGTCGAACCGCCCAGCTCAGGAGGGGGGTTCATCGAAAAAATGAGCCCCACATGGGGCGTTGGGAAATGCCCCCCACCCGGAGGGGGTAGAGAACCTGAGGAGAGAGCCAATGAAAAAGGTCGAGGCCATCATCAAGCCGTTCAAGCTCGACGAGGTGAAGGACGCGCTCAGCGAAGTCGGCGTCCAGGGCATGACAGTCACCGAGGTCAAGGGCTTCGGTCGGACGGGTGGCAAGAAGGAAGTTTACCGAGGCTCGGCGTACGTGGTCGACTTCGTACCGAAGGTGAAGCTCGAGATCGTCGTTCCGGACGACCTGACTCATCAGGTCATCGACGCCATCGAGAAGAGCGCCAAGACGGGTCGCATTGGTGACGGTAAGGTCTTCGTGAGCCCGGTCGACGAAGCGGTTCGTATTCGTACCGGCGAGCGTGGCGACGAAGCGATCTGATGAGCATTTCCCTTCCGGCCCAGGCCACGAGCCCAGGGCCGGAAGCCACCGGATCAACGTCTTTTCTGGAGCCTCCCAGCCCGTGTTTCTGTAGTCCTGCGCGGACCGCTGCACGGGACGCCGTTGGCCCGAGCGACGAGCCTCTGCCTTGTCGCGACCAGGCCAGCAAATCGAGCGCTGAGTGGGAAAGCCCGGCGCAGCCGGGCTGACGAAAATCGCCCCCTCACGAGAGATGAGGCGATTTTCCGCGACGTCCGAGCGGCGAGGGGGCGACGCCTCAAGGCAAGCTCACGTCCCCACTCCCGGGCCGTGAGGGCTTTGGACGCCCGATCGGATTGTGAGTATCGTCGCCTATCGAAAAGCGACACACCATGGAACGGCGTTTTCCCGAGGGGAGGGCGCCGTTCGGTACTTGTAGCGCGTCGCAGGTCGGGGTCCGATGGCGGGGTCGACGGGCGCGCGAGGGAGTTACAAGAGAATGGATGCCAAGCAAGCTATCGAACTAGGCAAGAAGAACGGTGCTGTGATGGTCGATCTGAAGTTCATCGACCTGCCTGGCAAGTGGCAGCACACCAGCGTGCCGTTTCACCGCCTCGAGGAGGAGAGCTTCGAAGAGGGCTTCGGTTTTGACGGTTCGTCGATCCGAGGTTTTCAGCCCATCAATCAGAGCGACATGCTCCTGATCCCCGATCCATTGACCGCAAAGATGGATCCCTTCACGAAGCACCCGACCCTGTCGCTTGCCTGCACCATTCAGGACACCCTGACCCGGCAAAAGTATTCGCGAGACCCGCGGCACATCGCCGCCAAGGCCGAGGACTACCTGAAGAGCACCGGCATCGCCGACGCCGCGTACTTCGGACCGGAGGCGGAGTTCTTCATTTTCGATGACGTCCGGTACGACGTAGCTTCCCGCGGCTGCTTCTATCAGGTCGACAGCGTCGAAGCCGATTGGAACACTGGAACGGACGAAGGACCGAACCTGGGACACAAGATTCGCCACAAGGAAGGCTACTTCCCGGTGATGCCCCAGGACACGATGCAGGATCTCCGCACCGAGATCTGCCTCGAGATGGAGAAAGCGGGCCTCGAAGTCGAGGTCAGCCATCACGAGGTTGCCACCGCCGGTCAGGGTGAGATCGACATGCGCTTCGATTCGCTTCTACCGATGTGCGACAAGCTGATGTGGTTCAAGTACATCGTCCGGAACGTCGCGCATCGCCATGGCAAGACAGCGACGTTCATGCCGAAGCCGATTGCCGGGGACAACGGCAATGGCATGCACTGCCACCAGTCGCTCTGGAAAGAGGGAAAGCCTCTCTTCGCGGGCGACGGTTATGCGGGGATGAGCGAGCTCGCCCTCTACTACATCGGAGGCATCCTCAAGCACGCGCGCGCCCTCGCCGCACTCACGAACCCCACGACGAACAGCTACAAGCGCCTGGTGCCTGGGTTCGAAGCACCGGTGAATCTGGCGTATTCGAGTCGGAACCGGTCGGCGGCGATCCGCATTTCCACGTACTCGCAATCTCCCAAGGCCAAGCGCCTCGAGCTACGCTTCCCCGATCCGACGTGTAACCCGTACCTGGCCTTCCCGGCTCAACTCATGGCGGGCCTCGACGGGATTCGAAACAAGATCGACCCGGGTGATCCGCTCGACAAGGACATCTACAGCTTGAGCCCGGAAGAACTCAAAGACGTCGGGACCGTTCCCGCATCACTCGAGGACGCGATCGCCGCGCTCGAAGAGGATCACGAGTTCCTGCTTCAGGGCGACGTGTTCACCCGCGACGCCCTCGAGATGTGGATCGACTACAAGCGCGAGCGGGAAATCGCGATTCAGCGATCGTACCCGACCCCGATCGAGTACCAGCTGTACTACGACATTTGACAGTCACTGAGGGGGAAGACCATCCCCGATACCTCAAGCACGAGCGCGCCCGTCAAGCTTGAGTTTTGGCGAGGCTTTCGCGAGCACCAGAGCGGAACGTACGTGTGTACTTGAGCACCGGAGCGCAGGGAAAACGAAGCCAAAACTCAAGATCGGCGGGCGTCCTTGTCCGTCAAGATACCGGCGGTGGGGCGAAGACTGGGAAAATGTGTGCGATATGTCTGGTGAGCACGCCCCCGTTCATGAGTGTTTCCCCTGATTCCAGCCAGCGTTCGCGGCACGAGGCCCATCCCGGCACCGCGGGGATCGCCGGCCCCCGCGTGGGCGAGCCTGTTCGACCCGAGCCATCGCCGGATGATGTGCCCATTCAGCGGTTTCACCGTGGACGAACCAAGCCTCGCGGCGTTCGATGGTTCGGGGCTACCTCGTTTTGGGGACACTTGCGTCACTTCGTGGCCAGTGCCGTCGCCACCGAGGACGTGGACTCCCGCGACTGGATGACGCCCGACGACCCTCGCGAGCTACTCGAGCGAATTGCGCGAACCCTGGGAGACTCGACGACTGGTGGCGGAGCTCCCGCTTCGGGTCCGGGCGCGACGCTGACGGGCCGCCTGGGGCGGGACGTATGGATCGACTACGTCGCCGACACGGGAGACGATTCGGACGTCAGCGCGGCGGTGG
>JBNKGC010000274.1:0-7048 GCA_050289625.1 Polyangiaceae bacterium | reverse complement strand
CGGGGACTTCGGCGCGCTGCCGGCGCAGCGCGGAAGGCGGGGGTGCGTTCTTGGTGGGTAGTCGGTGGTGTTCAGCGGCGAAGGCGGAGGCTCTCCGCGGCGAAGCGCGGGGGGTCGCGCCTGCTGTCGGACCCTTCTGACGGGCCAGGCCTCACCCCCCACTCCTCCGCCATCGCGAAATGCACGTTCATTCTCCTTGGCCGCCAAGGAAGATGGCATTGACTTCGAAGAGGTCGCATTTCGTAGACGAACCCTTTGGGCGCGCGACCGGGAGCTCTAAAATTCCAGCCTTCGAAATCACTGGATATGCGAAAAAACACTCGCCGCCCTCACCTCCCTCGTCCTCCTCCGAGCCTGCGACTAACACCGGCGGCGGGACGGGCATGGCGAGCGGCGGCGGACCCGGTTCGGGCTTCGACGAGGAGCAATAGGCAAAACAACCAACGAAGAGGTCGGCCCCTCTCTGCCAACGACTTCTCCGAAGGTTCGACCCGTTGATGGTAAGCTGCCAGGGTGAACAAGCGGGATGGCGTCAGCACTCAGACCTTCTCCGGACAGCCCGAGGAGCTCATCGGGTGCATCACGCGAGCCTTCGAAGACCTCACCTATCCCGCGGACGCAGAGATTTCAGAGAGCCATGGCGATGAGGCGGAGGAGGTCATTCGGGTGTTCCAGGGTCAGGATGACTGGCGGAAACTCTCGGGCAGTTTCTTGGATGAAGCTCCCGAAAGGTCGGGTTCAGCTCTCAGCTATTTCTCTCCGTCAGCCCTCCGCTTCTACCTTCCGGCGTATCTGATCGCAGACCTCCGCGGAGAGCTCGACCGGGTCGACCCAGCAGATCGCCTGTGCGCCTTTCTGACTCCGCAATCGGAGGGGCAACGCCTGGCCCAAGTGTGGGGCGGAAGCACCATGGGAGAGCGCGAGCGCGCCACCTTCAATGCGCTCGATCTGAAGCAGTGTGAGGCGGTAGTTGCCTACTTGTGGTGGAAGCTCGACCAGGTGGAAGGACAGCTGACGATTGAACAGGCCATGGAGCACTATTGGCTTCCTCGGCTGGAAGAACTCCGATGATGCCCCGAAGGCTCCCCTTCTCTCGGTCGCAGCTCGTCTTCACGCTGAGTCTCGCCCTGCTTTCGACGGGTCTTTCGGGATGCAACGCCATCAAAGAAGGCATCTTCAGGGTCTTCGAGCTCTCGCCCTGGGACATCGTCGAGACCAACGACAGTTGCCTTCCGCTCGAAGGCTTTTCGGAGCCCGGCCCTCGCCCTCGAGCGCCCGCGCAAATGCTGAAGCCTCTCCCCGGAGTCGAACGATTCCAACCGGGCGGCCCGCTTCCCACGAACCAGAACAACGTGCACTTACGCAGCCTGTGGACGCGGCCGACTTCGTCTGGGAGTGAGCGACGACGCACACCGTATCGCCGCGGCCACCGGGAGACATCGCCGCTACCGTCCTGGCCGTCGTCGCACTGCTGCTCATCGCGCTGTTCGCGAATCGCAAGGACATCAAGCGCTATCACCGCATCAGCACGATGTAGGCGCTCACGTTCAGTTCGAAGGCGCGCGTTCCACCGGGTTCGGACGGTTTCGGCCCGCATTCGGCCATGAGGCTCGAATCCGCCGCGTCATCTCGAGAGCCTCTTCGTCATCGTAGATCGTGACCCCGTCGGCCCACGAGAACACGCGTGCCGGGCGCGATCGTTCGTCCGTCTCGAAGATGGGAATGACGTGCAGGTGAAAGTGAGGAAAGCTCATCGGCACGGCCTTCGGCGCGCCGAGGGCGGCCGTGAACACACGCACGGGATGGAGTGCAGCCTCGACCGCCTGGCACGCATCGTACACGACCCGATGAAGTGACGCGTATCGCTCGTACCCGAGATCGGTCAGATCTTCGACGTGATCTTTCGCGATCACGAGGAGGTGACCCGGCCGCGCCGCAAACCGGTCGAGCACCACGACGGCGTCCGCGTCTTCGAGCACGGGTTCGGGGCGCCGCTCGTGATGCACCAGCTGACACATCGTGCAATCGCCCGGCTCGGTCCCGAAGTCGCGATGATGCGCCCGTAGCGCCGCCAGGGCTTCGTCTTTCTCGACTCGCAAAACCAAAGTTCAGCCTTCAGGTGTGACCGTGAGCGGATCGGGTTCGAACAAGCTCGCCTCCAGAGCATCGAGCAATGCACGAATGTTGTCGACCGACGGTGCATAAAGCTCACTGGGGAGGGCCAGGGCTTCGTAGTAAGGAACGCCAGTCGCGCCCCAACCGCAAACCACCGAGCCATTGAAGTTGGCGGGAACCGACATGCCACACTTGCTCACGACCCTGATCAATGCTTCGAGCTCGGCAACGTCACCTTCGATGCGCTCGCGGATCTCCTGAGTCCCGATCGACCACTCCTCGATCATGGCCGCGTTTCCAACGATGAACTCACGATAGCCCCCGCCCCCGCCGTTGGAGAACGTGCCGCAAAGAGGACCTCCGTCGTTGCGCTCGCGCACAAAGTAGAGGGCGGCAATACGCTCTGGGTTCGCCAACGCTTGTGCGTGCGGCACGACGTTCCCCTCGACGTCGTACACGGTATCGACCATGCCCCAGTCCGCCAAACGGGCGATCCACGCGTTGGCTCGAAGCTTCATGCGCACCAGGCGATCCCCGTAGGATTCACCCGGGGTCCCCAACCGCGTCGCCCACGGGTTCGGCCACGAGTAGCGAAACTCCGTGAAGATCTCCGTGAGCTTGGCCTCGAGCGAATTCGACTCGGCCGTCGCCGCGTACTCGTAAAGCATGTCCATGGCATACCCGCGGCCCTTGCCGGGCACCTCGCCAACTGTCAGAAGCTTCTCGTTCGTTCGAAGATCTTGCTCCTGCTCGGCGCTCGTCCAGCTGTAGAGCACCCGCGTGGTGGGCAGGTAAGCATCCACCTGCTGATAGAAGAAGGGCGTCTGCTCGGGCGTCGACGCCGCCGCATTGCAATCGATGGCCGCACCGCCGCTGCCCACGACGCTCGATCCGCCGGCGCCACCGGCACTCGTCTGGCCCGACGAGCCGCCAGTTCCGCCCGATGACGAGCCTCCTGACGACGAGGCGCCCGACGACGAAGCACCCATGCCCTGGTCTGAAGAGACATCGCTCGACGTAGCGCCCGAACAGCCCACACCCAAGAGCGCCCCAGCCGTGAGCAGCGGGGCGCGCATCCAAACGGCGTTGCGCCCTCCAACGAACCAACGATAGCGAGTCATGCCGCTCCGAGTGCAATGGTCGTGCCGCGCAAGGAAGCAGCGCTGTGGACCTGAAAGAGCCTAGAGGCGAGCGGGATTTCCCTCCTGCCACGTAGCCGACTCCTCGCACGCCTGGTGACCCGAAGGGCCACCTGAACCATCGAGTGCTCAGTCGTAACGACTGTGATGTCGACCGCGTTCGAGAAGGGCCGTTGAGGTGGACTACGCGTCCCGGCTCACGGCGTGCCGGGCTGGTACCAGAGGATGTCGCTCGGTCCCGACGAGTCGAGCTGGCCGATGAGTCCCTCAACTCTCAGCTCCGCAAGTTCCTGCGGGGACAGGGACCGCTCCCCAACGACCAGGCCGTCCTCAAGCTCAGTTACCTCGGCGCCAAGAACGCCAAGCCGCTCATTAATAACTAATTGCCGGACATTCTTCAGGCCGGTCAGCGCACCTGGCGGGTTCTTGCGCGTAGTCGCAATAACCACTTCGGCACTCTTCGTCCTGGTTGCACAGAGCCGTCTTCAGCTTCAGCGCCGTACAAGTTCCCGTGTCCATGGGCCGACAGGCATCGTCCGGGCAAGGGCAGAAGGCTCCTTCTTCGCATGAATCGAGGAACCAATAGGGATTGCAATCAGACCCGAGCTTCACAGACTTCTCACAGAGTCCAGTGACCGAGGAGCACCACCCTTCCCTGCAGGAGCCAGCATCATCTGGACGGCATTTTTCTCCAATCGCTGCCGCAGAGGAGCAGGTACCATCGATGCAATGCAGGGGCTCATCGGCCAAGAGGCACCTGTTTCCCCACGAGGACCGAGGCCCCTCGGCGCTTTCGCAACTGTCGCCCAGTCCACCGGGGGGCTTGCACACGCCGTCCTCCCTGTTGCCCGGGGGCGGGTAGTAGCACCAGTAGTCGCCCTGGCAGCCCAGCGGCTCGCACGGATCATCCGCGGCACCTAGACGCACGCAGACCGTTGCCTCGTCGCCTCCCACGGGATCTGGATCCGCGCACGTGACTTTGCCGGAGTCAGAATCCTTGCAGTATCTTTCGCTCGCACAAGGCTCACCCAGGCCAAGCGGCGCTTGGCAGGTGGGAGTCGTCTCTCCCTCCTTCGCCAAACAAATCTCTCCATCAGGGCACTGCCTCGATTGCGTGCAGACCGATCCCGAGGTGACCGAAAGCGTGCACGTACCTTCCGAGCAGACGAAGGCAGACGTGCAGGGCACCTGATCGGAACAGCTCTCACCGTCGCCAGCGCCCGCGCCACATCTTTTGCCGTCGCCGGTATCCATGCAGATCAAGGAACCCAGACACGAGTCGACACAGGGCTGTCCGAGATCGGGTATCTCGACGCAAGTTCCGTCGAGGCATCTCAAACCTGGCCCGCAGGAGACACTGGCACAGCTTTCCCCCTCGCCAGCTTCAGAGATGCAGGTCTTCGGGCACGTTTCTCCGCCGCAATACCCATCGAGACAGGAGTCGCCGATCAGCCATCCCCCCGGATTGCAGGGTTCACCAGCAGGGATGGTCCCCTGAAAGACCTCTCGGCAATCGAGGGTGTCGAAGATGTCTGCCCAACGCTGCACACAGAGCGGCGTCTTCGGGAGGCAGTCTTGCGCGAGTTCGGCGTCGAAGGTGTAGAGCCCTGCAGCCCACAATTCGGGCAAGCTCTCCTCACAGAAGCGCCGCAGGTTCGCGGGCGGGGGGAGGCCATCCGTTCCGCAGATGGCGCCGTTGCAATGCTCGAAGTAGTCGCAGGTATACGCTTCCATCTCGGAGCAGAACACGCGGATTTCCTCGGGGAGATCGTCGATCGTCGCCGTCTGCCCCCCCGCGCCGCTCTGACCGCCTGTCGTGCTCGAAGCTCCGGCTTGACCGCCTGAGGCACCACCTTCGCCTGCTGCGCCTGCTGCGCCCCCCCCGGGATCCGCGGGTGTGGGCGACGAGGAGCGTGAGCACGCGTAGCTGACCGAAAGGAAGAAGACGACTGCAGCGCTAGTTTTCATGGCGGAAGTGGGACCCCTGCTTTGGGTGCGTGGGATCGCGCACGAACGTAAGAGACCACGGGCCTGGCTGCTATCCCCTGCCCAGGGGAGTCAGGCCGTCTACGAAAGCCCGGTGAAGACTCGCTGGAACTGACCGCGCCCGAGGTTCGTGCCGGGATCTAGCTGTGTGAGTCGATCCAGGAGAGCGCGAGCGCGAGAAACTGAGCCCGAGAATTCGTTTTCGACTTCTTGTACACCGCCTTCACGTACTGATGGCAGGTGTGAGGGCTGATCGACAGGTCTCCGGCAATTTCGCGCTCGGATCTGGCGGTCAAGAGGGCACGTGCGGTCTGCTCTTCTCTGGTCGTGAAGGAAAATCTTTTCACGAAGGAATCGAGCTTCTGCGAGCGTCGTCGATGCCAAAGAGGCAGGGCTTCTTCGTGGAAGAGCGAAATCAGCCCGACGTCGTCGCTCGAAAAATCCCTGTCTGACAGCGGGCGAATGAAGGTCAATCCGGAAACCCTCCCTTCGCCTTCGCCATCGGCAGAGATCGAGTGCACGAGATGGTCGATGTCGGCTGGGCGGCGTGCCTCGTTGAAGAAGTCCGATTCGTACCAGACGCGGTTGGAGACCAACTCGGAACGTCGCGCCGTCACGCCGCGGCAGGGCACGCCTTTCGGACGCAACTGAAGAAGGCGTCGGGCACTGGGATCTGCACCACAACCGGAGGTGAGATAGGGGTGCACCGCTGCGCTCCGCTGTCTTGCCGACGACCAACCGACGTCGATGACGCTGTCCACGCGACCACTTCCATCAGCCACGAAATCAGCGAGTTCGGCGAAGATGCCGACCTGTGCGCCCACGAGCTTCGCCATACCGCGTAGACCGACGGCGATGGCGTCCTGTTCGTCCGGACAATCGAACATGTCCGAAACGATTCGAAACACCCTACGCACCCGTGTGGCCATGATTCCGAGCGATGAACGAGGCTCCCGGATATCATGGGAAGTTCAGGACGGCGCGATTTTTGACCTTCTGCAAAAGGAGTTCGCCGTCGGTCCGGCGGCCGAGTCCCTCAGAGGGCAGCTGCTTCGCGATCGCGGCAACAGCGCGTTCCCAGGCTGTAGTCGAAGTACTCCGGCACGTGGCTCGAGATGCTCGCGTCGCAGCCGCTGCGCGTGGCACGCGAGTAGAACCCACCGAGGAAGATGCCCTCTTCGTCATCGATCCACTCGTCCAGGTTACCAACCATGTCGTAGACCGCGTCGTCGCCCCAGCGACTGGCGCACTCGGCAGTCGCACCGGTCAGACGAAGAAGGGGTCCGTCCTTGGCGACGACGTACGGGATCCTCGGGTCCAGATGGTTGATCGAAGGATTGCCGTGAAGCAATGACGACGGGTGGGAGTCGCGATGGACGTTGCAGGCCCCCTGTCGGTAGTTGGAACCGTAAGGAAAGTCCGTCTGCCGCTGCCCGCGACAGGCGGTCACCCATTCGGTACGGCGACACAGACGCTTGCCAGCGTTGTGGCAAGCCTGCTCGGAAAGGTCTCGCGTCAGGTAGCCATTCGGCAAAACCCCGCGCCGCGAGACGGCTCGGACTTCGAAGTCTTCGCGAAGCTGAAAACTCGGAGGTTTGGGTACGGCCAGCGTCCGACCGAGCTGCGTGCCGGAGTTCGGCGCTCGCGCGAGCCAGCGCTCGTACAGCTGCCGCGTGCGTCGCCGCGTCGGTTGGTAGCTCGGCGAGAGCGGGCGCCCCTGATCGACGTCGACCAGGGAAACCTCGAAGCGATCGATGCAGAAGTCGCCTCCCACATCGACCATGTCAGGCGGGCACGCCGGCTCCGCT
>JBNKGC010000273.1:0-7058 GCA_050289625.1 Polyangiaceae bacterium | reverse complement strand
CGCCCCCCTGCCAACAGCTATGAACGGAGTGACGGCATCACGACTCGCGCTCACCCTCCTCGCACTGGTGTCGGTCACCAGCTGCAAGGATCCCTCGATGCTATCGGCGGAATCACCGAAGCCCAAGACGTTCGGTCCGAGCCAAGAAGCCATCGACGGGCGCCGCTGGCTTGCGGACACCGCGCGTGTCGGGCAGCGAGCCGGCGCAGGTGAGCTTCAGCTGATCGCGGTGGGCCCGGGCACGCCGGGCGATCATGTTCCGGGCCTCGTCAACGTTCCCGAAGATCGCTGTGCGCTCCTCTACGCCCGCGGGAGCGAGTCCATCGACGACATCGATCTCTTCGTCTACGGCGACGACGGCGCGCAGTTCGGTTCGGACGAAGCGCCCGACGATCTCCCCACTTTGCTCGTGTGCCCGGGCGAAGCACGCCGCCTGTACGTCACGGCGCGAGTTGCCCAAGGAAACGGAATCGTGGCGGTCGGTGTGCAGGAGGTGGCCCCCAGCTCGGCTGAGACGGTGGCCCGGGCGGTGGGAGCTCGGAACTATGGCACCACCAGCGAAAGCACGCCGGAAGCGTGGCCCGGCTTCGGCGAAGCGGTGGCCCTGCATCGCGAGTCCATCGGGGGCAACTGGCAGGACGTACGACGCGTGGCGCTCCCGGTCGATTCCCGCGTCGGCACGCGCATTTCGGCGCGCGTCGGTGAGGACCGATGCATCGACGCCTTGGCTCTTCCGTCCGACGAGGTCGCGCACCTCGAGCTCGCCGCAGCCGACTCCGAAGGCCGGATCTTCGCCCGGGCCGAGGCCAGTGGCCGCGAGCGGTCGCTCATCATCTGTTCGTCGGAGGATCAGAACATCACCCTCGAACTGCGTCCTCACGCAGGCCGAGGTGTCGCTGTCCTCGCCATTTCGACCACCCAACCCGGCGGAGGCGCCGACATCGAACCGGAAAGCCCGCGCTTCGACTTGATCCCGAGCGAGGCACCGAACACCACACGCCGGCGGGTAACCGAGCGCCTCGACTCCGCCAAGCTGGCGCGCGTCGGCCCCGCTCTCGAAGGAAAAGCGTCCGTCGGGAGTCGTTCCAGTCTCCAGCTCGGGGTCTCTCCAGGGTGCACCCGGCTCGACATCTGGTCCGACGGTGCCCTCATCGGAATCGAAGGGCTCGTGTGGGGCAAAGATGGAACGCTCGCGGCGCGTGGCCGGGGCATGTCCCACACACCGTTGTTTCTCTGCACCCGGGATCGGCAGGTTCGTCTCGACGTGGAAGCAACGCGCCGCAAGGGGCCCTTCACGGTCGAGCTGCGCCCCGACGTAGAGGCGCCGCCGGAGCTCGTGAGGCACCCGCTCGCGGCTGGGCGCTTGCTCGATCGCATGCATGCCGCCGGGCTTTTGGACGCTCCTCACGACGTCGGAAAGGTCACTGCCGTCGAGCTGGGTCCGGAGCACGTCGAGCGCTTTCCTCTGCTCGTGCCCATGCAGCGGTGCGTCGAAGTGCACTTGGGGCTCGGAAGCGGTGCCCACGGTGCCGAAGTTCGCTTGATCGATTCGAAGACCGGGCTCGAGATCGAGCTATCCCGCGGTGCGCACAGCGCGGGAGCGCGCGCCTGCGCCTTCGAGCGCAACGAATCCCTGCACGTCATCGCCGAGCTCCGCGCGCTTTCGGGAGAAGCCACCGGCCTCTTCGCCACTCGCCTGCTCACACCCGGCGGCGTCGCTGACTGAGTTTGGTGTTGGGGCCCGGGGAGTGAGCTCACGGGCTCGCGGATGGTGTGCGTGTGCCCCCCGCACTGGTGAGAGCACGAGCGGGTCGGCTGCTGGCCAGCGGGTGCCCGTTCGATCTACTGTTCCCGCACCTCATGGACCGCGGACCGGCACTCAAACGGGAAGCCCTGACCTGGATGCTCGTCTCCGCGGCCAGCGTCTTCCTCTGCGGCAGTTGCCTGAGCATTGCTGGAGCCCTGCTCTTCTATCTGGCCGCGCAAGATGCGGACCGGGGTCGCTTCGACGAGGCCGGGATTCGGATCCTGTGGGGCAAGCGAATCACCCTGCTGGGCATCCTGCTCGGGGCGATTGCGGGGGTCATCCTGCTGGTGACGCGCTCGATGGCCGGGGCTTGAGGGCGTTTTTTTCCCGGATTCGGCGGACGCCAAGTCAACCTTGAAATCGGGGGGCGCCCTCCCGTAAGGCTGCTGACGGCATGGGCGACGGCCTCAACCGAGCACAGCGCAGCGCGGTAACGACCCTGAGCGGGCCGCTTCTCGTCCTCGCCGGTGCGGGCACGGGCAAAACGCGCGTGATCACGTTTCGCATCGCGGAATTGATCCGGAGCGGGATCGCGCCGAACCGCATCCTGGCAGTTACCTTCACCAACAAGGCCGCTCGCGAGATGAACGAGCGGGCGCAGGCGCTGCTCGGAGGCAAGCGGCGCAAGCGCAAGAAGAAAGCGCCGGCCCCGGAGATCTCCACGTTCCATTCCTTGTGCGTTCGGGTGCTCAGGCGTCACATCCAAAAGCTCGGCTACCCAGAGCAGTTCACGATCTACGATCGGGGGGATCAGGAGAGCATTGCTCGCAATGCTCTGCGCGACATTCGCGTGGGCCACCAAAAGCTGCGCCCAGGCGAGCTCATCAACATCATCTCCGGGTGGAAGAGTCAGTCGGTCCGCGCCACAGATGCCGAGGAGATCGCGCAAGGCGACCAGCAGGTGCTCGCGGCAGCAGCCTATGGTCGATATCAGGCGGCCCTTCGTGCGGCCGGGGCCGTCGACTTCGACGACCTCTTGCTCTTGACCGAGCAGCTCTTCCAAGAGCATCCCGACGTCCGCTTTGCCGAGGCTTCTCGGTTCGATCACCTGTTGATCGACGAGTATCAGGACACGAACGGCTTGCAGTACCGCATCGTCCGCCACCTGGCCGGTCGCCACCGAAACCTCTGTGTCGTGGGCGATGACGACCAGTCGATCTACGGTTGGCGCGGCGCGGAGGTGCAGCACATTCTGAACTTCAAGGACGATTGGCCCGAGGCGAAGGTCGTTCGCCTCGAGGAAAACTACCGCTCGACCGAGTGGGTGCTGCGGCTGGCCAACACCCTGATCGCTCACAACAGCACCCGCCACGACAAGGTCCTGCGCGCCTCACGGGGGCGAGGTCAGCCCCCACGCTTCTTGAGCTTCGAGGAAGAGAGTCAGGAGGCGGAAAACGTCGTTCGCGAGATCGCCTCGAAGGTGCACCGGGAAGACGAAGAGCGCGTGGTCGCCAGCGATATCGCCATTCTCTTCCGCACGAACGAGCAGCCCCGTGCCTTCGAGCAGGAGCTTCGACGAGCCAACGTGCCCTATGTGCTGGTTGGTGGGCAGAGCTTCTTCGACCGAAAGGAGATCAAGGATCTCCTTTCCTACTTGAAGGTACTCGCGAACCCGAACGACGAGGTATCGCTACTCCGCATCATCAACACCCCGGCACGCGGCATCGGCACCGGCAGCGTGCAGACGCTGCTGGATGACGCCGTCTCCGCCGGACAGCCGCTCTGGAAGATCCTCCCCACGGCGCCCCAGCACCCCGACCTCTCCCAGGGCGCATCCGAGGCGGTCGAGGACTTCCGCCACCTGATCGACGAGTTCCGGGCGCGCCTCGGACGAGAGCGTCTGTCGGATTTGTTCCGAGAGCTCGTGGGTCGCATCGACTACCGCTCGGAGCTCGAGCGTCAGTACAAGGACCCGGCCGATCAGGAAGCTCGCATGGGCTCGGTGGAAGAGCTGGTCAATGCCGTGGCCGCCTACGAGAACCGGGCAGACGATCCGTCGTTACTGGGTTTTCTGGAGGAAACCGCCCTGTCGACCCGCGAGGACCAAAAAGACTCGGACGACAAACGCCAGGAGCACGCTCTCACGCTGATGACGCTGCACAGCGCCAAAGGTCTCGAGTTTCCCCACGTCTACCTGGTGGGCATGGAAGAGGGCCTGCTCCCCCACAAGCGATCCATCGCCGACGGCCGGCAGCACATCGACGAGGAGAGGCGGCTCGCGTACGTGGGGGTCACACGCGCACAGGACACGCTCACGCTGACCTTCTGCAAGAACCGACTGAAGTGGGGAAAGTTACGTCCGCAGATCCCGAGCCGTTTCCTCATGGAGATGAGAGGCGAGACCGAGCGGGCTCAGCGAATGGCGGAAGCGGCTGAAGAGGAAATCGGCCGCGAGGTGCGGGCCGCACGAGAACAGGAAGAGCAGCAGCGCAAGAAAGCTGACTCCACGAAGCGCAAGAAGCGCACTTCCGCGACCAGCGAAAAACCGCGCGCGCGCCGCGCCCGCGCTGCCTCGAGCGCCCCTCCCGCCCGAGCGAAGACGCCCCGAGCGCCGGCACCGCCGGACCCAGAAGCGCCGGCGAATGCCCCGGAGCCAGGGCCTCATCCCGGCTCCCCGCAGCCGAGGCCAGGCCCTGAGCGTCCCATCCCGCCTCGCCCGGCCCCACCGGAACAGCCTCAGCCCCCGGCACCTCCAGAGCCGCCCGAGCCACTCCCCCAGCCCACCCAGAACCCCGACTCCCCCGGACCGGCGCCGCGACCGCGACCCGAACCACAACCGGTACCCGAGCCAATCCGTCAGCCGCCGGCTCGCCCGGTCTCGCAAGTCGGACCCCGGAGCCCCGCGAAACCGAGCCACGCGAAGGCGCACGAAGCGAAGCCGGGGGAACCCCGACGCCCTGCGAAACCGAGCCACGCGAAGGCGAAGGAAGCGAAGCGCCGAACTACTTCTCGGCCGCCCGACACCAATAGCTCGCCGGTGCGGCCACCCTCCACGGAACCGAAAGCGACCGCACAAGAACCCGCTGCGCGATCGAGTGCGGATTTCCGGCAGGTGAGCTTGTTCGGCGACTGAGAGCCCCAGATCGATGCGTCGCCCAAGCTCGCGCGAAAGTTCTGCGGAACCGTGACCCAAAGACGGTCGCTCCGAGACCGAGCCTGGAGCGAGCGTCGTCTCGCGGGCGCTCGAGGGAGGCGCCTCCCCCTGTGTGGCGGTGCGGCCGTCTCCCGGGATCGCCCTGTGGTGTCAATCGAGGGCCGTCTTGCTTCGAGCGGAGAGCTCATGCCTCGTCGAATGCGAGCCGCTGCCACTTTCCGCGGTCCGCAGGGCCGCGGCAGGCCCAAAGCTCCCCCTTTTCGGGCCAGGCAAGCACACAGGCATTCGTGGCGATACCCTGCCCGTCCTCGGGATAGCGATTGATCGAATCCGTCCCATCGGACCGGTCGGCGAACACCTTGCGGAGCGACCGGCGGTCGTGACTCCCGGCCTTCAGGAGTTGTCTCACTCGCGCGAGTCGCACCCGGCTCGACGACGAGGTGCTCTCCCCCTGCCGCGACTGGAGTTTGGGCGCGATGCAGTGGTTGGTGCGCGCCAGCGGCTCGTCGCCGAGGGTTCTCACGAAAGCCTCGGATGCGCTCGCTTCTACCTCCAGCCCGCCGCCGCGATCGACGATCCAGTAGGTGTGGGCAGCGGCTCGAGGCGCACCGACCACGACATCGCGAGCCTCACCACGGGACGGAGCCGCTAGCGCTCGATGAATCAAGCTCAGGTACCCGACGCCCGGTCGTGCCGCGAGCACTTTGATGTTCGTGGTACCCACCGACAGACCCGTCTCGTTCATTCCGATGAGCGAAAGACAACCGGCGCAAGTCACCGACCAAGTCTCGGGGGCGTCGCGCGGGGTGCGGCGGACCGCCACGATGAACTCGAGGTCGCGCGGCGTGAGGTCCCACGTTTGCCCCGCCACGATCTGCCCGTCGGACGACAGCTGCCGGGGAATCATGAACGCTGTGCACCCCTCGTCTTCGGGCGGAGGCGGCAGCACGACCACGTCGCGTACGTCCGTGAAGTTTGCCGCCGCGTAGAGCGTGGCGGCGGGCACTCCGGCCCCTTCGGCGATGCCGAGATGCTCGTCGATGCCCAACGGATCCCATGATTCGGCGATTTGCAGGCACGCATGACCGGCACCCAGAAACTCCCGCAAGGAACCTCGTCCCCGCTCTTTCATGTAGGCAACCGCGGAGTCGAGCCGCCCTGCCACGAACGCCCGAACCGAACCTCGGAGTGCCTCGCCGAGCGCGCGGCCCATGGCGCGCGGTGTGCCGCGCACGTGAACCTGCTGCAGCTCGAGAGGGGAAGACTCCGAAGACGGACGTTCGTGGGAAGTCGAACTCACCGCCCCCCAGCGTAACAGCCGCTCGCGCAGGCGCCACGGTCGAGCCGGACGCTGAGCTGGGTTGGGGGGCTCCCCGTTGTTCTCGATGCCTCGGAGCGCTACCCCTGGTCCGTGACCACTGCGCGGCCCGCTCACTCCATCGCGTCGAAGCTTCAGGCAAACTGCGCCCGCGCCGGATTCGATCTGACGCAGGCCTTTCCAGCCGACGCGTTCAATCGGACGGCCGCGCCCGACGAAGCCTTGCCCGATTTTGGTCGGTCGCATGCGCATGCGGTCGTGATCGGGAACACGCGCAGCCTGTGGCCCACGTTTCTCGACGCATTGCGGGCGGATCCCGACCTGGCGCAAGCGACCCATCCTCTCGATGCGTACGTCGAGCGTGCGGTGTCCGGAGCCCTCCATGAGCTAGGCGTCGAAACCGTCGTGCGCTTCGCCCACCACCTCGAACCACGACCAATCCCGATCCAGCGCATCGCCGCTGCTTCAGGTCTCGCGCCCATCGGTCCGGCCCGCCTGTCCGTGCACATGACCTACGGGATGTGGTTTTCCCTGCGCGCGGTCGTCGTCCTGGACGAAGATTTCGTCGGTTCCGAAAAGCCCCTGGCCACCCCGTGCGAGGGCTGCGCACATCCCTGCCTTCCCGCGCTCGATCGGGCCGAACGCGCCAGGACCCCCGAGGCCTGGCTCGACGTACGCCAGGCCTGCCCGGTCGGTCGAGAACATCGCTACTGCATCGAGCAACTCGCCTACCACCTGAAGAAAGACCGCGCGCGGCTGGTGGCGTTAGTAGGGGGGCGGACCCGCTGAGCGTTTGGGGGGCGGACCCGCCCCCCTCGTCGCCCGAAGTGAATTCGGGC
>JBNKGC010000272.1:0-7060 GCA_050289625.1 Polyangiaceae bacterium | reverse complement strand
GGGCTGTCGGTGAGATCGACGTGCACCACGCGTCCACGCAACTGACCACGCTTTCGCACCCTCTCGCTGAACCGTTCGTGTTTGGTGCCGAGTGCCTTGTACTTGCGCTGCACCAGATCCATGCGTGCGACATCTTCCACGGGACGCTCGAGCAGGGCGGGCACGATTTTCGAGAGCAATCGATCGTCGCCATAGTGCTCGACGACCGCCACGAGCTGCATGACGGGATTCGTTCGGTCTGCAGCCGCTTGCGCCGTAGGGAAGCGTGCCGCGTCCACGACGTCGGCCCACTGGATGAGCGGGCCCAAATCGGTCAGCTGCTCCCCGAACGCCTCTTCGGCGACGTCGGCGATGAGCTTGGTGCAGGAAGAATAGGTCGCATCGTAGTGGTACCGACGCGCCGTGTCGGGGTCGCTCTTTCGCTGCTCGAAGACGGCTTGGTCCGCCACGGTCGCGAAGGCCGTTTGGTGATGGTCGAAATACCAGGTCACCTTCGGACTCGGATCGAAGCGAAAGTCCAAGATGGCGTTCTGTTCGCCGAGGAGCAGCTTTTCGTCGGCGCGGCGTTGGTTGGGACCGTACCCGCAGGCCCGGTACTCGAGTTCGGCAGAGGGCGTCATCCCGCGCAGGAGGCGGGTGAACACAACGGCGCTCGCGAGGCCGTCAAAGCAGTGACCGTGAGTCGCGCAGACGAAGCGCATGGTGGACTGATGGGATCTAGAGCTTAGCCCCGATCCGTCTCCAGCCAAAAGTCGAGGTTTTCCTCGTCACACGTGTCACGGAGAGCATTTCGGAGCTCGGAGAGGGCGACCTCGGTGGGAACCTGCAGGTCAGCTTCGAGGTGGAACATGGGCGTGCCCGACAAAGGTGCATGAGTGACCCTGGAGCTCAGGGAGGCCACGTTGATGTTTCGTGCCGCCAAGACGTTGGAGATGTGGGCGACGATTCCGGGGCGGTCGAGCCCACTCACCCTGAGTTGGTAGGCCAGTGCCGCTTGGGGTGCCTTGGGTCGGGTGCGCTTCGTGAAGCACGAAAGACCGAGCTCCGACTCAATCTGATTCGTTTGCGCTTCGACTTGGGCCAGGGCGGTTTCCTCGCCCGTGATCAGGAGGAGCAACGCGAACTCGCCGCCAAGCTGGGCCATGCGCGTGTCCTCGAGGTTGGCCCCGGCCTGGCGGATCAAGGTGGAAACGGCGCGCACGAGGCCGGGTCGGTCAGGGCCGACTGCGGTCAGGACCAGGCAGTCGGCGCTCGTATCATTTTCGAGCGGCATGGTTGGTTTCCCCCGGGATGAGTACCCGAGGGGATGGATCGCTGCAATCCGAGCCTCGGATGATGTGACACGGCCAGGAGGATGCCGGCTGTTTGTTCGCGGGCGCCGGCCATTTGTTCGGAGCACGACTCGGCCGAGCACGCAGGGTGCACCCCTCGCACAGTGTGTGTAGTGTACCCCCGCGCCGAATGGCGCGGCATGCTGACTCCCGCATCCCGCCCAGGTGGTCCACCTCCGGGTTCTCGAGGATCTGTGATTCCGGCCTGGCGGTTCCCCGTTCCGGTGGGATGCTTCCGCCTTGGCGCCCCTGGAAGTTTCTTCGCGGACGCCTAGGCCGGGGCGCTCGGGAAGGGCGACCAAGAAATCGAGTGAACCAAAAAATGAACGCAAGGGTTCAGGGCAACCGGTCGAGGCTGACGTTGCGACCCTCGCGTGCGATAACGAAAATAACAGCGTGTCGTTGAAGATCGACAGAGATCACTCGCGCTTCCGAGCCATCGTGCGAGGGCGCATCCGCAAGAACCTCCGCCAGTACGTCTCCCATGGGGAGATGATTGGGCGGAAAGGGAAGGATCTAGTCTCCATCCCCATCCCCCACATCGACGTCCCTCGCTTCATCTACGGAGACAAGCAGAGCGGCGGTGTCGGACAGGGTGACGGGAACGTTGGAGATCCCGTCGGCGGCGAAGAAGCGGAAGGCGACGGCTCCGGCAAGGCGGGGCAGGGGGAGGGGCAGCACGTCCTCGAGGTGGACATCACCCTGGACGAGCTGGCCGACATCCTCGGCGAGGAGCTCGAGCTTCCTGACATCGAGGACAAGGGCAAGAGCAAGATCATCAGCGCGAAGGATCGCTACACGGGGGTGCGCCGGGTGGGGCCCGAGTCGCTGCGCCACTTTAAGCGCACCTACAAAGAGGCGCTCCGCCGCAGCATCGCCGCGGGCGTGTACGACCCGCGGATGCCTCTGGTCGTACCTCAGAGCGAGGACAAGCGTTACCGGGCGTGGAAGGAAGACCAGCAACCGGTGGCGAATGCGGTCATCATCTACATGATGGACGTGTCCGGTTCGATGGGGGACGAGCAGAAGGAGATCGTCCGCATCGAGAGCTTCTGGATCGATACCTGGCTGCGCAAGCAATACGACGGCATCGAAAGTCGGTTCATCATCCACGATGCCGTGGCTCACGAGGTGGACCGGGATACCTTCTTCCGTACGCGCGAATCGGGAGGCACCATGATTTCGAGTGCTTACCGATTGGCGGCAGACATCATCGCCCGCGAGTATCCCGCCGAGGAGTGGAACATCTATCCGTTCCACTTCTCGGACGGTGACAATTGGTCGATGGATGACACGCTGAACTGCGTGGAGATCCTCAAGAAGGAGCTGCTTCCGGTGTCGAACATGTTCGCCTACGGCCAGGTCGAGAGCCCGTACGGTTCGGGCCAGTTCTTGAAGGATCTGAAGGAGCACTTCACCGAGGAAGATGGTGTCGTCACGAGTGAAATTGCCGATCGGGATGCGATTGTAGGCAGCATCAAGGAATTTCTCGGGAAGGGACGCTGATGTCACCGTTCGGACAAGTCACCCGACTGCCTCGCTATCTGCGGGAGGAGCAGGAGAAAATCGAGCGCATCGCCTCGGACATCGGGTTGGATTTCTTCCCCACCGTGTTCGAGATCCTTTCCTACGACCGCCTGAACGAGGTGGCCTCCTACGGCGGCTTCCCCACGCGCTATCCCCATTGGCGCTTCGGGATGGAGTACGAGCGCCTTTCGAAGAGCTACGAGTATGGCCTCTCGAAAATCTACGAGATGGTCATCAACAACAACCCGTCGATTGCCTACCTGCTCGAAGGCAACAGTCTGACGGATCAGAAGCTCGTGATGTGCCACGTGTATGGGCACGTCGACTTCTTCAAGAACAATTTCGCGTTTCGAGCGACCGATCTCGACTCCGGTGGCGGCGTCATCACCGACGTTTCGCGAAGCGGTCCGGACTACAATCCGAACCGCAAGTGGATCGACAAGATGGCGAACCACGGTTCGCTCGTGCGGCGCTTGATGTCGCGCCACGGGGTGGAACCAGTCGAGGAACTCATCGATGTTTGCCTGAGTCTCGAGAACCTGATTGATCCCCACGCGCCCTTCATCGTGCGCCGTCGTCGGTCGGAAGACGACGAGGTCGAGGGCCAATCCGAGGTCGAAGTCCCGCGCCTCCGGGCGAAGGACTACATGGAGAACTTCATCAATCCGGCCGACTACATCGCGGCCCAACGCACCAAGCTTGAAGCGGCTCGCGATTCGAAGAAGGGGAAGTTCCCCGGCGAACGGACCCAGGACGTCCTTGCGTTTCTGCTCGAGCACGCTCCACTCGAGCGTTGGGAGCGCAGCGTCCTCGCCGTCATTCGAGACGAGGCCTACTACTTCGCGCCGCAGATGCGGACGAAGATCATGAACGAGGGCTGGGCCAGTTACATGCACTCCAAGATGATGACGGAGCATGTGTGCGACTGGAGCGAGATCGTAGACTATGCCGATAACAACGCCGGCGTGATGGCGACCAACGGTAAGCAGCTGAACCCGTACAAACTCGGCGTGGAGCTCTACCGGCACATCGAGGATCGCTGGAACAAGGGACGCTTCGGTCGCGAGTGGGACGACTGCAACGATCTGGACGCCAAGCGGAACTGGGACCTCCGGCTGGGACTCGGCAAGCACAAGATCTTCGAAGTCCGTGCCTTGTACTCGGACATCACCTTCATCGATGAGTTTCTGACGCCCGAGTTTGCGCACGAACAGGGGCTGTTCACGTTCGATTGGTCGGCGCGGGGCGAGCGATTCGAGATCCAGTCGCGAGAGTTCGCCGAGGTGAAGAAAAAGCTTCTGGCTCAGCTCACCAACTCGGGCAATCCGTACATCTACGTCGACGACGGCAATTACAAGAACCGGGGTGAGCTGTTGCTCCACCACGACCATCGCGGGATGGATTTGCGCCTCGATTACGCGGAGCGTGTTCTCGAGGCTCTGAATCGTCTCTGGAAGCGTCCCGTCACCGTGGCGAGTCGTTCGGACGGGAAGCCGGTTCTCCTCAGTTACGACGGCGAAAACCACGAACGAAACGAAGGCGAGCCCTGAGCTGCCTGGGACGCACCTGGGGAGCGAAACGCATCGCCCGGACGAAGCATCGGATCGCCCCCTCGGGCGCGAACTGGCGTAGCTCCGTCGCTCCAGGATCGACTTCGTGGGCGGCCGCGTTCATCTTGATCGGATGCGCCGCCGGTGCTCCGGCGGAACCCGAACCGAGGCTGGGTGGCGCGGAGCCCCCGGCGTCAACGAACGAGCACGGAAGTACCACCGCCGGTGAGGAGGGGGCGCCGTCGAGTCGCGATGTACCCAGCTCGCCCCGTCCGGTGGCTCACTCGGTGGTCGACCGCGGACTTTCGCGCGGTTCGGGCACCCAGGCTGACGAAGCCCTCGCCCGGGCCGACCGCGCTCTTGCAGCGGCCAACGCGTCCTTGGCTCGCAAGGAATACGAAGCGGCCCGAACCCTTGCACCCCGCGACCCCGCTCCGTGGGTCGGCCTGGCGCGCGTCGAGGTCTCCGAACTGTCGTTGTCCTACGGTGCGGCGGCTGGAGATCCGCACGCCGAGCGTGCCCTGGAGGCCCTCGATCGCGCCAGCGAGTTGGACGATGCCTATCCCCCTGCAGCCGCCGAACGGGGACGGGTCCTCCTGAGTCTGGGAAGACCGGAGGACGCTCGGCAGGCCTTGAGCAAGGCCCTGGGGCTCTTGCCGGACGACGCGGAGATTCGTTCTGGACTGGGCGTGGCGGCCCTGGCCCTTGGCAACGTGGATGAGGCGGTACGACGGTTCGAGGGGGCGGCCCGGTTGGATCCGGGACGCGCGGAGCGCCATGCGAATCTCGGAACTGCCTACATGATGCGGGGAGAGGTCGGCCGCGCGATTGGCGCCTATGAGAAATCGCTGCAATTGGCTCCGGACGAGCCCCGCGTGATCGGGGATCTCGGAGCGGCTTACCTCAGCGAAGGACGCGTCGAACTCGCGCTCCGCCACCTGAAGCGAGCCGTCGCGTTGGCGCCGGAGCGTGCGACCTTCTTGTCGAACCTCGCCTACGCCCACCTCGTTCAAGGTGACTACGAGCTTGCCAAAATCGTGGCTCGTCGCGCGACACGCGCCGATGCAGAGCTCGGCTCGGCGTGGATCAACCTCGGGATCGCTCAAGCCCGAACCGAGCAGTTCGACGACGCTCGTGCCTCGTTCGAGAGGGCACTCCGCATCGATCCGGACGATCCTCGTGCGCGCGCGAACCTCGAGGAGCTCGAGGAACTGGTCGCGTCGCCAGGAAAGGTCACTCCGCCCGCGCGCTCGGTTCCGGCGCAGGAACCGTCGGCAAAATGAACATCTGCGGAGTCTTGCCGCCTTTGACGCGGAGCAGTGCGGGCTCTTTCGTGGTCACGCTGCCCGTGAAAGCTTCGGTGCCCGCTTCCTCGCCGTCTTCGAACGCGTCGAGTCGGGCGTGGATTCGGTAGAGCCCGGAAGTGTCGAACGTGCCCGGGGGGCAGAATTCTGCCAATCGCGTCGGGAGGCTTAGAGACGACCCAGCAGGAATGTAGGAGAACTCCTGCTTGTCGGGCGATCGCGCGTCGGGATAAGCGTTGCAGCTGGTCGCACCCTCGGGACCGATCACTTCGAACGTGATGAACTCCCGGCGCACGAACACTCGCTGGCCCTCCTTGGCTGGATTTTTGACCTTCACTGTGATGATTCCGCCGCGGTCGTCCGAGGTCGTCCCGGGGGGCTCGATGAAAACTTCGATCGGATCGGGCGGGCGCTCGGGATCGAGTTGACTGGCTTTCGTCGACGGAGTCGGCGCGGGGGGAGGGGGCGCGGGGGGCGCGTAGCTGTCGTCGAGGGTGAGGGTCTCTCCGGACAGTTCCTTGAGGGGCTCCGGCGTCGACTCGCCCTGGACGGCGACGGTGGCGGCGACGAAAGGCTCTTTCTGTTCGATCGGCTCTTCCTGCCGCTTTCCTCCGCGCCAGACGGTCTTGGTTTCGACGGGCCACCCGAAGTGGGGGGTGACGGTCGCTCCAGGCACCAGGAATGCCTCACCGTCGCAGTAGAGCCGCGGGTCGAACGATTGCACGGCCATCTCGCCGGGGGCGAGCTCGACCACGGTTTCGCGGTCCACCTTCGAAGGTCGCTCCCCCTTCGGGAGCTCGCACACGGTCTCGTTCGTTTCCTTCTTCCCCCAGCGCTTCTTCTTTTCCGGCTCGGGTGCTGGTGGGCGCGTGATCTCGAGACGGAGGAGCCGCGGATCGGCAGCCATGCGCACCGGGGACTCCGAGGTGTTGGCAACGACCATGGTCCAGGGAAGATCGGCTCCGGACTGGGACACCACGAAGGTCAAGCCCAGATGGTTCGACGGAGGGGCGGCCGCCCGAAGCGCCTTGCGCGCGGGCACAGCCACATCCGGTTCAGGCACTTCATCGATGGCGACCTCAGGGGCGTCGGCACCTTCGTTCTCGACGACTTCGGTCTCCGTCTCTTCTTCGGTGGAGTCCGGAGACGCGACCTCAGCGGTTGGACGCGTCGCGCAGGCCACCGCGAGGGGCGTTGCCAAGAGCCATCCGAGACGTGCTGCCGGCTTCAGGGATTCGCGAGTCTTCCTCGACGAGGTCATGCCGCTCCACGTACCACGGGCGGACTCCGACGCGCACCCTACTAGAGCGCCGATCAGTTTGCCTTCCGGACGCCTGCAAAAACCGCC
>JBNKGC010000271.1:0-7065 GCA_050289625.1 Polyangiaceae bacterium | reverse complement strand
TCAGGTGGCTCAAGCGGGTCAGCGTCAGGTGGCTCAAGCGGGTCAGCGTCAGGTGGCTCAAGCGGGTCAGCGTCAGGCGGCTCGACGGGAGCTTCGCTTGAAGCCGACCTCGCGACCCAGCTTGGAAGGCCCGCGCGCCTGCTTGTCGGGCTTGGGAGCTCGGACGCCAGCGACATCACCGCACAGGGCATCACCCCCGACATCATGGAGCGATACCTCGGCGGCTATGGGCAGAACCTGGAGACGGGCTGGCAGACGTGGAACTCGCCTGAAGGAGCCTACGTTGACGTGGTAGCGGCCGCGGCCGACTCGGTCGGCGCCATACCGATGTACTCGCTCTATATGTCCACCGCCCGCGGAGAGGGCAACCTCGCCTACCTGGGTGATTCGGCGTTCATGACGGAGTACTGGCGCTTGGCGAAGCTCTTGTTCCAGCGGATCGCGATCTACGGCAAGCCCGCGCTCGTGAACGTCGAGCCCGACTTCTGGGGATTCGTCGAATCCCAGGCACCCGGTGGGGATCCGACCCAGGTCTCCGTTCAGGTGAAGGTCGCGCCAGATTGTGTAGCGTACGCGGACGACCTGACGGGACTTACAGCCTGTTACCTCCACCTCGCACAGACGTATGCCCCGAAGGCGCGCATCGGGTTTCCGCCTTCGAGTTGGGGCGCGCCCACCCTCGAAGAGAACATCGCGTTCATGAAGAAGGTCGGTGTCGGCGACTTCGTCGTGGTCCAGACGGCGGATCGGGATGCCGGCTGCAACGAAGCAGGAAACGATAGCGCCTGCACCCGCTCTATCCCCTATTTGGACGAGTCGAACAAGACCAGCCCCAACTACACCGAGTACCTCGCGACTATGAAACAGTACCGCGACGGACTCGGGAGGCCCCTCATTTGGTGGCAGACCCCGCTCGGGGTGACGAGCGACTCACCCGGCGGTACACCGAACCACTATCGCGACAACCACGTCCACTACTTCCTGACTCACGCGGACGAACTCGTGGCGACCGGTGGCGTGGGCGTCGTGTTCAGTGCGGGTTGGTCGAGCCAGACGAACATCACAACCGACGGCGGACAGTTCAAGACTCTCTCGGACGCATACTTCGCGAGTCCTGCACCGCTCCGCTGAACTTTCGCACGCGACTACCCGTCGCGACGGCAGCTTGACCAGAACGGTTTGGCTTAAGGGTCTTCTCCACGAACCAAACAGAATATTCAGAACCTGATGAAATCAACGACGCACTCCATCGCCGTGGCACTCCTGCTTTCCGCCTGCGGCGGGGATCCAAGCCTCGAGTGACGCTTCGGGTTCACGACGACTCATCGCTCGCCGCCATGATCTTCCTGGTCTGCGGCGGCATCCAGATCCCACCGGTCCGACACTTTCCAGCACTCCGCTGACCGCACCGCGGCCGCCGTTGACAACACCCGGAGCGGGAAGCCCCTGCCAGAGGCCCCCGCCCATGCGTCGCCCGCCAAGCGATACCCGCACCGCGCGCAGGGAGAGTCGAGTCCGTCCGAAGGGTGCCAGAATGTGCCGAACGCCACATCATCAGCGATGGACGCGAATCGAGCGCGGGCCAGACTACGGCGCCGCTGTTTGTTCTTCCTATCCGCCGCCTTCTTGGCGCGAGGCGCGTCACTGCCAGCTGGCCTCGATTCCGACGCTGGGAATCGTGATCGGGGTCTGCCCGGAATCAGTGCAGCCGTCCGGGTTGCAGCTTCGCCGGACGACTTGCGAGCCGTGAGTGGCGTTCAGGACCTCGCCGTACACGCCCCACCAGAAGTGAGGCGTCGTGTACCAACGCTTCGACAACTTGAGATCGAGGCGCACGAAGGGTGAGCTGCGGGAGCCGTCGAAGACGAAGGTGCCGTCGGGGGTCACGCGGCGTCCCGGAACACCGGAGGCTACGGCGAGTTTGCCGGAGGCACGCAAGTGGTTTCCGAGATCGTAGGACAGCGCCGCGTTCAGCACGTGCGTTCGGTCGTAGGCGGGGCGCGTCGTCGTTCGGTCGAAGCTTCGGGACGAGCGAGACAAGGTGTACGAGAGCAGTCCGCCGAGCCGCTGAGTGAGGGGCCGTCGCAGGTGCAGCTCGATGCCTTCGGAGCGACCGAAGGCGCGCTCTTCGGTACTTTCTTCGTCGATGTCGAAGCTCTGGCTGAGCCCGATCGGATCGCTCATGTCGAAGGTGCCGTTCAGGAACACGCCGAGGGAGCCCGTCAGATCCCCGGGCAGATCGGCCTCGACGTCGGACGACGCATGCGCTGCGGTTTGGAGGCCGCCAGGCAGGCCACCGACCTGAGCACCTGGCACCGCCGGGACGAAGTTTGGCGATTGATGGGCGATGCCGACCGTGTGGTTCGTGCGCAGGCTGTCGGTGAGCCGGTAGGTGGCGGAGATGCGCGGGTCAACGCCGAGCTCGGTGCGCCCCATCGACCGGAACAGATCGGCACGCACACCGGGCGTCACGCTGATGGGCCCGTCCGGAAAGAGTACGACGTCCCCGTAGAGTCCGAGCGACAGATCGTCGCGGGTGGGGAACAGTTCCATGTAGTTCAGCGGGTCACTCACCGAAGGCTCGACGTCGAGCTCGTAGGAGTCGGAGGAAACGTCGCCGCCCACGCGGAACAGGGCGTCTTCCGCGCGGTGCTCGCAGGAGGCACGGGCCGCCAGCACGTCGTCGGAAACGAAACCGACGTTGCTTCGCGTGCGATCGCGACCCCAGGTCAGGGCGACTCGTGACCGCGCGCGTGTCGAAAAATCGTGGTCCCAGCGCAGATCGACCCGGTGGAACTCCGTCCCTCCGATCGACCGTTCGTCGTCGGTTCCGACATAGTCGAAGGCTCCGAAGCCAAAGACGCTGAGCGTGTCTTTTGGAGTGAGCCGGTAGCCGAAGTGTCCTTGATAGTCCCAAAACTCGACGGTTTGGTCGTCCGACAGGAGCGAGAGAATCAGCGAAGTGTACGAGAAGCGACCTGCTGCGACGGCATAGCCACGTCCGTCTGCCCAGGGAGCCTCGACGAAGGCGCCAGCATCGAAGATCCGGACGTTGGCTTCGCCGCGCGTCTCGTAGCTTGGGGCGGTGAGCTCGGCGTCGACGATTGCTCCAGCAAAACGACCGAAGCGCGCTGGCGCAGCGCCCGCGTGGAGATCGACGCGGTCGAGCATCGCAGGGTGCACGACCGAGGGACCGAGGAAGGCGTGGTAGAGGAGAGGGATTCGAATCCCGTCGACGAAGAACCCGACGTTGCCGGGGGGGGCCCCGCGCACGAAGAACAGCGGCAGGCCGGTGGCGATGGGTGTTACTCCGGGCATCACCTCGATGGAACGGAGCGGATCGTCGAAGGCACCGGGGAGGTTGCGGACCTCGGCCCGCGTGATCGAGCGCGCGCCGGGGTCGCGCACCTTCCCGCGCACGACCACTTCATGCATCTCCTCGGCGCGCGCATTCGCTTCCGAGGAGGACACGTTGGGCGCCGTTTCGGGGACGGTTTCGTCGCCTTCGGCAGGCTCCGGTTCGAGCGTTTCCGTGTAGCGGACGAGGAACAGGATCTTGGCGCGCACCGGGCGCCCGCGTCGACGTGCCGGCTCGAAGTGCCAAGAACGAGCGCTCACCACGGCTGCTTCGGCAAACGGCGAATCGCCGCTCAACGCGCGGGCATCTGCCACACGGCCGTCCTCGTCCACGAGCAATTCGAGTGTGACCTCATCACTCCCCGATGCACCCCCGGGGTAGTCGCTGGGTGTGCTGAGGGGGCGCGGAGGGGTGATCTCGTTGCGAGCGGGCTCGACCCGACCGGAGGAAGGGGTGGCAGAGCGGGGGCTGGGCCCATCGATCGGCGCGCCGGGGACATTCGGAGGAGCGGCCAGCACGGGAGACGTCAGGCCGAGCGCCGCGAGCGTCAGCCCAACGAGACTTCCGATTCGGTGCCCGCCTCCGAGCGTTCGCCTGCGCCGTCCCACCTCCGACAGGGAGGGAATCACGGCGCGAAACGCGAGGTCAAGCGCGTCCCGACGCCGGGAACGGGAGCACGTGAAGCGGCGAAGTGCGAAAGGCACCACGGAGAAGCGAGTGGGAAAGTGAGCCGAGGGGGAGCGGGGGAAGGAAGGCTCCTGGCACGTTGCGGGGCGATTCGCTAGCTTTTCTCGCCCCATGGCGAACGAAGTCCCGTCCTCGGAAAGAAGCTCAGAAAAGAGGCTCTATCGGCAGCTCAAGCGAACCGCCGAGCAGTACGAACTGCTGGGGGCGGGGGACAGAGTGATGGTTGCCGTGAGCGGAGGCAAGGACAGCTATGTGCTGCTTCATCTGCTCCAGCGCTTGGTCAGGCGACTTCCCTTCGAAGTGAGTCTCGTTGCCGTTCACCTCGATCAGAAGCAGCCTGGCTATGATGGTCGGGCACTCGCGGACTTCCTCGCCCGAAGTGGGGTGGAGTACGAGATCCTGAGCGAGGATACGTATTCCGTCGTCGTGGATCACGTCGAGGAGGGAGCCACCTACTGTTCGCTCTGTTCGCGCCTCCGGCGCGGAATTCTGTACGGCGCGGCTGAACGTCTTCGCTGCAACAAGGTCGCCTTGGGACACCACCGAGACGACACCCTGGAGACGTTTCTCATGAACCTCTTTTACGGAGGCAAGCTCCAGGCGATGCCGCCGAAGTACCGTACGGACGACGGACGCTTCGAGGTGATCCGTCCTCTCATCGAATGCGAGGAATCGAAGATCGCTGCCTTGGCGGCGGAGCTTCGGTTTCCCATCATCCCGTGCAATCTGTGCGGCTCCCAGCCCGGCCTCAAACGAGACCGCATGACGGAACTCCTCGCGAAGCTGGAAGCCGAGCATCCGAACGTGAAGAGCGTGATGATGGCTGCGCTCGCCAACGTTTGTCCGACGCACCTGCTCGACCGCGACGTCGAGCGCGCCTGGGAAGCTCGACCTTCGGAGATCCCGTCGAAAGCCAGCCTGGCTCAGGGACGTCCTCGTCCGGTGTCCGATGCGGCCGAGCCGGTGGCCGAGGGACCCGCCAGGCGGCTTCCCGTACTCTTCGGGCCTCGAACGAGCAACTAGCGTTCCCGGTGGGCGTCGCTACCGGGGAGATCCGGCGCGGTCGAGGGGGGCCGAGCACGAGACGGGGTTGGACACGACCTCTCGAGGCATTTCGAGCGACAGCCGGGCCATTTCGAGCGGCAGACTTGTTTCGGGCGGGTGCCGAGGCCAGGTTGCGTCGAGGGCGCGCCCCTGACGAGCGGAGGAACCCATGACGAGAACCATCGGAGCTTCGGACGAGCTCTTCGGATATCTGATCGAACACGCTGGGGAGCATCCCGCGCAGCGCAAGCTCCGGGAGAAGACGTCGACGCTCGAAATGTCGATGATGCAGATCGGTCCCGACCAGGGTGCGTTCCTTTCATGGCTGGTGCGACTGCTCGGAGCCAAGCGCACGCTCGAAGTCGGGGTGTTCACCGGCTACAGCTCGCTCAGCGTCGCGCTGGGGCTGCCGGCCGACGGTCGCATGGTCGCATGCGACGTCAGCGAAGAATGGACGAGCATCGCCCGTGAGGCGTGGAAGGAAGCGGGGGTCGCCGAAAAGATCGATCTGCGTCTGGCGCCCGCCGTGCAGACGCTGGACGAGCTGCTCGCTGCGGGACAAGCCGGAACGTTCGACTTCGCCTTCATCGACGCCGACAAGGAAAACTACGACGCGTACTACGAGCGCTGCCTCGAACTCGTGCGGTCTGGTGGCGTCGTTGCCGTGGACAACTGCCTTTGGGGCGGCTCGGTGGCGCGACCCGATGACGACCGGGCATCCACGGTGGCCATTCGCCGGCTGAACGACAAGGTTCTCGCCGACGACCGCGTTCAGGCGAGCATCGTCACCGTTGGGGACGGCATCCTTCTGGCGCAGAAGCTCGCGTGAATGGCGGCCGTCCAAACGCCCCGCCGAGGCCCATGCGCGCCCCGCGAACTTCGAGCGCCCTGGAGCGAGGCCGCGGAGCGGGCAGGAGCCGCTCGTCGGACCGTCGGCGCGGGGGAAGGGCGGTCCCGTTTGTCCGGGCCACGAGACTGAGGTAAGGCCGAGCCGTGCGTGTTCTACCAGTTCTCTCCCTTGGGGCTCTGGCGTTCGTCGGGCCCTCCGTGGCTCGGGCCGACAACTTGGACAATTGGGAGGTGGCCGCTTACGGGGGATACCGGATCGGCGGCAGCATCGACGTCGACGACAAAACCGGATCGGAGGACGGAAGCCTGAGCTCGGAGGGCTCACCCTCGTTTGGGGTGAGCGCCGGCTACCGCACGAAGCCCAACGGGTTCATCTACCTGTGGTACAGCCGGCAGGCGTCGTTTCCTCTCGACATCGAGCTTTCAGACGGCACGAAAGTGGGCTCGCGCGACGTCACGTTCGAGTACCTCCAGGCGGGTGGATACCTCGAGGGCTGGTACGGACCAGCGAACCCCTATCTCGGCGTGACGGTGGGTGTGACCCATCTCACGACCTCCGACGACCTCGGCAGCGAGTGGTTCTTTTCTGCTGCGCTGGAGGGCGGGTTTAAGCTGCCCCTGACGCATTGGCTCGACCTGCGCCTGCTCGGCCGCATGCCGATGACCTTCATGTTTGGTGAATCGCAGATTTATTGCGTGAGTCCCGAGGGCTGCCGAGCGGAGCTCGACGGAAAACCGATCGTGCAGGGCGAGCTTCAGGGTGGTGTCGGCATCAGCTTTTGAGCCGGCTGAACCCCGCAGGGCTTTCTCGCCTGTTGAGACCGCAGAACACCCAGGTGGTGCGTGGGGTTCTGAGAGCGATTGCGTGCGCTTCTGCGTCGGCGCTCCCCAACCGATCGGCGCTGATGGTAAACTGCAGCCATGCGCTTCTCTTCTTCGAACTTCGATGCACTGCGCTGGGCGTTGCTCGCCTCACTCAGCGCTCCCTTGATGACGGCCTGCGGCGGTTCGTCGTTCACCGAATCGTCGGGCAATCCGTCGACCACGACGGGTGGCACGTCGAGCGGCGGCGCCTCATGCCCGCCGATGCGCGGGATCAGGAACGTGGCCAGCACGATGCCGAGTAT
>JBNKGC010000270.1:0-7086 GCA_050289625.1 Polyangiaceae bacterium | reverse complement strand
GTTTAGAGGGGCCCCGCAACGGCCAGGGCACTAGGTCGCGCCAAGATCTAGCCTTTGCCGGCATGGCCGAGGGGAGCCTTACTTTTCTGCGACTTCGGGGACCTTCACGCCGGTGGCGACCGTCGGGTTGAGGAGCTCGAAATACGCCTCGCTCGCGAGCTTGCCCGTGTCGCCTTCTTCCTCACGGAGGGCGAGGAGAGCGCCCTGCTCCTTCATGAACTTCAGGGTCCGGATCGCCCCCGCCTTCCTGGCGGCATCACCCTCCTTGGCCATGTCGAAGAGCCGCTTGCGCAGCACGACACGGGTAAACGAGTGAGGGCCGTTGTCGAAGATGAGGTTGTCGAACTGACGCTCGAGCAAGGCGGGCGCCCAAGATTGCGGCGTCTGCTTGATGTTCACTCGAGAGATGGCGATTGCGTTGTCCACGTACTTGAAGAGCACGCCCTTCTCCAGATCTTCGTTCGACCAGAAGCCGAAGCTCTTGAACCAGAGATCTTGGAGCAGTTCGACGGCCACCTTCTGCTTGTCGGCGAACATGGCCACCGCACGAGCGGCCGCGTCGGGCGAACCGCCCAGGATGAGGGCGAGCGCCGAATCGTTCAGGAGCGCCTCGTCCTTGGCGAGCTCGAAGAGCTTCGCCTCGGTCGCCTCGTCGATGCCGCTCTTGGCGATGGCGCGAGCCACCTGAGTTCGAGTCTCGAGAGACTGGTCCTTGTTCATCAGAGTCAGGAGCGCCTCCGCCGTTCCAGGGACCGGGCGCTGGATCAACGCCTCGAGCAAGCACTTGCGCCGGAAAGCGTCCGGAGGCTCCTGGCCCTCGTACTTCTGGATCGTCTCGGCGATCTTCATCACGTCTTCGGCTGTAGCCGTCCACGCGATCGCCGCACACGCCGACTCACGAGCGTTTTCGTTCTCCTTGGGGTTCTCGATGTACTCGAGTAGCGGAGCGAACCCCTTGGGATCACCCCACTCGGAGAGGCCATCGGCGGCGCCCTTGCCGACCGCATTCAAGGACATGCCGAGGATGGCGAGGCCACCCTGGTACATCGACTCGTTGGAAACGCTGAGCTCCTCGGGCCGCTTCTTCAGCATGTCGAGGAGCACACCCCAAGACCGCTCGTCTTTCATCATGCCGACGTAGCGCAGCGCACTCTGGGCGATGACCCACTCCTGAGGCATCGGCGGCTGCTGGCCCTCCTTGGGGAGGGGCACGTCGGGGTTCGACCAGTCGCGGAAGGCATCGATGTCCTTCGTGGACCCCATCGCGGCCAGAGCACGCAAACCGTTGGCGTGCGGCGCGGGCATTTCGTGGATCCAGAAGATGATCGCGTCTTCCGCCTGCTCGCGCATCTGCTCCGTCTTGTCGGGGTGCAGCACCGCGAGGTCGGCGATCATGCGGGCTGCGGCGACGCGCTCCTTGTCGTCACGCTTGAGCGCCATCTCCCAGTCGTACTGGTCGCTGTAGATCTTGAGCGGATCCATGCGCAGCCGCTTGGCAAGCATCGGCACCGCGCGCGCATCACCAATCTGCGCGAGGGCCATGGCCGCGCGCGTCTGGTAGTGGATGTGTTTTTCGACCTGCAGGTATTCGTAGAGGGCGTTCCCGGCACGCGGATCGTTGAGCTCGTCGACGAGGCCGAAGATCTGCTTCTTTCGATACCAATTCGTTTTGGGCTCTTCGTCGTCGACCGCGTACAGGGCGAGCACCAACCCCGCCCCACCGACACCATCGCGAAGCGCGTCGAGGTACTTCTCGCGTGACTCCTTGTCGGCCGACTTGAGCTTGGCAATCAGCGGATCACGCGCTGCCTTGTCCCCAATCTTGCCGAGACCAGGTGCTGCCTGACGAGCGACCTCGTGGTCCTCGTCGCCCAGAAGTTTGATCAGGGCAGGCGTCCACTTGGGCCCCGCGTTGCGCGAAAGAACGGTAGCGACCATCTGACGCACCGCCGGGCTCTCATCGCCCGCCAAGGAGGCGAGCTTGTCGATGGAAACCATCTCGACGATCTTGTTCGGATCGAACGCGACGCCGCCGCCGAGCCGTTGCACGCTCGCCAAGTGTCCCTGGCGGTACAGCGCGAGGATATCGTCGAACGCCGCCTGCTCTCCGAGCACGACGAGCGCCCAGGCGATCTGCGGTTTGGAGCCAGCTCCGGCGGTCTTCAGCGTGGCAAGCAACGCCGGCTTGGCGGCGTCCGCCGCAGGGCTTCCGTAGTGAGCGAGCACCGTCGCAGCCATGCTTTGCAGCTTGGGCGTCGGGGACTTGAGGGCTTCGATCGCAGCGTTGACACCCTCGGGGTCGTTCGCCCAGGCGAGCTGCTTGAGAGCCTCTTGCTTGATCTCCGTGACGCCACCCTCGTCACCGGGAGCCGTCGCCCACTTACGCCACAGTTCGATCTGCTCGTTCTTCGGCAGAACGAAGATCTGCTTCATCTCCTCGGCGGCTTGCTCGACGGTGATCGTGTCCACCGTTTCGCCCATGTTCATCATCGCGAACGCTCCGCCACCCAGGGCGAGTACGATTCCGATGAGAGCGATCCACTTGGCCTTCCCGCCCTTGCTGAAATCCCCATCGCCTGGGTCGAAACCGCCCGGCATGCCCCCTCCGGGGGCACCAGGCATTCCGGGACCGCCAGGAATGTCGTCGTCGTCAGGGGGCCACTTGGCCGCTCGAGCGACCTCCGTGGGAACTTCGCCCACGATCGCGCCGGGATGCGGAGCCGGCTGGGCCGAGTGGGGATCAGGGTTGGGTCGATTCGCCTCGAGCATGAGTCCTCCGTGGACCTCGGCGAAGCGGTGATGCATTCCCGAAGCCCCCCTCGAAGCGGGTCCTCGCGGAGCTGCACTTTCGGCTCCACCGATTCCAGTAACTTTGCGGGTCGCGACCTTAGCCCAGTCCGCTATTGAGCAGAAAGGCCCTATTGGCGCCGCCCCAACCGAGGTGCGCGGGCCGGCCCCCCCCGACCATGATCGCCACTGAAAACTTTCACTCCACCAACAAGTGGCGACCTTTTTTGGCTGCTTCCGTGGTCTCGGGAGCCGCCACGGCGTGCGCCTACATCGTCCCAGAGAACCACTCTGCCACCGCCGTTGGGCTTTGCTTTTTGGCGGCGACCTACTGGCTTACTTTGCGCGATCCCGATCCGCACGCTGCAAAGCGCTGGGGTCTCTCGCTGGGTGGCCTCCTCGATCCGGCGCCCCTCGACGTCCGGCGCATGGTCCGGGACACGGCTCGCGCCCTCGGCTGGACCGGGCTGCTCGCCGCCGTGTTCTTTCCTCCATTCTTGATTGGCTTTCGACTTTGGTACGGAGCCAAGAACCCCTGGGCGGTCCAGGGCCTCTCCGGCGTGGCCGACGTGGCTCTGGCCCATCTCTTGGTGATCGCCCTTCCCGAAGAGGCGTTTTTTCGTGGGTACCTCCAGACCGCTCTGGACCAAGTTTGGCCATCTCGCCGCCGGATCCTCGGGGCGTCCGTGGGCCCGGCGATTCCGGTGACGAGCCTCGTGTTTGCCATCGGACACTTCCTCACGGCGCCGGATCCAGGGAGGCTCGCGGTGTTCTTCCCCTCGCTGGTGTTCGGATGGCTGCGCGCGCGCACGGGGGGCATCGGCGCCGCAGTGCTGTTCCATGCGGCGTGTAACGTCTTTGCGTCGGTCCTATCGCGTGGCTACGGTCTCGCGCCGTGATCCCCACGCCGCTTCTCGACGATCTCATCCGACGGGCTCTCGCCGAAGACCTGCAGGGCGGCGACCTCACCACGGAAGCCGTCGTCGACCCCGACGCCTACGCGATTGCCGAAGCCAAGGCGAAGTCGCCTCTCGTCGTGTGCGGCGGGGACGTGTTCGCACGGGTGTTTTACGCCGTGGATCCATCCGCGCGCGTCGAAGCGCTCGCAGACGATGGGACCTCGGTCGAACCCGGCACGGTGATCTGGCAAGTCGAAGGTTCGGCCCACTCTCTCCTCCTGGCGGAGCGCACCGCCTTGAACCTCGCGCAGCGCATGACCGGTACGGCCACGCTGACGCGAAAGTTCGTCGACGCCCTCCCGGCTGGTTCGAAAACGCGAATCGTCGACACGCGCAAGACCACTCCCGGACTCCGCGCGCTCGAACGCTACGCGGTGCGCGCGGGAGGCGGCAGAAACCATCGCGACAGCCTCGGCGCTGGCGTCATGATCAAGGACAACCACATCGCGGCTGCCGGGGGCATTCGAAAGGCCGTCGACCGCGCTAGAGCCTACGCGCCGCACACCTGCCGGATCGAGTGCGAGGTCGACACGCACGACCAGCTCGAAGAGGCACTCGGCGCCGGGGCGGACATCATCATGCTCGACAACTTCGATGATGCGGAGGTGAAGCGTGCCGTGGACCAAGTCGGCGGTCGAGCGATCGTCGAAGTGTCGGGGGGCATCACCGTCGAGCGCGTGCGGGTGCTCGCCGAAAGCGGCGTCGACGTGATCAGCGTCGGAGCGCTCACTCACTCGGCCCCCGCTGCGGACATTTCTTTGGGGCTTCGCCTCACCGAGGAACGCAGCTGACGCCGCACCGCACGACCCCAACTCGAGCGATCCGATGAACGCGTGGTTCGATAGCGAGACCTTCGCCCAACTACGCGCTCGCCGAGGCATCTCATGGGGCGAGCGTCTCGACGTCCATGACGTCACCGCGTCGACCAACGACTGCGCATTCGAAGCCGCGCGACAAGGCACCGCCGAGGGGGCCGTCTTCGTTGCCGGAAGACAGACCGCCGGTCGTGGCCGCCGAGGCAACCGCTGGCTCGCACCACCGGGAGAAAATCTCACCTTCTCACTTCTGCTGAGGCCCGAGCGCTCCCTCGTCGAGCTCTCGCAACTGCCCCTCGTGGTGGGACTCGCCGTGCGTGAGGTCGTTGCCAGTCGTCTTTCGTCGATGGCGCGCGAGGCCCTCGTCAAATGGCCGAACGACGTCCTGGTCGGCTCGCGGAAGATCGCCGGGATCCTGGTCGAAAGCCGCCTGCGCGAAGGTGACGTCAGCGTCACCGTCGTGGGGATCGGCCTGAACGTGCTCACTGCTCGCTTCGAAGGAGAGCTGGCTGGCTCGGCAACCTCCCTCTCGCGTGAGCGCGCCTCGATTCCGAAGGAGCACGCACTCGAAGAGCTCTTGGTGGAGCTGCTCGACAGCCTGGAACGACGGTTCGTGCGCTTCTGCAGGGACGGCCTCGAGTCGTTCCTCCCTGAGCTCTCGGTCACGGATGCGCTGCGGGGTCGGCGCGTGCGCATCGGAGAGGTCACCGGCGAAGCCCTGGGGATCGGCGACGCGGGTGAGCTCCTCGTGCTGGACGATGCGGGAGCTCGGCATGCGCTCTCGGCAGGACATGTCGAGATCCTCGCCAGCCGACAATCGCGTCCGGATGGCACGGCCTGACACGACGGCTTCGGGCACCCGGAGGCGTCAGTCGAAGGACCAGAGCCAGAAGCCGTCGGTATCGGTCGTGGCCAGGAGCGGCCGCTGATCCTCGGCCCAGAGCCCCGCTAGGTCGCCCAGCGTAGGGCTCAGGAAGCTCGAGGACAGAGGATCCGTCAGATAGAACGGCTTCGAGCAGGTGCCGCGGAGATACACCGAGGTCCAGTAGACTTCGCCCCCCTCGTTTCCCGTGATGAAAAGGTCGGCGCCCTGCTGGTAGGTCGCGATCAGTGAGGCCCCTTTGCCCGCGTCGTCGATGAGAAACGAGTCGGTCCACGCACCTTCGACGTAGCGACTGTGCGCCACCTGATGGCTCGTGCCGAAGGCCTCGGGGTGGGAGGAGACCAAACCCGGAACCCGGTGGATCTGGTGAAGTTCTCCGTCGACCAGGAAGGGCCTCTGGGAACCACCGTACCCGAGCGCGATCGGAGCCGCCCAAGATCCATCCGAGCCCAGTTCGGCGACATAGTCGTCCCCCGAGTCCAGCTCGCTCCACGATGCGAGCCATCGACCTTCACTCACCGTAACCCTTCCCTGCTCGATCGATTCTGGCGTGGGCAAGTCGAAAACCTCTGGAGTCTCCTCGTCTTCCGCGTACAGCCAAACCTGTCCCTTCCCGGAGTCCAAAAGGACGAAGGCGAGCACCCCCTCTGGGCTTGCAGCCCCCGCAGTGTCATCACGTCGGTGGCGCCGGCGTAGTCGATCGTCGCGCCGAGTCCGGCAACGTCGACCAACACGTTGCCCGCGTCGGCGGCCACCTCCGATTCCGCGTTGAACCCCTCTTGCACGAACCCTTCGAGCGGCGTGCTCAGCTTCAAGGGCGGCACGGACAGCTCCCCCTGCACCCTGCGCTCCGCAGCTGATGCCTCGAGGTCGATCACGTCACCGGCACCGAGCTCGAGCTGCACGGTGCGTCCTCGGTCTTCATCAGAAGGTCCGTGGCGGACACCGCGAGGCGCACCCGGGAACCACCAGCGGCCGTCTGCGCGAACTCGGCACTCACCACGCCCGAGCTCGCGCTCAGCTCTTCGCCCGGCTCCGGGGGCTCGATGCGCGCGGCGGCCTCCAGGAATTGTGGCAGGTGGAGCGAGACCCCCAGCGACTCGACGGCGGCGACCGCCGTCATCACCTCGAGTTCGTCGACCAAGAGAGCGAGCGTCACGTTGTCGCCGGCATCACACGCCGCACGCGTCACCACCACCCGCGTCTGCACGCGCCCTTCTTCCGCCATGCAGTCGGCCAGCTCGGTCGGATCGATTTCCGGCTCAGGCTGGGCGTGCGCGCACGCCTGGCGAACGGGCGCGCTCGAAAGGCAGGGGCGACTCCGTTCGAACTCGCTCCTCGGCTGCCGACTCCACGAAACGCGGGACCTCGTCGCCACCGATGCGCTATGTGCTCTGGCCATGATTGTCGAAGTCGCGGTTCTGAACGTTCGCGAGGGACTGACGGAGAAGTTCGAGCAGGCGTCTGAGCTGGGTACATCTGCCGTCACGGCAGAAGACAGGCTCCGAGCTCGGTCCCGCTTTTCAGAACCACGGGCGTCGGCGGCCAAGGAGAATACCCACCAACCGCTACGACATCGCGGAAAACGAGTGGACCACGCTGAGCAAGGTCCTCCCCTAAGAGCCTCCGCCTTCACCGCTGC
>JBNKGC010000269.1:0-7158 GCA_050289625.1 Polyangiaceae bacterium | reverse complement strand
CCAGGTTTCGGCCCAGTCTTCCCAGGGGTGGGACGACGCATAGGCGCTGATGAAGTTCTCCACCCAGTCCGGCCGCGGCCCGGCCTCGTAGTGGCGAGCGAGCGCCTGTTGGTAGTCCACTCGTTCGTCACCAAAGAGCTCACGGAACTCTTCGATCAACGGGGATTCCGCAACGAGGCGGTCGAAGTAGTAGTGACCCACCTCGTGTCGAAAGTGGCCGAGCGTCGTTCGGTAGGCCTCACCAAAACGCTCCTGTTCGTTCGCAAGGAACGCTGGATCCGCCTCGTCCACGTTGATGGTGATGATGCCCTGAGCATGCCCGGTCGTGACCGGAGCACCTCCGGTGCCCTTGAGGAACCGGAAGGCCATCCCCCGCTCAGGCGCTTCGAGCTTGGATTCGATGGGGAGGTCGAGCGCCTGCAGGGTGAACAAAAGGCGCCGCTTCGCTGCTTCGAGTTTCGTCCAAGCCTCACGCCGCTTCGCCTCCGACAGGTTGGGGATCGTCTCGGACAAGGCGCAGGCAACGCAGTACGCGCTGTCGGAGTCGGCCGGCACCAGCCAGTTGCAGGCCCCGATGGCGGCATTCTTGCACGATCGGAAGCGGCGCCCCTCGGCGATCGGAGCCAGCGCCACCCAAGAAACGACCCCCGATTCGTCGTCTCGCGCATCCTCGCGAAGGGCGCTGAGCGCTCGATGTTCGAGTAGGTACCCGAGCGGGCTGTGGCATTGGGTACAGGAGCTGCTCTCGAAATAGAGCTGCTGCCCGCAGACGTCACAGTTGAAGAGAATCACGCGCGGCTTCGAGCCTTTCTGGAACAGGACGGCCGTTTCCCTGATGATTCCCTGCTCCCACATGCGAAAACCCTCCAATTTGGGCCCGCGGGGTCTTCTTTTCAAGACGCTGGATTCTCAGCGCCGCTCAGCTCGGGCGCCGAGACCTCCAAGACACCGATTCGCCGAACTGGCTCGCCCAGCAGTAACGGCCGGTCCGGAGGGAAGATTGCGCCCGAATGGCTTTTCCGACGATCGATGCGGCCAGTGGTTCCCAACAGGGGGATTCTGCTATCGACGCGCCTCGGTGAACCATGGATGTCGACTCGACGACCGGTGAAGAACTGGGCAAGGCGAAAGCCTCGTCCCCCCTCGATCCCCGCCAACTGCCGGAAGGACAGTCGCGGACCTCGGAAGAGATCCTCGAAGACTTTCTCACGTACGTCGAACGCATCGGGCTCGAGCTCTACCCCGCGCAAGAGGAGGCCATCCTCGAGGTGACGTCGGACAAGAACGTCATCCTCAACACCCCGACGGGCTCCGGCAAATCGATGGTTGCCCTTGCCGCCTGCTACACCTCTCTGGCCCGAGGGCGACGTGCCTTTTACACTGCGCCGATCAAAGCGCTCGTCAGCGAAAAGTTTCTCGCCTTGTGCCGCATCTTCGGTGCGAACAACGTGGGGATGATGACGGGCGACGCGAGCGTGAATCGCGACGCGCCCATCATTTGTTGCACCGCGGAAATCCTGAGCAACCTCGCACTGCGCGAAGGTGCGACGGCCGATCTCGAGTGGATCGTGATGGACGAGTTTCACTACTACTCGGATCGGGATCGCGGGGTGGCGTGGCAGGTTCCCTTGCTTTGCTTGCCTCAGGCACGCTTTCTCTTGATGAGCGCCACGCTCGGCGACACGCAGGTTTTCGAGCAGACCATCACGGAGCTGACCGGGCGTGACACTGTCCTCGTCAAATCCGCCGAGCGCCCCGTTCCACTCGACTACAGCTACGTCGAGACCCCGCTGCACGAGACGGTTCAGGACCTCCTGAAGGAAGACCGCGCCCCGGTCTACATCGTCCACTTCGCGCAGCGTGCTGCCTCCGAACAGGCCCAAAAACTCACGAGCCTGGACTTTCTGACCCGAGAGCAAAAACTCGTCCTGCGCGACGAACTCAAAAGGGTCCGCTTCGACAGCCCGTTCGGGAAGGAGCTCGCGCGGTTCATCCCGCACGGAATTGGCGTCCACCACGCAGGCATGCTTCCCAAGTATCGCCTTCTGGTCGAAAAACTCGCCCAGAGGGGACTGCTCAAGGTGATCTGCGGCACGGACACGCTGGGAGTGGGAGTCAACATCCCCCTCCGGACCGTTCTCTTCACCCAGCTCTGCAAGTTCGACGGCCAGAAGACGAAGATCCTCTCGGTTCGAGACTTCCAGCAGATCGCAGGGCGCGCCGGTCGCAAAGGATTCGACGATCGCGGAAGCGTGGTCGTGCAGGCACCCGAGCACGTGATCGAAAACCTGGCGCTGAAGCGCAAGGCTGCGGGCGACGCGAAGAAGCTCAAGAAGATGCGTTTGAAGAAGGAGCCGGAGCGAGGATACGCGCCATGGGACGCGTCCACCCTTGAAAAACTCCGCACTTCGGAGCCCGAAGCGCTGACCTCGAGATTTCGGGTGAGCCACGGCATGTTGCTGAACGTGTTGTGCCGTGAAAACGAGCACGGCTGCCGCGCGATGAAGCGGCTCATCCGATCGTCGCACGAAGCACCCAAGAAGCAGCGCGCCCACGGACGAACCGCCATCGCGCTGTTTCGCGCGCTCGTCGAAGCGGAGATCGTGGAACTTCACTCGGACAGGGTACGCGTTCACGCCGATCTTCAAGAGGACTTCTCGCTCCACCACGCACTCAGCCTCTACGCGGTCGAAGTAATCGATTCTCTCGATCGGGAGGATCGCACGCACGCCTTGATCGTCCTGTCCGTCATCGAGGCGATCCTCGAAAACCCCTGGGCCCTCCTGAAGCGCCAGGTGGACACCCTGAAGGCCCGCCGCTTGCTCGAGCTCAAACAAGCGGGGGTGGAGTACGAGGAACGACTCGCGGAGCTCGAAAAGGTCGACTTTCCCAAGCCGGAGCGCGAGTTCCTCTACGCCACGTTCGACGCCTTCGCCAAGCAGCACCCGTGGGTTCTCGGAGATAGCGTCGCGCCGAAGTCGATTGCGCGGGACATGTACGAGCTCGGCCTCTCCTTCAACGCCTACGTGAAGGAGTACGGACTGCAGCGTGCCGAAGGTGTGCTCCTTCGTTACCTCTCCGAGACTTACCGCGCCCTGGAGCGAACGGTTCCCGAGCAAGCGAAGACACCCGAAGTGCTCGATCTGATCGAGTGGCTCGGGGGCGAACTTCGCTCGGCCGACGCCAGCCTCCTGGAAGAATGGCAACGCCTCAACGATCCCGAAGCTGCAACCGCAGAGCCCGAATCCGAAGAAGAGGAAGAACCGGACATCACCCGAGATCGCCGCGCATTTACGGTTCTCCTTCGCAACACCGTGTGGCGAATCGTGCAAGCCTTCGCCCGGCGCGACTACGAACGCGCTGCCGAACTGCTCCGCGCGGCAGGTGGACCTCGAGGAAGCCAGTGGACGGCCGACGAGCTCGAACGGACCCTTTCGGAGTACTTCGACGAATACCCAGAGCTCCGCACCGATCCGGCCGCGCGCAACCCGCGTCACCTCCACATCGAAATGGGCGACGAGAGCTGGCACCTCGAACAGGCGCTCGTCGATCCGGAGGAGGACTTCGGCTGGGTGCTCGAGCTGCGCGCCGATCTCCCCGCATCCCGCGAGACGGGAACCCCCGTGGTGGAGCTCACCCGAGTACACTCCGGCTGAACCCGCATCGCCACGGGCGCTCCCCGAGTCGAACGGTCCAAGCTTGCGAACGAGCCGCGACCGCTGCTACCCGAGCTGCATGCGGCCTCTTTCTTGCGCAGCGATCGCCGGCATCCTGCTTTCGGGATGCGCGATTGGACCGAGCCCCGAACGTCTGAGCTGCCTCGATCGATGCGGCAACCAAAAGGACCAGTGCATCCTCGAAGCGATGTCCGCAGTGGAGATCCAACGGTGCGACACCGAAAGCGCCGCCTGCGGTGCAGGGTGTCCTCAGTGATCAGTTTCGGCTGGACTCGAGAGCGCCTCTCCGCAGCGTCGACGAAGCAAACCGATCGACGCTCGAGGACGCTTCGGAAGGTGCGGGGCCTTTTCTTCCTCGTCTCGGGGACGATGGTTGCCTGTGTTCCTCCCTATCGCGCCCCAACCGCCGACCAGCCCCACGCTGTCGTGAAGCTCCGTCGGGTCTACGAAAAGCAACCCGGACCCTACTTGCGCGAGCGCGTACTCATCAACGAACACGAAGCCCTGGCGCGAGTGACGACGCCCCTTCCAGCGCCTGCATCAGATGCAATTCTGGTGCACCCAGAGGCCGCCTATTGGACGGTCGGCGCGAATTTTTTCCACCACGAGATGCGCAGTGTGCAGGAGCGCTATCCGGAGCAGGAAGCGTACTCGGACCGCGAGTCTTACAGCTGTGGGAGCTACGGGACGGGAGGAAACGCGAGCTACCGGACCTGCTACCGAACGGTGACTCGATACCGAACTGTGTACAAAACCCGCTGGGTCACGAAGCAGGTGGAGGTGTCCGATGGGAGCTGTTCGGCCAGTCTTGGTCAGCTCCCGGAGAACGGCGGCACCTACCTGCTGCAATTCACCTACCAGGACCACGGGGCATGTCGATTGAGCTGCTTCGAGCAGTCGAAGCAGGATGAGGCAATACGAAACACGCCTTGCCAGCTGGCTCCTCCACCGGAGGACTGAACGACTTACAGCGATGACTTCTGCGCCCTCCGGGCTCGAGGGCGAGTCGTCACGCCTAGCGAGCTGAAGGGAAGCTCCGTGCTTCAGAAGCTCCGTGTGGGAACGTCCGTGGCTCGCACGAGCTCCGACTTCCACCCGAGCTTCGCCGTGGCGACCCGGGTGCGCGTCCCTTCGAGGAGGAACGGCACCGACGTCTTTCGATCGCCCACGCGGATGTCGACGGTTCCGCGCACCGGACCACCACCGGGAGCGCTGCGTACCACTTCGATGGCGTAGTGTCCCGCCTTGCCGCCGCGAAGCGCCAACCCTTCTTCCGTGGTGCTGAGGGGATCGCGCGACGTGATGACCGCCTTGGTGGGCGCCCCGAGCCAGGACACGCGGTAACCGTCTGGGTGAACCAGAACGAGATCGAGATCCTGACCGCCTTCCCACCGCGCCTCGACTTGGAAATCACCACGCAAGCGGCCCTCCGGCCCCTGATCTTTTCGCAAGGCTGATTCCGCCTTCTTGCGGAGGTCTTCGTCGGAGGCCGCCAGGAGTGCGTCGTAAACGGGTGTCTGCCCCGTCGAGCGCAGACAGCGCAGCGCCTCGGTCAGTAGTTTTTCGTCGCGCGTCTTGAACTGCGCCACCGCGAACGAATACCGGCAGCCCACTTCGGCCCGGCCCGCCCAGCGATGAAGTCGCGCGAGCCTCCATTGAGCCTTGTGCTCACCCGGATGCACGTCGACCACACTTCCCAGAATTCGAATGGCAAGCTCCCGGTCACCCCGCTGCGCTGCGATGTCGGCTCGGGCCGTGAGCGCATCGGCGTCCATTGGGTCCTTCGCCGACCACCGCTCCGCCACCGCCGCGGCCCGGTCGATGTCGCCCGCACGCAGGTAGGCGACGTAGAGCGCCTTCTGAGCGTCGCGGCTCAGCGGTTCGCTCTCCACCGTGCGCTCCCGGTCCGCGACATCGGCGGGGCTCGCTTCCACGAGCGTTTCCGGAGGGAACACCGCCCTGCCCGTACGCACCCACACCTTCCGCATGGGGATGTAGGTGCGCGGGCGCGGGGCGGGACGACGCCGCGTCGGAGGTGGAACGTCCGCCCACGGCCCACACATCGGATCTCCCGATGGGCACTGGACCTCTGCACGCCTCTCCGAGGAAGGCTCGGCCTCCGCTACCGACGACGGAGCGGGCGCCGCGGAACCCGCGCCCACACCACGCCCTGAAAACAGATCGGCGTTAGCGACCATCTTCCGCGCCTTGGGGCGCTTGGCCATGGGCCGGGCCGACGACGAGCGAGATACCGAACTAGGAGCACCCCCGAGTCGGGCCCTCGATGTGCTCAAGCTCAGTAGCTCCCCATCTCGTGGCCCCGCCTCCTCGGCTTCCTCTTCTCCCGTCCAAAGCGGCGCCGAACGTTGACTGTCCAGTCCGAATGCCTTGAACATCGCCGGGCTCTCCAGCACGAGAATCGACGTGTGCCGACTCGCCACATTGAATCTCTGAGAGAGACGCACGGCGCGCTCGCGAGCCGTCGCCGCCATCTCGAGTTCCAGATCGGCGATGTGCGCCGCCGCGAACAGCCGTGGTACGAAGGCATGCGCCTGGTTTGTCGTGGGCTTCACTTCGAGGGAGTAGGTCTTCTCGAACTCCTCGCCACCGACCTTGCCACGCAGCGTCGCCTGACCCGAAACTCCACTCTTCAGCACACGCGCGGTGACGATGATTTCCTCGCCAGCCGCGATCGACCCGATCCGTCGAGGAGCGACCTCGGCCAGCCCCGGTGGCAAGACCAACTCCGCTCCTCGCAGCACGTGACCGTACGACGCTCCCAGCACGGCGTAAGTCGTGTCCGCGATGCTGCGGCCGGGCACGTAGCGCACGACCGATCCCCCGACGACCTCCGTCGCTGCTTCGAGCACGCCCAAATCGGCTTCGGCGCCCACGGTGACCGCGGTCAGCGTCCCCGTCTCCGGGAAGGCCCCGATCAGCTCTCGTCGCACGAACGCCGGTTGAACTGGGCCCACCGTGGGCGTTCCATCGCCGATGTAGACGACCCTGAGCTCCCGATCGCCAGCCTGCCTCGCCCAGCTCCCGGCCTCTCGAATCGTCGCTCCCAAGTCGGAGGCTCCCTCCGGTTGGAGGCTGCGCAGATGCTGCTGCACGCGACGCGCGAGCTCGTCGCTCGGTGGCACGAAGCCGTCGTAGAAGGCTCGACAGCCGGTGTCGCAGGTGAGCACCGCAACTCGATCGTTCCGATCGAGTTCGCGCACGAGGCGTGCTGCGAGCTCCTCCGCGCGGCGCATCTGCTCACCGAACATGCTGCGACTCGTGTCGATCGCCAACACGAAGGCTCGACGCGTCTCGCGAGTGAAGCGCGGGAGCTCGGGGCGAAGTGCGATGGCAACGTAGGGAGCATCGGAAGCGACGCCACCGGTCGGCGGGAGCGCCTCGACCCCTCCTCCAGCGTTGCCCCCGGCCGGACCGAGCGCTTTCGCCCCGCGCGAGCTTGCTGCTCGCACTCGCTGCTCGG
>JBNKGC010000268.1:0-7180 GCA_050289625.1 Polyangiaceae bacterium | reverse complement strand
GTGAGGAGCAGGTCGATCATCCCCTCGTGCTGCTCGCAGACGAGGAGCGCCTCTCCAGGGCCAGCTGCCTCGAGGACCGAGTAGCCCCGGCGCTGCAGGATCTCGCGGGCCGTCACACGAACCTGCTCGTCGTCTTCGACCAGCAAGACAGTCTCGGTTCCGTGACTTGATTCGACCGCGGGAGCCTGCGTGGGGATCTCCTCGGCTTTGCCGGCCGGAAGATAAACTTCGAAGGTGGTTCCCTTGCCGAGCTCGCTCTGTAGGCGGACGTGCCCGCCGCTCTGCTCCACGATTCCGAGGACCGTGGCCAGGCCGAGCCCCGTCCCCTTGCCCCGCGCCTTCGTCGTAAAGAAGGGCTCGAAGACACGAGCCTTCGTCTCTCGGTCCATTCCGGAGCCGGTGTCCCTTACGGAGAGCACCACATGAGGTCCCGGCCTCACGCCCGGGAGCTCGCGCGTGCTGCGCTCATCGACCTCGACGTTCTTCGTCGCGATCATGGCCCTGCCGCCGTGGGGCATGGCGTCGCGCGCGTTCACCACCAGGTTCGTCAGGACCTGCTCGATCTGACTTCGGTCGGCGACCGTCGTCCGCAATGCGGGAGCTGGAACGAAGCTCAGCTCGACGTCGTCGCCAAGGAGCCGACCAAGCATCTTCTCGAGGCCGTTCACGACGCCGTTCAAGTCCAAGGTCTGCGGCCGCAAGACTTGCTGACGACTGAAGGCGAGGAGCTGTCGGGTGAGTTCGGCTGCGCGCTCACCTGCTCCGCGAATCTGCTCGATCTCATCGAGCACGGGGGAATCCGGCGGTAGCTCCGCGGGGATGAAATCCGCGTAGGAGAGGATCACACAGAGCAAGTTGTTGAAATCGTGCGCCACACCGCCGGCGAGCCTGCCGATCGCCTCGAGCTTCTGCGCCTGGTGCAGCCTGGTCTCGAGGGTGGCCACGCGCATGTTGTCGATGGCCATCGCGAAGCGGCGGCCCAGCTCGGCGGCGAGCTCGACGTCCTCGTCCGCGAAGTGATCGGCAGTGGCCGCGACGAGCACGAGCGCTCCGAGCCGCGCACCCCGCGCGACGAGCGGCGCGACCACCAGGCTTCTCGACCCAAGCGCGCGGATCAGGCGCGCCTGGTGGCGATCGCAGCCCCACGCCTGGACCTGCTCGTCCGAGAGCGACCCAATGCGGACTGGCGTACCCCCTTCCAGCGTCGCGGCGCTCGGGCCCATCGCCATGACGGGTGCTGGATAGCGTTGCTCGAACTCGCGCAGGAGAGGTTCCTTCCGCGGATCGCCGTGCGCGCTGGCGAGGCGTGTCAGCCGTCCCCCTTCGGACACGTCGAGTACGGCCCAGTGGGCGAGCGAGCTCACGCAGAGGTGGCGGAGCGCCGCGTCGATGGCATCGTGGCTCGGCGTGGAGGAGAGGATTGCCGTCACCTCGTCGAGGAGAATGGCGCGCCGGCGCGCCGCCTCGGCGTGCTCGCGACCTTCACGCTCGCGTTCGAGGAGAAGCGCGTTCTCGAGCGAGATGGCCGCCTGCGCAGCGAGGAGCTCGAGCGCACGGAGGCGATCTCGCGTGAACGCGCCGGCCACCAGATCGTTCTCGAGGAAGAGCAGACCGACCACTTCTCCTTTTCGAAGGATAGGCATGCACAACACCGACCGCGCCTTGGTGGCTTCGAAGTACGGATCAGGCGCGAATCGGCCCGTGAAGGTGGTGGCGTCCTCGATGAGCATCGGCTCCCTGGTCCGCTGCACGTAGTGCACGATCGACTCCGGCATGAGCTCCATCGAGGTTGGCTCGGGTGAGGACCCTTCGACTTGTGCGGTCGCGGCGATCCGCATGTCTCCGTCCCGATGCAGGAGCAGCCGTGCCCGGCGCGCGCCGCCCTGCTCGAGGCAGCCCTGCAAGAGCGAGTGAGCGAGCGCCTTCGGCGTCACCACACTCGAGATCGCCTGAGACGCCTTGATCACCGAGAGCAGATCGAGCTCACCCTCGCGAATCCCCTGCGGCCCCGCCGACGGGGGTACTCGCTCGAAGACCGCGGGATGTTTCCGCTGGATCTCGCGTACCTTGCCGTGGGCTCCCCAGCGACGAAAACGCTCGCAGGCCTCGCGCAGGTAGGTATCCGCGACGAGGTGGAGACCGCGCCCGCGATAGAACCGCGAGGCCACCTCGAAGGCGAGCGCTTCGTTGTGGACGAAACCGTTTTCTCGCGCCAAGTGGATTGCACGTTCGAAGAGCTCCTCCGCCCGCGCTACGTCTCCGCGGAGCCGCGCGATCTCGGCCCCCACCAGAGCCTCGCGGTCCCCGAAGCTCTCCGGGCTGCTTCGCGCCCATCGCTCGAGCTTCCGGTGTTCGGAAAGGAGGGCGTCCATTCGCGCGTGCCGCTCCTCCGGCGAGCCCGCTTCGTGGTGCGCCGCGAGGGCAAGCGCGTGGTAGAATACGAATTCGGCGATGTGGAAAAACGACGTCGATGTCCGCAGGAACGGCTCCACCTTGGAGGCGGCATCGAGAGCGGCACCGTAGTTGCCTGCGTAGTAGCGCCCCTGGAGCTTCCAGATGTAATGCGAGCACGCGGAGACCGTGAACCGTGGATCGCTGGCGAGGTGCCGCTCGAAAGCTTCCTCGTCGAAATCGGTGTCGTCGAACGACGCGAGCGAGGGGGTCTCGCCCCGGAGCATGCGGACGAATGCGCGGTGTGAGACGACGATGTCGAGGGCGAGCTGAAAGTTGGCCTTGGACATGAACGCACGCGCATCCTCGATAGCCCTCTCCACTTCCTCGAGCGGGGTGGCCGTCGCGAGGAGTAGTACGGTCGTGCAGTTCAAGATGTAGCTCGCAAAAGTCACGTTGCCGGTCTCGCGAGCGGCGTCGAAACCTCGATGGAGCCATTCGAGGCCGGTGCCGAGGTGTCGAGACCACGGGGCGATTCGGTACCCCAAGGCGGCATAGACTTGCGGCTTGAAGCGGAGCAGATCGTGCTTTTCGCCGAGAGCGAGGGCGAGCTGGCCGAAGCGGAATCCGGAGCCGTAGTCGTCGAAGCGTGGCCCGAGAATCGCGCCGAGCCACCCATAGGCGACGCACGAAGCATCGCTCGTACCGTGTTCGAGGCTGAGGTTTGCCATGCGAGCGACGAGGAGGTCGGGGAGGTTCTCGTCGGTGAAGAGTGCCGGGGACTCGAACCAGGTGAGAACATCCATGGTCGCGCGCACGTCCGGATCGTCCGTGGGCGCCGCGTCGATGAGCGACTCGATCGACCGGCCGGCGAGACGCTCCCGAATGGCGTCGAATTCCTGCTGCACCTCCTCGTCGGTGGGATGTGCGGACCAGTCGATACCGACGCGCCGAAGGTAGCCGAGGCATGCATCGACTGCGATGTCGGGTCGGTCCGTCATGATGTAGAGAGCCGCGCGCGCACACGTGACCGCTGCCGCCTCGCCAATGCTCGCGGCACGCGCTTCGAGCGCTGAAAGCCGAGCTTCCGCCTCTGCGAGCATGCCGGTCAGTAGCTCGCATTCAGCCCTGTGGAGTTCCAGCGCGAAGACGAGCTCATGCACGCGTTCCCAGGAGCGCGTGTCGAGGCATGCGGCACCAGCCTCGAAGTACCGCCGGGCGGAGGCATGGGCCGTCGCCCGCATGGCCCGGGTGCCTGCGATGAGATTGAGCTCGGCAATGCGCTCCTGCTCATCGGGCGATTCCACGAGCTGGGCGCCCCTGTTGAGGTGGTTCACGAGGTCGAAGGACTTTGCTTCGACCTCCTCCGGGGGCGTACGCGCGAGGAGCCGCCGGCCGATTTCGAGGTGCGTGGCGCTCCGCTGGCTCGGTGGAATGAGGGCGTACGCGGCCTCTTGGACTCGGTCGTGCGAGAAGCGATAGGTCCCTTCTGCCTCCAGGAGCAGACCGTCCTCCACGGCGCGACGCAAGGCTCTTTCAGGGTCGTGTCCGAGGACCGTGGCCAGGGTCTCGGCGTCGAAGCTTCCCCCGAGGCACGCTGCACGCGAGAGCGTCTCCTGCGTCTCGCCCGGAAGAAGGCGCGTTTTTTCGAGTAAGAAGGCCACCAGGTTGTCCGAGTACGGCTCGGTTCGGATGCTGCCCAGATCCCAGCGCCAGCGTCGCGCGTGGGCGTCAAACACGATCCGCTCCCGCTCGTAGAGCGTCGTGAGAAGTTGGAACATGAAGAACGGATTGCCGCCGGTCTTCTCCCAAACGACGGTAGCCAGTTGTTCCGCATCGGCGAGCGAGGTCTGGACGGTGTCCGCGACCAAGTGATTGACGTAGCGCTGCGTTAACGGGCCGAGGTGCATCTCCCGCAGTCGCGCCCCCGAATGCCGTATCCGCTCGAGCACGCCGCGGAGCGGATGCGCTTCGTCCACGTCGCTGTCGCGATAGGTCCCCACCACGAGGAGGAAGCCCGAATCCGAGCTGGACACGAGGTCCTCGAGTAGGGTGAGGCTCGCGGGATCGCCCCACTGCAGGTCGTCCAGCACCATGGTCAGCGGCTCCGCTTTCGTGGCCACCGCTCCGAAGAGCTGGCGCAATGTTCGGCGTAACCGGACTTGGGCTTGGCTCGAGGGCAGCTCGGGCACCGGGGATTGGGGACCGAGGATCCCTTCCATGAGCGGGACCATATCGACGATGAGCTGGGCGTTCGGTTCGAGCGCCGAGAGGACCCGCTGCCGAAACTTAGCTACCGTCGCCTCGTCCAAGGCCAGAACGTCGAGAACCAATGCGCGCAGCGCTTCGACGAGCGCCGCATAGGGGACATCCCCGCTCAGTTGCGCGAACTTGCCGGCGATTAACCGGCCATGGTGCGCGGCGATCGGCCGGTGCAGCTCGTGCACCAGGGCGGACTTCCCGATCCCCGGCGGCCCGGAAACCAGCACCAGCTCGGCCTCGCCAGTCGAAGCGACGCGCTCGAAGGCATCGAGGAGCTCCGCCGACTCCACTTCGCGGCCGTAGAGCTTTTGAGGGATCAAGAACCGGTCCGAAACGTCCCCCTCCCCGAGTCGGAACGGCTCGACCGTGTCGGTCGAACGGAGGGACGCGAGGCACGTGCGGAGGTCATGGAGCAGTCCGGAAGCACTCTGGTAGCGGGAATCGGAGGTCTTCTCGAGGAGCTTCAGGACAATGTCCGAGAGCACGCCCGGCAAAGACGGGCATACCTCGGCCGGCGGCGCAGGGCGGCGCGCGATGTGGGCGTGCACCCAGCCGACCGCGTCGGCCGCCTCGAAGGGGAGCCTCCCGGTGAGGAGCTCGTAGAAAACCACGCCGAGCGAGTAGAGATCCGACCGGCTGTCGATCCCCTGGTGCATCCGGCCCGTCTGCTCGGGCGAGATGTAGGGGAGGGTGCCTTCGATCCGTTGAACGGGTCGCGCGACCGAGAGCTCGCGGCCCGTGCGCTTGGCGAGACCGAAGCCACAGATCGCAAGGTCCCCCGTGGCCGGATCGTAAAGGATGTTGTCTGGCTGGAGATCTTTGTGGAGCACCTCGCGCCGGTGGATGGCGGCGACCGCCGACGAGAGCTGGACAGCCAGACCGAGGAACGCCTCAACGGGCATCGGATCACCTACCCGCTGCGCGAGCGGCGGCCACGGGCAGTCCGCGAACTCCAGCGCCCGTCGACCTTCGAAGCTCGAGAGCCGAAGTGGCCTGACGACGGGCGCGCCTTCCAGGATTCGTCCGAGCTCGAGCTCGTTCTGAAGCCTGAGCTCATCCGTGTGCTCGTACCCGGGGTGGAGGATCTTCAGGATGACCGGGGTCCCGTCGGAGCCGCGGACGGCCCGATAGACCGCGGCCCGACGCCCTACGTGGAGCTGCGCGCCCAACGTGTAATCCTCGAGTATCACCGACGCCCCCAATGTCGCTCGCGGCGAGAGAGCCCGCCACGAGATGCGGCTCCTCTGCCACTGTGTTCCAATAATAGCTCTAGATCGCGGAGAAAAACTCGCAGGGAACTGCCACCCCGTAGTTGGTTTTGGGGGGACCCTACCGCGCAGGATAGGGCGGGTCTTTGTCAACGACCCCGAAGAGACGAGCGCTGCCAGGGCGTCATGGTGGGCGGTGAGGCGTACTCGCCCGATCGCGGCCGTCGCCCGACGCAAGCCCTGTCCGCGGACAGTGGGGGATCCCATCATGTTCGCTCGACCCGGCGCCGGCCCAAGTTCCTCGGCCGGCCGGCGCACAGAACTCCATTGAGTTTGTCTGCCGAGCCGTGATAGCCACGGGCCTGGACTTTTCGTCGCGGAGAAGGGGGAGCGGATCAGGTGGAGCTTCGGCGTTTCCTGATCGTTGTCCGAACTGGATTCGTTCAGAGCCCCCGCACCTTTTCCGAGACCCTTGGGGAGATCGAAGCTCGTGTGGAAGAAAGCGTTTGTTCTGAGTAGCGCAGCGTTCGTCGCAGCGCACGGTTTGGGTGGGTGCAGCTCGAAGCAGAATTTCTGCACTCCAGGCTACGAGACATGCCCGTGCGCGGAAAACTCGGTGTGCAACGCAGGCTTGAGCTGCGCCAGCAATGTCTGCGTCAACCCGAACAGCCAAGGCGCGGGCGGCTCGAGTACGGGAGGGGGATCCGGCGTCGATGTGCAGGCTTGCACCTCGTGCTGGGAATCCGCGTGCGGAGCCGCGTACGATGCTTGTACGGCCGCGAGCCCCTGCGGCGAAGTAGCCGACTGCGCCCTGGGCTGCATTGCCCAAGCTGACTTCGAGACCTGCCCGCAGAATTGCGTGACCGGTGCCGAGGGCGCCTCGCAAGAAGCCAGCCTGGCGTACACCGACCTCTGGACTTGCGCTGCGACATCCTGCGCGAGCGAATGTTTCACGATCCCCAGCACGGGCACGGGTGGCGCTCAGGGCATTGGAGGGACAGGTGCGGGGGGCGGTACCGGGACAGGCAGCGCCGGGACAGGCGGTGGAATGACCTTCCTGCCACCCACCGAGGAACTGCGGCCTCTCGATGGTTGGGTACACATCGAGGAAAACACGGTCGGAGTTCAAGGTGCGATCTACACGTTCTCCGATCCCCTGAGCAGTATCAGTCCGGCAACCTTCGAGTCCTCGGGACGGAGCTTGTGCGTATTTGGCCAAGCCACCCAGGTGCCCTGTACCACCCCGGACGATTGCGACTACTCGACCTACTGGGGAGTCGGGGCGGGGATGAACCTGAATGAACCACCTGGAGGGGTGC
>JBNKGC010000267.1:0-7191 GCA_050289625.1 Polyangiaceae bacterium | reverse complement strand
GGAGGTGCACGGGGGTGACAATGGGGCTCGGAGGTGTGCTGAGGTTTGTCCTCCTCGCTTTGCTCGTCGGGCCCACCGCCTGCGGTGAGCCTCGTAGGAAGGTCCAAGAAAAGACGCATGTCGCTGCAACTCCGACTCAGCTCATCCGACGCCACGAAAACGAGTGCCGACGCCCTGGCAGTCGTCGTCCACGAGGGAACTCTGGACTCTCACCCAACCCTCCAGGCTCTCGACGAAGCCTTCGGTGGTGCGCTCGGGGAGCATTTGGCTCGCGTGGAGTTCGACGGAAAGCGCCTCGCCACCGTCGAGGTGCCAACTCTCGGCTGTCTTTCGACTCCTCGATTGATCCTGGTCGGTGCAGGCCCCGCCGATTCGGCCGACGAAGCCGTCTTGCGGGATGCCTTGGCCACGGCCGTGCGCGCCACGCTGAGCCAGGACCCGCACAAGATCGCCGTCGTGCTTCCCGAGGGTGCCTGGGGTGGCCGGACGGTGGGCGAAGGGGTGTGCCTGGGTGCTTACCGCTTTACTAAGTACTTCACTGGCAAGCGTCGCCCGAAGCGTGAGCTCGGTAGCATCGACATTCACTCAATCCGACCCGTCACCGCGCGAGACAAGACCGAGCTTGGCGTCGGTCAAGCCATCGCAGACGGAGTCTGCATCGCACGCGACCTGGTGAACGAGCCGCCCAACGTGCTCTATCCGGAGACCTTCGCGCGAGTAGCCCGAGACGTTGCCAAGAAAAGCCGATTGAAAATCCAGGTCCTCGACGAAAAAGCGCTGGCGCGTGCGGGCCACGCACTCCACATCGCCGTTGGTCAGGGGAGCACGAACAAGCCGCGTTTGATCCATTTGACCTACTCGCCGCGCGGCGCGAAGGGCCGTTTGGTGTTCGTCGGCAAGGGCATCACGTTCGATTCCGGCGGCCTTTGCATCAAACCGATGCAGGGGATGGCGGACATGAAGACGGACATGGCCGGCGCTGGTGCGGTGCTCGGTTTGATGGCGGCGGTCGCTGCGGCGGCGCCCGCCGTCGAAGTGCACGGCATCATCGGAGCGGCCGAGAACATGCCCGACGGCAATGCGTACCGCCCGGCCGATGTCTTCACCTCTCTGTCGGGGAAGACTGTCGAAATCATCAATACCGACGCCGAGGGGCGCTTGGTGTTGGCCGATGCTCTCACCTATGCGACGCGGCTCGAGCCAGACGCCATCATCGACGCGGCGACCCTCACGGGGGCGACCCTGGTGTCTCTCGGGCAGCCGTATTCCGCGTTTTACTCGACGGACGAAGGGCTGGCCCAGCAGATGGCGGGCGCTGCCCAAGTTGCTGGCGAGAGCTTTTGGCGCATGCCCTTGATCGAGGAGCTTTCCTCGCAGCTGAAGAGCGACATCGCCGATCTGAAGCACTTGGGTGACCGCTTCGGTGGCGCCATCACGGCGGCTCTGTTCCTGCGGGAGTTCGTGGCGCAGGTCCCCTGGATCCACTGCGACGTTCCCGGCGCGGTTTTCAACGATCGACCGTCGGGGGCGTACCCCAAGGGTGCGACGGGCCACGCGGTGATGACCTTCCTCCGGCTTGCCGAGTCCTTTGCTGAGCAGTCCTCGAGCCGAAAGAGCAAGGCACAACCCGCAGCCAAGAAAACGGCGAAGCGGCGCGCGACGCGCACCAAACGGCGTTGAGGGTTCGGCCGTTGCGGATGAGGGGGATCGTCGCGGGCGGGATCGCTTGTGCTTTCATGCACGCAGGTCCCGCGCGTGCCGATGATCCTGGTTCTTCCTCGGAGGTGCCCGTCTCTTCGCGGTCGGTCGATCTTCGGCTCGAGCGCCAGATGCTGGGACTCGTCTCCGACGTGCGGCGCATCGTGGGCGCACGCGAGACCTTGGGATGGTTCGATGACGAGGCGGCTTTCGACGCCATCCGCACCGATCTGCTCCAGTCGGTGTGTCGCTCGGTACCCGAAGCACGGGCCTGGGCACTCGCGGAGCTGAAAGCCGACGCGTCGCGAGCGGGGGATCCCGAAGCCCTCTACCGAAAGGACGGGCGGCGTGTCACGCCTCGGGTTGAAGCGGCGCTGACGGCGTGGAGGTCTCTGCGAGCGTTGGAACTCTCCCTCGAGGAGGCCGGGGAGCATTGCCCCTTTTGGATCGAGCCGAACCTCGACTTCGAGGCGAGGCAGAGCGTGCGCAATGGGCTCTCGCTCCACGCCGAAGGCGGCGGCGTGGTGCAGGTGCGCCAAACCGAAGACACCTGGACTTTGGGTGCCGGCGGCTATGGACGTCTGCTCGTGGGCTTGGGGTTCGATGGGCGAGCCACGATGCTCGTGGGTGGCGAGTTCGGTGGTGGAGCTCTCATTCGCCCCAACACGAAGCCCACCGAGTTCGTGATCACCTACCTGTCGGCAATTCCGATGGTCTTTCGCCTCCACGATGCTGCTTGGCACTACGAAGTCGAGGTTGGCCCCGTCGGTCTCTTCGAAGCGGACGACTTCGATCTGAGCTACGGCTTTCGCACGGGAGTCGGACTCGGGCTGTCCGGACTGAACACGAGTGGCATCGTCCCTTGGGCGGGCTTGGCGGTGGCCTACGACCACTACCTCCCGACTGGGGGGCGCGAGCGCACTCATTTCTTTCGCGCGGGGCTGCGCGTCGGATTCGTCTACGATCCCTGAAGCACAGCAGATGGCGCCAGTGGGCGGCGGGCCGTGGACGCCGAGCCGAGGTCAGAAGTCGCAGTTTTCGGCTGCTTGGCGTCGCAATTTGAAGAGAGCGAAGCCGGGTCGCTCGCCCGCAGGGGTGTCGTCGGCGGGAGCGGGTGCCGGTTTGAAGAGCCTCACCTCGATGCCCGTATCCGCCATGAGCGAAATGATGGCGAGCATCGTGGCAGCGCAGCTCGAGTCGACGTAGGCGAAGAAGTTTTGGTCGTTGCCGCTACCGAACGTGGCGGTGGAAATCGGATCGTGAAGAACTTCGCTGATGGTTCGAAGCTCGGCTCGATCGAACAGCGGCTTGCCCTCCTGGCTGCACAGCCCGCGGCTGATGTCGTCCGTCGTCAGCGGACCGGGGCGCGTCGTCAGGTGATCCACGTCGAGGTCGAGACGAAGGCGGAGCGCCGGCGGGACTCCTTCCGGCAGGATGCCCTCGTGAAACACGGGGGCACTCACGAGTGACCCGCAGTACGTCTCGCCCTCGTCCAGCGCGAATCGGTCGACGTCCTGGCAGCCCAATGCACCCAAGGCCCCGAGCAACCCCGCAGCTCGAGCGCCGATTCTGGAGGCGCGCCGAAGTCGAGTGCGTGAAAAAGGCTCCCTCGCAAGAGGTGGAGGAGCGTCGTGGCGCGCCGATTCGCGCTCGAAGAGCCGGGAGCGCCGGGAGAGGCCCCGACTGGAAGCAATCCGCTGCACGAGGCGCAGTCTAGCGGCCGTCCTCGGCAGGAGCCACCTCGGCCGAACCTGGTGGAGCGAGGGCCGCCAGGGTTTTCAGAGCCTCGTCTCGCACGAGCCGCAACGGATCGGTGCGACTGGCGTTGCGGAGCGCCGAAAGCGCAGTCACCCGATCACCATGGCCCCGAGCGAGGGCCCGACCGAGCGCTACGACCGCCCGTCGTCGAAGGCGCCAATCCGGTTCACTTTGGATGAGCGTTGTCAGTAAAGTGGTCGATTCGGCGTGGGGTGAGTTTTCGACGGCTTCGAAGGCGGCACTCTGCACGGCGGGATGAGGGTCCTTCAGTGCATCGAGAACAGCGTCCCGAGCTTGTGGATCGCGCTGGTTCAGTCCGAGCACGCCGATGGCTGCTGCGCGCACCTCGCTCGAATTGTGTCCGACGAGCGAAAGGTAGGCGGAGGTGAGGCGCTGGGCAATCACACTGGCCGCTTCTTCAGCTCGCACGCGGAGGTCCGGAGCCGCTTGATCGAGCGCGTCGGTGAGCGGTGAAAAACCGGGCTCGGGGGACCGCCCGAGTAGTGCCTGCGACACCACGATGGCGCGGTCGCTCGAGGTGCGCACGGCGAGCACTGAGGCTTCGGCGAGAGGCTCGGTCAACGCGATCAGTGCACGCGCGCGTCCGTCGACGGAGCCGGACGTCGGCAGAAGTCGCTCGAGAAGCAGTGCGACGTCGACGTTGGCGTCCAGGCGTGCCTGGTCCATCCGCTCGAGAGCGGACTCGGCGACTCGCTCTCCCGCTCGGACCACAGCCGCTCGGCAGGCCGCGCGGCGCACACTTTCGTCCGGCCCGGTGAGGGCTTCGGCGATGGCTCGATCGACCGAGGCACTGCCGAGGCGCGCCAGGGCCAGCATGCCGTGGCTCTGAACCAGGGGATCGGGAGCGTCGAGGAGCGCGACCAGTGAATTTTGCGCCGCCTTTGGATTGACCAGCCGCCCCGCGGAAGCGAGCTCTCCGAGGGCGAAGGCGGCCGCCGCGCGTGGCAACGGTCCGACGTCGGTGCCGAGGGCGATTTCCTCGAGACGCTCGTGGATCGGACGGGAGGGGACCTCGCCGGCCAGCGCGAGTCGACCGAGTCCGAGCGCGGCGAGAGCACGCAGACTGGGGACTTGGGTTTCGGTCGTTCGGCGCAAGAGAGGTGCTGCGCGCGGTGAGCCCATCTCGGCAACGGCCCACGCGGCCGCCCGAGCCACCACGTCGTCACGGGGGCGACCGTCGTCGAAGATCAATTCTTCGAGCTTCGGCAGCAAACGGGGATCTCGCGTTGCCGCTGCGGCGAGGACCGCCTGGGTGCGCAGAGGGGTTGGCGCGTCGCCGGCCGCATACGAGAGGAGGGCTGGGCCCGCACCGCGCGTGGGGACGTAACCCAGGAGTTGAACCGCGGTGCGCTGTTGTTCACGCCGTTCGTCGGACAAGGCGTCGAGCAGTGGCTTGACCGCACGTTCGCCGAGGCGCTTCAGGGCCTCTTCGGCGGCCTGACGCTCGCTGGCGTCGCCTGACTGGAGGCGATGCACCAAGGGAAATGCCTCGGTGCCGTACACCTCGACGAGCAGGCGCCGATAGAGGGGTCTATCGGGCTGTCCGAGCGCCAAGGGCAGAAGATCGGCCTCCAGGATTTCGATGGATCCCCGGGAGAGGTTGATCTGCAGGCTCAGACGTGCGGCGCGAGAGACGAGCTCTTCGTCCGGGGCGGAGCGAACGACCCGCCTGAGCCAGCGATCGGCTTCCTCGTCTTCTCCTTTGCCAATCAACAGCTCGGCCAACTGGAAGTACGCCGGATACAAGCGATCGTTCTTCGCGATGGCCTTGCGGAAGGCTGCGATGGCGCGGTCGGTTTCCTGACGACGCCGGTACATCTCGCCCAGCTTCTGGTGGCCGTGAGCGTCGTCGGGGCTCAGCTCCACGGCGCGTTCGGCGTAGCGGATCGCGCGTTCGTCTTGGTACTGCTCTGCCGCATAGCGAGCCATGCGCTGGTAGTACTCGCGAGCGCGGCGCGGCTCGCGCTTCACTAGGCGTTCGAGGATCCCGATCGCTTCATCGAGCTTCTTCTGGGCGACCAGCACTCGCTCGAGGGAAAGCAGGCTGGCGATGTCTCCCGGTTCCTTGGTGACGATCTTGCGCAGCGTTCGCTCGGCTGCCGCGTGGTCGCGCAACTCGAGCTGCGCTTCCGCGAGCAGACGCCCTGCTTCGAGATCGGGTGGGGAACCGTTCAGCCGTCGCGCCAAAGGCACCATGCGACTCTGCAGCTGGTCGGTGCGCCGCCACGCCTTGACGATGTGACTCCGCGCCTCGCGAGCGAGATGGCTGCCACGCGTCGCGCCTGGGGTCAGCGCCATCTCGAGGAGCTTTTCCCAGGCCTTCAGGGCCTCGTCGTAGTAGGTGCGCTGGGAGGCGCCCGTCGATGCTGCCCCGACCCGCTCGAGGGCCACGGCCAAAGAGCGGCGGTGCTGGGTTTCGCCTGGTGCGAGCTCGACGGCTTTGCGAAGGGCCTCGAGCGCTTCGGTGCTGAGATCGTGGTCGAGATAGACCTCGCCGAGGGTCACCAACGCGCGTGCGCGATCTCGCTCGACGACGAGGATCTTCTTCCACGTCGCTCGCGCTGCATCGCGTTTGCCATCGCGCCAGTAGCGGCTGCCGAGCTCGACCAGATGGCGCGGGTCACGGACGCCGGTCGCTGAAAGGCGTTCGAGCACCTTTCGAGCCCGATCGGTTTCACCGATCCGCTCGTAGAAATCGATGAGGGCGACGAGGGCGTCTTCGTCGCCGAGGACGCGTCGCTCGAGCTGATCGAGATGGCGCAGGGCGCGCGCTCGCTCGCCACGCTGCAGGAGCGCCTCCACGAACCGAAAAGTGAGTGAGCTGTCATCGGGAGCGGCTCGGACGAGCTCTTCGTACTGAGCGATCGCTTCGTCGAGCTCACCCGACAGCTCGAGGAGCTGCACCACTTTGAGCCGCGTCTCGATGGCTCGGCGATCGAGGCGGAGGGCCTTTCGGTAAACATCGAGCGCCTTTTCGACGTTGCCGGTCTCTTCGTAGAGCTTTCCCAAAAGGACGAGGCGATCGAAGCTGGTTCCGCCGCGCTTCTCCAGTTCGGCGAGCAATTCGGGGAGGCGACCCTCCAGGCGATACGCTTGGACCAAGAGCTCGTCGATTTCTCGGCTGATGCCCGACTGGCCCGCGGCGGCTCGCAGGCCCTGCCGGAGAACACCGATGGCTTCCCGCGCCTGTCCCGTGGCGATCAGTGCGGCTCCCAGATCGCGGAGGGCGGGCGCGAGTGCCCGGTTGTCTCCCCGAGAGGCCTCGACCACCTTCCGATATTCGGCGACCGCGCGCTCGTTTTCACCGCGGGTCAAAAGCTCGCGACCGAGCTCCGCACGGACGTAGAGGGAGCCACGCGCCTTCTTGACCAAGGCTTCGTGATGCTTCTTCGCTGTGTCGAAATCCTTCAGGTCGAGGCTCAGCCGCATCAAGCTCCGCAGCGTGATCTCGAGCTCGGACCCCTTGAGGCGCGGCAGGACCTGCTCGAATCCGTCCCTTGCCCCTTTGAGGTCGCCACGGCGTTCGAGGAGTCGGGCTCGGGCCAGGGGCGCCACGGTGCCGCTCGGTTGGGACTCGATCGCCCGGGCATAGGTAGCGATGGCATCGTCGATGCGCCCCTCCTCTAGTGCTGCGCACGCGGCCCAGTAGAGCCTGTCCCTCAGCTGCGGGACCTTCTTGGCCAGGCCAAATACCAGCGCCTCCTGTGTGGCTCG
>JBNKGC010000266.1:0-7319 GCA_050289625.1 Polyangiaceae bacterium | reverse complement strand
GAATCAATCGAAAGCGCATTCCGGCGGCCTCCGCTGCGGCACCGTCGGCGTCCTTGCGATCACCGATGACGAGACAGTCGGTGGGGGGGAGCCCCAGCTCTTCGGCGGCGAGGAGCATGCCGTCGGGCGCTGGCTTGAGACGGGAGAGGCCTGGGTGCTCCCCGTTGGCCACGACCACGTCGAACAGCTGGCGAAGTCCGAGGGCCTCGAGCTTTCGAAGCGCGGGGTAGTCGCTCACGATTGCGGTCTTGCCCCCTCGCGCGCGGTGCTCCTCGATTTCCCTGACCAGGGAGTTGCGCCGGAGGGGCCTGAGGTAGCGCGCCGGGCGCTCGGTCATCCAGTGATGGACGGTACTGCGGACTTTTTCCGGACTCGAAGAGAGAACCTCGGCGGTGCGTCGGAGCTGCTCTTCGAAAGCCGAGGGAGCGTAGGTTCTGGCGGGATCGCTCGCGAGCTCATCGCGCAGCGCTTCGTGCTGCTTGCGGAAGGCGCGGATGATTCGGACGGCACCGAGGCCGAACAGGGACAGTTCGGCCAGCATTGCGAGCTTGAGGGGGTTCGGGTGGTAGAGCGTGCCGTCGAGGTCGACGATCCAGCCTCGCGCCTCGCTCATGAACCCCCCGCGCCGTGGGTAGCGGAGAGCTTCTTCAGCGTGGGCAGTTCCAGACCGAGGCGCGCCGCATGGTCGAGACAGCGTCCGAGGCGAGCCTTCGCGGTTCGACCCGCGCAGCCGTGCCCCGGATCGGCTTCGATGGTTCCCCGCAAATCGGCGAACAGCCGCGAGTCGTCGAGGGTTTGGCCGTCGCTCCCGAGGAGGGCCCTTTGAAGCTCGAGACATTCCTCGCGCACTTTCACGAACAGCTCGCGGTGCTTCGTGAGGAGCTCTCCAGCCAGACCACCGGTTTCGAGGCCGCAGAGATTCAGGCACAGGATGTACAAGTTCTTGAGCACGAGCTCATGCATCAACTCCCCGCCGTTGCCCACTGCCCGCCACGGGATGCAGAGCGTGTCGAGTGCGGCACCGAGCAGGGAAGTCTTCGGTCCCGAAAGCACGGACGGCACGACGACGTGGACTTCTCGGCCAGGTTTTTTCTCGAACCACACGATGGCCACGGTGGGCGGGGCGCTCGCCGTGGCCTCCCACTGGTAGGGCAAGAGCTCGTTCTGAACGAACCCGAGACTACCGCGCCACGAGGTAGGCAGGTCACGAAGCACGGGCTCTAGATCGTCTTCGCCAACGGTGATCAGGACCAGCTCGGGTTCCGGCGTGGCTTGCGCGACTTCCGCCGATCGTTGGTTTCGTGTGATGGGGACCACGGGGTGGCCGAGGCGAAGCAAGCCGCGAGCGAAAACGCCGCCAAGCTCACCGACTCCGACGAGGACCACGGAGGAGGAAGTCATGTCCGAGGCCTAGACCAACGACAGCCCGACAGGAAGCTCTTCGCCGAAGACGTCTGCTTGGTCGAGTTCTGTGAGGGGCACGACCTCTTCCACGGAGCGGATCCACTCGGCGCGCGCGTCGATTTCTCGCAGACGGCGCGCCACTTCGGCACGCACCGAATCGCTCACATCTCGGCTCCGGTCGTCCGTACGGCGGGCCAGTTGGGTTGCGGCGAGACCAGCGCTCCTCATCTCCTGCCACGGCTCGCGCAGCAGGTGGTCCAGAAAATTCTCCGCGTGCCGTGCGGGCAGTACGTGGTGAGCGCTCGCGTAGAGGGGCACGCGGGTGCCCAGTCGTCCGATGGCAGCCCAGAGGCGAGGCTCACGGTCCGTCCAGGTGCGCTCGAGGATCCATTCGGCGAGTTCCAGGCGCCGTTTGGTCGGGACTCGTTCGAGCCACGACGCGGCTTCGAGGCCGTCGAGCAGCGACTGCGGTTTGAAGCCTTTGGGCTTTTTGAGCTTGCGACTCGCGGGCGCGAGAAACGGATCGATCAGGTCTCGCATGCGGGTTTGGCGTGTTTCGTCGAGGCCAGCTGCGAGACGGCGCCAGGCGATGAACAGCTGCTGCCAGGTGCGCTCGTTCTGGCCAAAGGCGAGGTTTTCTTCGAGGGCCGAAGCGACCAAGGCGATGCGCCCTGGATCGAGGGGATGACCGAACCCGGGGCGGAGGCAGAAGCTCGACAGCATCCAATAGACGCGTTCGTGGTCCGGTGAGCGACGTCGGGCCTTCAGCTTCGGCCCAAGCACGTCGAACAGGGCACGACTTTGTTCGAGGGTCCACGTGCGCCGTTCTCCGAGGAGCTTTTCGAGGGTGCGCAGGAGGTCCTTGACCTCGCGTTCCTTCACGTCTTTTCGACCCTTCCCGAACACGCGCTGGATGGCTTCGTACGCTTCGTCGAGGCGAGCGCCTCCGGCCGAGCTCCGTGGTCGTGCACCGCGGCTCGAGCCTTCGTCCGTCGGCGCGCCTGAGGCACGTGAACTGCGCTTGGCTTCACTTCCTCGAAGCTCGAAAGCGAGTCGGAAGCGCCGAGGCGTCTCGCTCGTCGCGCTTTCGACGCAGGCGAGCTCCACCGTACCCACGGCGCTGAGCTCCCCCTCCAGCGCCACACGGACGGTTTCACTTTCGCCTTCCGCTTCGAAGGTCGTTGCTAGGGGAGGCAAGAGCTCGCAGTCGTCGTCTACCTCCACCAGCTCACCGGGGCCGTGGGCCACGCCTGAGTCGCGAGCGTAGAGCTCGAAGCGCACGGGTTTGCCGACCGTGAGCGAAAGACCGACATCGACGTGATGTCGCTGCCCTTCCTTGGATCCGCGCGGGACCACACAGACGGCGCGGGGGTTCCCAGCGCCCGCTGCCACCCCGACGTAGTAGCCATGGGCAGCGCCGCTGGCGATGGAGGGAAGCAGCCCGTGGACGGAGCGACCGAAGGCGACCGCGCCGCGAGCCACGGAGAGATCCGGATCCGGTTGTTCGACCTCGAGGAGGGGCCTGCCGAGCATCTCTTCGAGGACGCGATGGAGATGCTTCCGCAGAGCTGGCGAACGAAATGGCCCCCCGTTGTAGAGCACTGCGTCGACGTCGGGCGGCTCGCTTTCATCCGCGCTGGGAGCCGCGCGCGTGTCGCTCGCGTGGCGGGTGAGAAATTCGGCGAGGTGGCGGGTGATCGCCGCGTCACGCTCGTAAGGCAGCCCGAAGGCCACGAGAGCCGTCGTCGCTCGGCGTTCCGCGCGCTCGGTGAGGCGCGCCCCGGGGAAGAACCCAGTGAGCACGAGGCTAAGCACCTCGTCGCGGGTGACCTCGGCGGTCCGCGTGGCGCCGACGAGGGCCGAGCCGGCTCGGCTCACGGCCACGCGCATCGATTCGGGTGCCGAATCGCCGAGGAGGATTTCCTTGGCGCCGCGACTCTGTTGGACGAGCTGGAGAAACTCGCTCGGGGGCAGGCGCTTGCCTTCCGGAGCGAAACGTCCTTCGAGGTGGTGGGCGAGAGCGAGATCGATGTTGTCACCTCCGAGGAGGAGGTGTCTGCCGACCGCGCGTCGGCTCGAGTCGAAGCCCTCAGGGGTTCGCTCGATGCGAATCAACGAAAGATCGGTGGTGCCGCCCCCGATGTCGCAGACGAGCACGTGGGCTCTCTCCCCCGGGCAGAGGCGCTCGAGCCCCGCTTGTCCTTCGCGCGCGATGAAGTCGTAGAACGCGGCTTGCGGTTCCTCGAGCAAGCGCACCGAGAGGCCCGCCTGTCTCGCGGCGCGCACGGTGAGCTCGCGTGCGACCTCGTCGAAGCTGGCGGGCACCGTGAGCACGACTTCCTGAGCGGAGAGGGGAGCCCCCGGATGCGCGGCGTCCCAGCCTCGCCGCATGTGCTCCAGGAGTCGCGCGCTCGCTTCGAGAGGCGACATCCGCAAAATCTCCGGGTCGTCGCTGCCCCACGGGAGGATGGGGGCCGTGCGGTCGACACCGGCGTGACAGAGCCAGCTCTTGGCCGAACTGACGAGTCGTGCAGGAACCTCGCGTCCTCGACGCCGGGCGAGCTCACCCAGGATCCACGGGGCGTCTCCGAAAGGATCGGTCGTGGTCTCGGCTGCGGGGGGCAGAAACAAGAAGGAGGGAAGCAGGGGCTCGATGCCGGTGGTTCCCGGTGCGATCCACTGCTCGATGCCAGGCACCTCCGCTTGCGAAGTGTCTCGACGGCCCGATGCAATGGCCGAATGGGTCGTGCCCAGATCGATCCCGACGACGAGTGTCACGGTGCGCACCGTAATTCTGCACCACGGTGGATCAAGCGTCCCGTCGTCGAACCACTGCCGTTCGGCTGGTTTCGTGGCGGCTCCGGAGCGAAGCCTCTCCGGATTCATCCGAAGGACGGCTCCGCACCTTTGACGGTTCGCGCGTTTCGTGAGTGAACTCGGCATGCGCTGGGGCGGGTGCGGATTGGGTTTGGCCGTCACCCTGCTCGCCGCGTCCAACAGCGAGGCTCTGTGCGCGGCGCCTTGGCAGCGTTTGCCGGAGGCGGGCTCCGAGGTCCTCCGCCCGTTGCCCCTCGCGCTTCTCGGAGCCGCCGCGGTGCCTCCCCTCGTGTTGGCACCGACCGGCGTGGACTACGACCTTCGAGTCGTCGCCCAGGATGACCTCGGAGGGTCCTACCGTCCGGAGTCCGTCTCGCTGGCTGCGCCGTACGTGGTGTTTGGTGGCACCGCGCTCACGTGGGGTGTAGCGGCGGTCGTGGACGACTGTGACCTCCAAAAAGCCCCGGCCGCCATGCTTCAGGGAATGGCGGCCACGCTGGCGGCCGTGTCGCTCACCAAGTGGGCGACGGGACGCACCTGGCCGAACGGTGGACGCGATCCGGACGCTCCCGACCGCCTCGATTATCCCGGCGACGCGCAAGACTTCGAGCCGTTCGCCCAGGGGCTCGGGGCGTTCCCCAGCGGGCACACCGCGGTGATGTTCGCTGCGGCGGCGGCCCTGCGTACGTCATCTCCAGAGCTTCGGGCGCTCCGGTACGTGGGCTACCCGCTCGCCCTCGGGGTGGGGTTTGGCATGTGGTACGGCGACAACCACTGGGCCTCCGACGTCCTGTCGGGGGCGCTCGTCGGAGAGGCTCTCGGAGGCAGTGCTGGGCGGGCTTGGTCGAGCGAGGAACACAGGAGCGCTTCTCATGACGGTTCCGGGTTGAACGGCGCCGGGCGCTTTCCTACCGAGGTCGTGGCTTGGGTCGAGTGGGGGTTCGTTCCTTTGCCTCGCGGTGGGGCGCTGGGCCTAGCCGGCTCCTTTTACTGACGGCGCGGACTGCTCCGTCTGCACGACGGCATCCCGCAATTCGCTCGCCTCACGCGCTTTCAGGCCCCTTCGAAGCAAGGTCCGCCTTTCCGTCGTCCTTCGTGAACACCAGCCAGAGGCCCGCACCGACGACGAGCGAGCCGCCCAGAACCGCAGCGCGACGGGGCGATGCTCCGAAGACGACCACGTCGGCGAGGAAGCCCCAGAGGGGCGCCGCGTAAGAGATCGCTGCGATTCGCGCCGCCTTGTCCAGCTTGTAGGCAGTCGTCATGCAAAACTGGCCTGCGGTCGCACAAAAGGCGATGAGGACGATGAGGGCCCACGTCGTCGCGCTGGGCAACGGCATCGCGCGCTCCGAGAGCCACTGAGCGCCGAAGGCGCAAGGGATCCCGAGCGCCTGAAACCAGAGCACCACCGTGCCGGGATCGTGATCCCGCCCGAGTGAGCGAATGGTGACGTGAGCCGCAGCCGAAAAGAACGCTCCCAAGACGGCCCACATCCCGTACCAATTGCCAATCGACAGGTCGGGTCCGATCACGAGAAGGGCGCCGGCAAATCCTGCCAGCAGAGCTCCCCAAACGCGCCCCGGTCGTTCGCCCACTCCGAGAAACCAGGGAGCCATGGCTCCGACGATCAGGGGCTGCAGTTTGTGGAGGACCGACAGATCTCCGATGGAGAGCCCCCGTGCGGAGGTGAAGACGCAGGCCATCCCCGCGAAACCAAGGAGGGCACGCAGAGCGACGAGGGCGGGGCGCGACGGCCAACGCACCTGACTGCGCAAAAGAGCGAGTGTGAAAAGCACGCCGACGAGGGAGCGCCAGAAGATGATCGAGAAGGCGCTGAGCTCCTCCCGGGCAATCTTCACGGCCGTGATCATGATCGTGAAGAAGATCCCCGCGAGGAGCATGTAGAGAGGACCGCGCCGCACGGCGCGGGGATACCACGCTCGGCCCTCGTCTGCGCTTCAGACCACGATTGCTCCCTCGACCTTGTCCCCCTCCAGACGGACACGACGCCGCATGTCGTGCGTCGACGCCCGCCAGACGCACGACAAGGCGCGTGGCTCTGGAATGGATGCCGAGGCGGCCTTGGTGTGTGTCGGCTCCGGGCCACACGGATGGGAAGGCCGGATGCCGAGGCGGAGCTGGAACTTCGCCCCGGCGTCTGGGTCGCGACGTCAGTACGGGAAGCCCGGGACGTTCAGCTCGACGGAGTAGAGCTTCCCTTCGTCGTAGTTGGTCACATACAGGGTCGTGTTGTTGGGGCCCCCGAACGCGACGTTCGTGGGGCCCCCCGCGACATTGATGGTGCCAAGGGTGGTGCCCGAGGAGTCTCGGACCTGGATGCCTCCACTCCCGGTGGCCGCGTAGAGGTTGCCGGCGCAATCCACCACGAGACCGTCCGTGCCACTCAGGTTCCCGAAAGGCGTGCCGGTGCCGACGCTACCATCGGACATCACGGGGTATGCCATGAGCTGACCATCCCCGCCCACGTAGAGGGTGGTCTCGTCGGGAGAAAGAGTCATCCCGTTCGGGTTGCTGTGGCTCGACGGAATGACGGTAACCGTTCCCTGGGGGTCCACCCGGTAGACGCGATTCTCCGGCTGAGGTTTCGGATTGGGAGCCTGCCAGCTCGGATCGCTGAAGTAGATATTGCCATCGCTCCGCAAGGCGAGATCGTTCGGCGAGTTGAACCGCGCGTTCTGGTACATGTCGACGATCGTGACGCCCGCCGCGCTAGCATCATTCGGATCGAACTCGACCAGGCCGCCGACCTTGTGGTTGGCCGACACCAGCTTGCCGTCGCCCCGAAGAGCGAGCCCGTTCGATCCCGCGTCCTCGATCAAGCTTTCGAACCCCGTTCCCGGCGTGTACTTCAAGATGCGCGACGGAGGCGGGCTGCCGTCGTTCTCTCCATACTTTCTAATCTGTGAGACGAGGAGAGCGTCGCCGATCCAAACAGGGCCCTCCAGGAAACTTTGATCCATGGGAAGGGGGGCCTCCAGCTCGGTCGGGGTTGCCCCGTTCAAGTCGAGGACCAAACTCTCGGATCTTGCGGGACAAGTGAATGCCGTGCCGCCACCCCCCCCGGTGCCGCCGCTGCC
>JBNKGC010000265.1:0-7320 GCA_050289625.1 Polyangiaceae bacterium | reverse complement strand
CAACGAAGGCCTTCGCGGGCCCTCGCCCCGTCAGGGGCCCGCGAAGGCCGGAGCCCACACACGCGCCGGATTTCAACGTCCGGCGAGAACGCGCCCAGCCCAACGCACGGCTCGGTCGCAGTCACCGCGTGGAACGACGCCGCCCGTGCCCGAGCGCTCGTACGGACCCACGACGACGACCACACTCTTGCCCTTTCGGGCTACGACAAAGGGTCCCCGACCTGCGTGCTCGCGACACACACGGTCCTTGCGCGCGGCCCGAGCCGCTTGCTCCCTCGTGACCTCGGCGAGCACCGGTCGGTCTTTGCTCCAACCGGGAGAAAGCACCCCACGGACGAACGCTTCGTACATTCGCGTTGCTGCGGCTGAATCGTCGGCGACGACGTGCCACGCCACGGCGCGCTGGCCTCCGGCGGAGTGCACGACCAAGCGATCCCCACCCCAGCCGGTAGCGCCCTCGCGAGCCGTCACGGCCGGCATCCACTCTTCAAACAGAAGCCGAAGCGACTGCTCCCCCCACACGTCGTGGAAGGACGCACGCCATTCGTCATTTTCTGTGTCTGGGGACGAGGGAACGGGCACCGTGACCGCCGGTTCCCGCGCTTCGTATTTGTCGAGATGCAGGATCTGCTCGGTGGTCGTGGGGAGCTCCTTCCAAATGCGGTCGATCGCTTCCCAGTCCTCCGTCGAGTCGTGCTGTCGACGTACGGCATGCACGAAGCGCAGGCCATCCAAGTAAGGCGAGACCAAGGAACGCTTCAGAATGGCGGGCACCCGCTCTGCGTCGTCGGTGGCGCCCGCCAGGAGCGCCATCTGTCCTTCGACGAGATCTTCGGGCAGATCCGTCGCACGCTTGCCGCTCTCGGCGAGCATCCCGTCGAGCATCGCACTGGTCGCGTCCCCCTCGGCCAATGCACTCAGGGCGCTCGAGCGATCGGTGCCGTCCGGCTGCCACTCAATCAGGGTGCCGATGTCGTAATGCTGATCCTGAAGGGCATGCACCAGCTCGTGCTGCAAGGTCGCTTCGAGCGCTGCCTCCCCCAGATCCGCGCGGAGATACATCGCGTCCGCATCCGGGTCGTACAGGCCCGCCAATTCGTCCCCCATCATCGCGAGCACGCTCGCCTCGTAATCGAAATTCGGCGGCACCGTTCCGAGGGCGAAGAGCGCCTCCGTTAGTCCGACGAGCGCTTCGGGGGGCACGTCCTCCTGCATCAAGCCGCGGACGCGTTCCACCAGCGCATCGGGCTCCAGGATCTCCCCGCGAACGGCACCCTGCAGCGGAAGGCGGCGGATGCGCGCCACCTCTTCGAGATGCCGCTCGAGGGCTCCGAGAACCTGCGGCTTCGAGAGGCTCGCCATCGTCTGGCTGGACGATGCCCCGGGTGCGGGAGCACTCCCCTCGGCCTCCGCCGGCGGCGCCGGGGTGGAGTCATCGGTACTCGGTGCACGACTCTCCTTCGGCGAACTCCCGCACCCCGAGAAGAGCGCTACGCAGCACACCACGGCGACGCGGCGACGAGTTGTCCCCCTGCCGTGGCGGCGAGAGTCAGGCCGAAGCCGCCCGAATCGCATCAATGCTCGCCTTCCGATCCGGCTGGCCAAAAACGGCGTTTCCGGCCACCAGCACGTTGGCCCCGGCGCCCACCACCTGTCCGGCATTTTTTTCGGAAATCCCCCCGTCGACTTCCAGGTCCACGGAAAGCCCGCGCGCGTCAATCATCTTGCGCAAGGCCTCGATCTTCCGGAGCGCTAGAGGTAGGAACTTCTGACCGCCAAAGCCGGGGTTCACACTCATCACGAGAATCTGGTCCACGTCGTCGAGAAGGTACTCGACCGCGGACGCAGGAGTTTGAGGGTTCAGCGTGATGCAGGATTTTTTCCCCAGCTCACGGATGTGGGACAGCGTTCGCTGGGCGTGTGGATCCGCCTCGACGTGGATGCCGATGATGTCGGCACCCGCCTCCGCGAACGCTTCGACGTACCGGGCCGGCTCCACAATCATCAGGTGGACATCCACCGGCAACCTCGTGATCGCGCGAGTTGCCCGCACGATAGGTGGTCCCCAGGTGATGTTCGGAACGAAGCACCCATCCATCACGTCGACGTGGACCATGTCGGCCCCCCCCGTCTCGATTTCGCCGATCTCGCGAGCCAGGTGCCCGAGGTCCGCGCTCAAGATCGACGGGGCTATAAAAACCGGAGCCGACATGGGCCGGTTCGTACACGACCGGGCGCAACCTGACCAGCACCGTGATACGCTCTCGCGGGAGCGCCGGCGAAAGCGCTCGGCGTCGACCATCCAGCACAACGCACGTCCAAAGGAACGTATGATCACGCGACCCCTCGGCAAGCAGGACTATGACCACATCGTTCAAGTGATCGACCGCTGGTGGGGCGGGCCCACGAGTGCGCTCGCCCATCCTATTTTCTTTTACGAGCTCGGCGGGTTGGCGCGTGTCGTCGAGCACGACGGGATCATGGTGGGTTTCCTGTTCGGCTTCATTGCTCCCGGGCCACCGAAGACGGGTTACGTCCACCTCGTCGGCATCCACCCGGACTACCGCCGCCGCGGCGTAGGTAAGGTGCTCTACCAGAGCTTCGAAGAAGAGGCTCGCGCCGCCGGCTGCAAGCGCTTGAAGGCGATCACCACCGAAGGCAACGCGGGATCCATCGCCTTTCACGAAGCCACCGGTTGGACGGCGACGCCCGTCGAGGACTACTCGGGCCCGGCACGGCCGCGCGTCGTCTTCCACAAGAACCTCTGAAAGGAAGCCATGCGCGAGGCCGAACGCCCTGCCCAAGTCGTGACCGCCGCCGAGCTGCGGAGCATCGGCCTATTTGGTGCTCTCCCCGATCCGGTGCTCGAGCACCTGAGCGAAAATCTCGAGGTGATGGAGGTCACGCCCGGCACGGTGTTGTTCCATGAGGCCGACCCAGCCGACGACATGTTCGTCGTCCTGCAAGGTGAGCTCGAGGTCTTGAAGAAGAGTCGCTCCGGTCAGGACTCGCGCGTCGCCATGCTCGGTGAGCGTGACTGGTTCGGAGAGATGAGCATCGTCGACGTGCAACCGCGTTCAGCTACGGTGCGCGCCCTGTCACCCGCGCGCCTCGTGCGCCTGACGGCAAGCGACCTCGATGCCCTCTACCGCTACGACGTCAAGGCGTACTCTCTGGTGCTGCTCAACATCGCGCGCGAGATGAGCCGTCGCCTTCGAGTGGCCGATGGCATTCTCGCCGACATGATCGCCGATCTGTTCGACAACTACATCAACTCGACCGGCGGCAAACCGTGATGGGCCTGTGAGCGACGAGGTCCAACCCGGGCGTTGACGGCTTGCGGTGATCGCCGAAAACCTTAGCGAACTCCTCCGCCGGAACCGCTTGTGCCGGTCGAACCGCTCATGCCGCCGAGGCCACCCGGACCCTCGCCGCTTGCGCCCGCCTGACCAGCCTGCGGATCGTCCGATCCGTTGGCCCCGCCAGTTCCGAGGTCGATCGACCCGCCCCCGGTCCCGTTCGCAGTCGCGCCGGAGCCCGTTCCGGAATCCACCGGGAGGTCCTCGACGGGGCTCAGGTTGCAGGCGATCGCCACCACTCCCCCGAAAACGAAGCAAGCAACGGCCCAGCGCTTCATCCTTCGGCTCCCGCAGCACCTGCCGCACCGCCCGGGGCGCCCGCGAAACCACCCACATTCGAGCCACCCGACGCTGCTCCGCCCGTCCCGACGTTCCCGCCGGCCGCGGCGCCTCCGGTCGCCGAGGTCCCGCCGCTCGCGGTGCTCCCACCCGTCGCGGTGGTGCCACCGGTGGCCGCCTGACCCCCGCCGCCGGTCGCACCAGTCGGACCGCTCACACCCGGGAGTTCCGGGTTCGGGCTGAGATTGCAGGACACCGCCCACGCGGCAACCAGCACTAGACAAACGCGCCGAAAGGCCTTCATCCTCCAGCTCCCGCGGCGCCGCCCGGAGCGCCGCCTAGGCCACCCGTTGCCGGTCCGCCGCCCGTCGCCGATGAGCCGCCCTCCGCTGCACCTCCGGCCGAGCCCGATTCCGTGCCGCCGGAAGAACCGCCGGCGGCGCTCGAGTCACCGCCCGTTCCCGTGCCGCCGGCTCCGGTGTTCGCGCCGGCCCCCGTTGGGGGCTCGCCGCCAGCTTTACCTCCACCGTCCGGATCCGATTCGTTGTCGTCACCGCCGCTGAAAGGCAGATCGAGGCCTGGACCGAGCGCGCAGGACGCGGCCAAACAACCCAGAACCAGGCTGAGCACGATCCGTTGGGGGCGGAGTGCCATGGTTCCCTCCCAGTAGCACGGGGTGGGCCAATCGCACGGAAATCGACATGTGGCCGCAGCACCACCGAGATGCAGCGTTCCCGCCCAGGTGCGGAGCCGCGCGTCCCCTCGCAGGCGCGCGAGATCACCGGCACAGAGTGACACAGTCGGATCTCCGTGCCCCGGTCAGACTCGAACTCCGAGGCAAACAGCTCGGATCGGACCTGCTACCGGAAGGGCCCAGTTCAGTCCCGGCCGCGGATACGCCGGGCCTCCGCCAGGATCTCGAGCGCTGCGCCGGGATCGACAGGCTCCTTTTCAAGGGCATCGGCAACTCGTCCGAGTCGCTCGCCCAGAAGACGCAAGGCCTGGGCTACGGCGTCACCGTTGCTTTCGAAAATGTCGTTCCACATGGACGCGGCTCCCCCGGCTACGCGCGTGGCCGAAGCAAAGCCCGGGCCAGCCGCTCGGTCCGCGGAGGTTTCCTCGGCGAGAACGGCCAGAGTGCTGGCCACGAGTTGGGGCACATGGCTCGTCAGGGCCACCGACCGGTCGTGCTCCTCCGGCTCCAGGAAGACGACGTCCGCCCCCACGCCGCGAACCAGCTTCTCGACCAGTTCGACGGCAAACGGCTTCGCCGCCGATCGCGACAAGATCCAGTGCCGCCCCTCGAAGAGGTCCGCCCGGGCATTCGCGAGCCCGCCCTCGGGATGCCCTGCCATGGGATGTCCCGGTACGAAGCGGTCCCCGTCCCGTCGCGCTCGAGCGAGCTGCGCGATGGCACGCTTGGTCGAGCCGCAGTCGGTCACCACGGCGCCCCCTTCAAGAGCTTCGGGCAGGACGTCGCGAATGACTCCGACCGGCATCGCAAGCACGCAGAGGTCCGCCGAACCAAAGGCTTTCGATCGGCCGACCGCGTCCTCGAACGGCACCCACTCGTCGACGACCGGCTCGGCGGGCGCCCGAGCAATCGTCGCCTCCAGATCGACTCCGACGAGCTTTCCAGCGAGGCCGTTCCGTCGCGCCGCAAGAGCGAGCGAACCGCCGATAAGCCCCATGCCACAAATGGTCAGCTGCTTCATGGGCGCCGACGTCACTCTGCAGCCTGAGCCGTGGCATGGCCACCGTCGCCGTCGCCGTCGAGGTAGCGAGCCCAGTATTCGCGAACGGTTCGGAGCACGCGGGGCGCCAAAATGACGCTGCCCACGATGTTCGGAAAGGCCATGCAAAGGATCAACAGGTCGGAAAAGCCGAGGACCGCGTCCAACTTCGTGACGCTGCCGATGAAGACGAAGGTGACGAAGATCAGTCGGAAGACGGGCAGGGTTCTCACCCCGAGCCCAAAATGATCCATCAGGTAAATCCAGCCGCGCTCCCCGTAGTAGCACCAAGAGATCATCGTGGAGTACGCGAAGAGCAGCACGCAGACGCTGAGCACCACGGGGAACCACGGCAGAACCGTGGCGAAGGCCGCGGTAGTCAGTGACACGCCGGCCTCTCGGGGAATCGCCGGGTCGTCCCAGGCTCCGGTGACGATGACGACCAGCGCCGTCATGACGCAAACGATGATGGTGTCGATGAAGGGCTCGAGCATCGCCACCAGGCCTTCGCGCACGGGCTCCTCGGTGCGCGCCGCCGCATGGGCAATGGCGGAGCTGCCGAGGCCGGCTTCGTTGGAAAACGAGGCGCGTTTCACACCCCAAACCAAAACCCCCATGAAGCCGCCGTAGAGGGCGTTCTGCGAAAATGCGCGCTCGAAGATGAGGGCGAAGGCCCCAGGAATGCGCCCCACGTGGGTCACCAGAATCAGCAGGGAGGCGAATATGTAGATTGCGACCATGCCCGGAACGATCCGCGACGTCGCAGCCCCGATGCGCTTGATCCCGCCGAGAATGACCGCGCCGACCAGGGTGGCCATGACCACACCGAACACCCAGCTGTTCTCCGGGTCGATGTCGAAGGCACCTGAAAACGCTTCGAACGACTGGTTGGCTTGGAACATGTTCCCGCCCCCGAAGGAGCCGCCCATGATCATGAAGGCGTAGATCACTGCCAGAACCTTGCCGACCGTGGCCAGCGCCGGTCCCCGGTCTTTGAGGCCGAGATCGAGGTAGTACATGGGCCCGCCCGAGATCGATCCGTCCGGGTTCTTGCGCCGATACAGCTGCGAGAGCGTGCAGCTCGAGAACTTGGTCGACATCCCGAAGAAGGCCGCGACGATCATCCAGAAGACCGCTCCGGGGCCTCCGAGCTGGATGGCGATGGCCACCCCGGCGATGTTACCGAGACCCACCGTGGCGCTGAGCGCGCTGGTAAGGGCGCGAAAATGGGTGATCTCTCCTGCGTCCTCGGGGTTGTCGTACTTGCCTCGCACGATCTCGATGGCGTGCTTGAACCCCCGCAGGTTCACGAACCGGTACCAGAGGGTGAAGAACACGCCACCCAGCGCGAGCACGGCGACCACGAACGGGAGCGCCACGGTCTTCATCTTCGGAGCGCCGTCGGGACCGAGCACGGGACGGCCCTTGTCGTCAAACTCGGGCGCCTGGAACGCGTCGCCGGTGACGTTGAAGAACAGAGCTTGCTCAACGCCTTTGTTGATCTTTCCGAGAGCTCGATTGAGGTGTTCGTTGACCACCTCAATCGCGGTGGGCTCGGGCGGGGCTTGCGCTTCGGAGGACGCTTCCTGCTCAGCTGCCCAGGCGACGCTCGAGGTGAGCCCGATCCCACAGCCAACGGCCAAGAGAACGACCAGGGCCATGGCGCGCACTCGAAAAGCATGAAGCCATCCGCTCTGCATGGCGGAGGAGCCTACAAGCTCGCGCCAAACGTCAAAAGTCGGGGCGGCGCTTTGGCCTCCGGCAGCTGGCGTCGGGATCCGCCCGAGCAGGACGGCCGAGACCAATACGGCCGAGCCAGCCGTCCACATCAGCTCCTTCTTGTCGGAGCTTGGGCGAAACGGCTCGGCGAAGCGGCTCGGCGAAACGGCTCGGCGAAACGGCTCGGCGAAACGGCTCGGCGAAACGGCTCGGCGAAACGGCTCGGCGAA